>NZ_BAGH01000061.1 GCF_000308715.1 Nocardia tenerifensis NBRC 101015
AGCCGCCCGGCGCCCGCATCGGTGTATTCGGCTGCGGCGCAGGCGCTTCCCCGCCGGGAGCGCGCATCCCCGGTTGTTCGCTA
Organism: Nocardia tenerifensis NBRC 101015; assembly: GCF_000308715.1. Lineage (GTDB taxonomy): Bacteria > Actinomycetota > Actinomycetes > Mycobacteriales > Mycobacteriaceae > Nocardia > Nocardia tenerifensis. The sequence goes on from NZ_BAGH01000061.1 coordinate 84, forward strand.
CCGGGCTGTCCGGACTGTTCGCCGCCGGGAGCCCGCAGTGCCGACTGATCAGGGACACCGAGCCCCGATTGACCGGCGGGAGCGCGCAGTCCCGGCTGCTCGCCGCCTGAAGCCTGTCCGCCCACCAATGGCGGTGTGGGGCCGGTGATCTCGCCATGCGATGCCGCCGGCTGGTTGCGCCATGGCTCGCCGGGTGCCAGCGGCGCGGGCTGTTCGGCGCCCGGTGCCTGTCCGCCCCCCAGAGATGGGATGTGACCGGCGATCTCGCCTTGCGACGCGGCCGCTGGCTGGTTGCGCCACGGCTGGCCGGGTGCCAGCGGGCCGGGCTGTTCGGTGCCCGGTACCTGCCCGCCAGTGAACGGTGGTGCGGCAGAAGGAGTTTCGTCCGCCCAGACGGGTGCCGCAGCGTTGCGCCACGGGGCGCTCGGCGGCTGCGGGGCGGGCGGTTCGCTGACCGGGGCTTGGCCGCCGGTCGCCGGTGGGACATAACCCGCTGGTCCAGGTGCGGACGGGGCGGGTAGCTGCGCCGGATCGCGCTCGTCGACGGCTCCCGGATTCCCTTGAATCTCGGAGGGCAGACGGTGGCGGCCACTGCTCGTCGTGCGTGTCGGCCCGGTGGTCGACGAGGGCATCCAACCGGGTGCCTGCCGACCGGAATCGCCCTGTGGCTGACCGGATTCAGGGTGCGCGGCCCCACCTTGCCCGGGCTGGCCCGTATGCCAGCCGGGCGGTTGCGGCCCCGCCGTGCCGTTCGGGCCTTGCTCGGCGATCGGGCCCTGCGGGTGGTCGGGTGCTACCGGTCCGTACTGCGCGGCCGGGCTGACGGGCTCGGAACCCGGAAGCTGGTCAGGCGCGCCGATGGGTGCCGTCGTGCCCGGCGCATGATCCGGCCCGGTCGCCGGAGTTGTTGCCGCACTCGGCCTCTCGGCAGGCACGTCACCGGAGACATAGCCCTGACCGGCCCGATCCGCAGGCGTCGTGGCACCGGGGTATTGCGCGGCTTCGTGTGGTTCCCGAGCCGGGGCGATGCGCTCAGGTTCGCGCTGCGCGGGACCCTCGTCCCCGCGCGACGGAGCGACCGGCGCGTCGAGCCGTGCCTGGTCCGCGGACGGCGTCACCGACGGGTCGCCGAGCGGATTGCCCTGGGACGGTGGCGGATCGGGCAACGGCGGGCGGCGGGGCGCCTGCGCAGAAGCCGCGCTCGGCTGCTCGGACCGCGGCCCGGCGAGCCACGGCGGCGGCCCGGTGGTCTCCGGCGGCGCGGGACGCTCGGCCGGCGCCTGCGGCACATACGGCGGCGCGTCCGGGATGGCCGTCGACGCCTGCGGCGGCGACTCCGGCAGGGGAGGCGGGGGCGGCAGATCGGGGCGGATCGACTGACGGACGGCGGGGTCGTTCGCAGGGGGAGCTTCAGGCGCGGCGCGGCTACCCAGCGGCTGGAAGGCCGGGGGCGGCGGGCCCGGGTTCCGTGTGGGCAACCCCTGCGCCGGTGCCTCGGTACGTGACGCGGGCGCTTCGACCCGCTGTGTCGGTGCCTCGTTGCGCTGCGACGGTGCTTCACTGCGCTGCGGCGGCCCGGCCTGCCACGCGTCGTCCGGACGCGGCTGGACATAGGGATCCAGCCCCGGCTGACGCCACGGATCCTCACGCGGAGCATCGGGCTGCGAAACCTCCGGCCCGCGCGGACTCGCTTCGGGACCACGCCCCTGCGGCGTCGGCTGCTGTTCCTCGGTGGCCCGCTGATCCCCCTTATCGCGACGCCATACCTTGCGACCCTTAGGACGTCTGCGGCTCGGACCCTCCTCGATCACGTCGTCGGCGGGAAGATTCTGCACCGGCGCTTCGTAACCGACCTGCGTGACATCGCTCTCGGACAGCCACGGCGGCAGCATAGGGAGCCCATCGGTATTACGACTCACGACTCCACCTCGCTAACGCTCGGCTCCGCCGTGCGCCGTGGCACGCTGAATCTTTGGTTCGCTCGCTGGCGCTCGCTCACGACTCCACCTCGCTAACGCTCGGCTCCGCCGTGCGCCGCGGCACGCTGAAACTTCGGTTCGCACGGCTCACCCCGCTAGCGCTCGGCTCCGTCGCGCGCCACCGCACGCTGAGTCCTCGGTTCGCTCGCTGGCGCTCGCTCACGACTCCACCTCGCTAGCGGTCGTTAGCGTCGTGGCCAGGGGCGCGGCGTAGGAGGTTCGTTCGCTGCGCTCACTCACTGGTCCCCCTACCACCTGCTCGACCTCTACTTACCTGGACAGCGGTCAGTTTACGCGACGGACGCATACGACAGCGGGGCAGGAGGCCAGGGCCTCGCGGAGCCCGATTCCCCGCTCTGAACGGGGCGAAAAGAGTACCGGCGGCGGGTGTGGACATGAGCCTTTTTGCCGGAACCGTACGGTACCGGTAAGCTGGAGCGGCGGTGCACCTATGCGCCGACTGTTTGTGTGTGATCGGTCAGGTCGACCGACGGGTCCATGTAAGCAGAAACAAGCCAAACAAACCAGGTTGAGCGTAACCGGGATCGCGGAGGACATGGCGAAGAAAGACGGGGCCATCGAGGTCGAGGGTCGAGTTGTCGAGCCGCTGCCCAATGCGATGTTCCGGATCGAGCTCGAGAACGGGCACAAGGTTCTCGCGCACATCAGCGGGAAGATGCGGCAGCACTACATTCGTATCCTTCCCGAGGACCGCGTGGTCGTCGAGCTGTCTCCCTACGACCTGTCCCGCGGCCGGATCGTCTACCGCTACAAGTAATTCGACATGGGCGAGTTCTGCTCGCGGAGTGCGCTCGCCGAGGGTCGAATTACTTGGTGTTCTGTGGGGTGCAACCCCCACGCCCCGCCCGGCGGGGCTTCGCCCCCCGGACCCCCCAGTTGGGTGCCGTGCCCGGCGGGGTGGGGATCTTGCTCTAAGGGTCGAGGTTCGGCGGTGGACAGGGCGTTCGCCCTGGACCGGCTGGAGCCCCCGCCCACCAGGGCGAACGGTTGCTCCGATAGAGTGGGGTCGCCCGTTTGGGCGGCGGTCGTCCGGTAGGGCGGCGTAATGGACTTCCCCGGCCGGTTGGTCGGGGAAAAACTGTGTTCACAGCTTTGTGGACCACAACAAGATTGGACGGACGTGAAGGTTCAGCCGAGCGTCAAGAAGATCTGCGAGAAGTGCAAGGTGATTCGCCGTCACGGGCGGGTCATGGTGATCTGCGACAACCTGCGCCACAAGCAGCGTCAGGGCTGATCCGAAGCGGGGGGCGACTCCCGCGCGTGCCCTCGGCTGACGAGGGCCGGATCCACCGCAGCACCAAGCCGGGCACCGATCACTGATCGGCTTGGCCAACTAAAAGAAGAACTCCCAGCTCCAGCCGCACGCTGCGGAAATCCGGGTTCGCCCGGGGGCGTGCGGCCAACCACCGGTACGGAGGCCGGTGCCCCACCAAGACGAGGGGACGGACAGGGAGCAGACCTCCGCAAAGTCGAAGGAACCTGCCACATGGCACGTCTCATGGGCGTCGATCTCCCGCGTGAAAAGCGCATGGAGATCGCGCTGACCTACATCTACGGCATCGGCCGTACCCGCTCCAAGGAGATCCTCGCGGCCACGGGCGTCAGCCCGGACCTGCGCAGCAAGGACCTCAGCGACGATCAGGTGACGCAGCTGCGTGACTACATCGAGAGCTCGCCCGAGCTCAAGGTCGAGGGTGACCTGCGCCGCGAGGTGCAGGCCGACATCCGTCGCAAGATCGAGATCGGCTGCTACCAGGGCCTGCGCCACCGTCGTGGCCTGCCCGTGCGTGGTCAGCGCACCAAGACCAACGCGCGCACCCGCAAGGGCCCGAAGCGCACCGTCGCCGGCAAGAAGAAGTAGGGGATAACCGATGCCTCCGAAGTCCAGGGCCTCCGGCCCCAAGAAGACCCAGAAGTCGCGTCGCCGGGAAAAGAAGAACGTCCCGCACGGACACGCGCACATCAAGAGCACGTTCAACAACACGATCGTGTCGATCACCGACCCGGCCGGAAACGTCATCTCGTGGGCGTCCTCGGGCCACGTCGGCTTCAAGGGCTCGCGCAAGTCGACCCCGTTCGCCGCGCAGCTCGCCGCCGAGAACGCTGCCCGCAAGGCGCAGGAGAACGGCGTCAAGAAGGTCGACGTCTTCGTGAAGGGCCCGGGTTCGGGCCGCGAGACCGCGATCCGTTCGCTGCAGGCCGCCGGCCTGGAGGTCGGCACGATCTCCGATGTCACGCCCCAGCCGCACAACGGTTGCCGTCCGCCCAAGCGTCGTCGCGTCTAGCGGGAAAGGAAAGAGATAACTCATGGCTCGTTATACAGGCCCCATCACCCGCAAGTCGCGTCGTCTGCGCGTCGACCTCGTCGGCGGCGACCAGGCGTTCGAGCGTCGCCCCTACCCGCCCGGCCAGCACGGCCGCGCGCGGATCAAGGAGAGCGAGTACCTGCTCCAGCTGCAGGAGAAGCAGAAGGCTCGCTTCTCCTACGGCGTCATGGAGAAGCAGTTCCGCCGGTACTACGAAGAGGCCAACCGCCTCAAGGGCAAGACCGGTGACAACCTGCTTCGCCTGCTCGAGTGCCGCCTGGACAACGTCGTGTACCGCGCCGGTCTGGCCCGTACCCGTCGCCAGGCCCGTCAGCTCGTCAGCCACGGCCACTTCCTGGTGAACAACCGGAGCGTCAACGTTCCGAGCTTCCAGGTGACCCAGTACGACATCATCGATGTCAAGGAGAAGTCGCTGGGCACGCTGCCGTTCCAGGTGGCCCGTGAGACCGTCGGCGACCGGCCGGTTCCCGGCTGGCTGCAGGTCATCCCCGGCCGTCTCCGGATTCTGGTGCACCAGCTGCCCGAGCGCGCCCAGATCGACGTGCCGCTGTCGGAACAGCTGATCGTCGAGTACTACTCGAAGTAATCGGTGCGAGTGCCGTCCCGGGTGACCGGGGCGGCGTCCGCGCAGGGCGTGATCTGCCGAAGCCGGGAGCTCACGCACAACCCCTAAAACGAGGCGTCAAATAGCGGGCGCCCAAACAGGAGGATGATCCTAATGCTGATTTCACAGCGTCCGACACTGACCGAAGAGGTCGTCGCCGAGAACCGCTCGAAGTTCACCATCGAACCGCTCGAGCCGGGCTTCGGTTACACCCTGGGCAACTCGCTTCGGCGTACCCTGCTGTCCTCCATCCCGGGGGCCGCGGTCACGAGCATTCGTATCGACGGCGTGCTGCACGAGTTCACCACCGTCCCGGGCGTGAAGGAAGATGTCACCGACATCATCCTGAACCTCAAGGGCCTGGTCGTGTCCTCGGAGGAGGACGAGCCGGTCACGATGTACGTGCGCAAGCAGGGCCCCGGCACCGTCACCGCCGGTGACATCGTGCCGCCGACCGGTGTCGTCGTGCACAACCCGGACATGCACATCGCCACCCTGAACGACAAGGGCAAGCTGGAGATCGAGCTCGTGGTCGAGCGCGGTCGCGGCTACGTCCCCGCCGTGCAGAACAAGGCGTCCGGTGCGGAAATCGGCCGGATCCCGGTGGATTCGATCTACTCGCCGGTGCTCAAGGTGACCTACAAGGTCGAGGCCACCCGTGTCGAGCAGCGCACCGACTTCGACCGTCTGATCCTGGACGTGGAGACCAAGAACTCCATCAGCGCCCGGGACGCGCTCGCCTCGGCGGGCAAGACCCTGGTCGAGCTCTTCGGCCTGGCCCGTGAGCTCAACGTCGAAGCCGAAGGCATCGAGATCGGCCCCTCGCCGGCCGAGGCGGACCACATCGCCTCGTTCGGCCTGCCGATCGAGGACCTGGACCTCACCGTCCGGTCCTACAACTGCCTCAAGCGCGAGGGTGTGCACACCGTGGGCGAGCTCGTCGCCCGCACCGAGTCGGACCTGCTGGACATCCGCAACTTCGGCCAGAAGTCCATCGACGAGGTCAAGGTCAAGCTGCACGCGCTCGGCCTCTCGCTCAAGGACAGCCCGGCGTCGTTCGATCCTTCGTCCGTGGTGGGTTACGACGCGAGCACCGGAACGTGGAGCGACAGCGGCACGTTCAGTGACACCGACGGCGGCGAGCAGGACTACGCCGAGACCGAACAGCTTTAGGCAGCTGGGGGTTAGCACCCCCGCTCGGCCTTAGACCGCGGCGTGAGCGACGCGCCCGGAGGCGGTAGCGAAGCGTAACCACGCAGGGCGCCGGGAGCGCCGCAATTAGACACAGGAGAACAAACAATGCCCAAGCCCAAGAAGGGTGCTCGCTTCGGCGGGTCGGCGTCGCACCAGAAGGCGATCTTCGCCAATCTGGCCACGGCGCTCTTCGAGCACGGTCGAATCTCGACCACCGAGGCCAAGGCCAAGGCGCTGCGCCCCTACGCCGAGAAGCTTGTCACCAAGGCGAAGGCCGGCACCCTGGCCGACCGCCGCGAGGTGCTCAAGGTGATCCGCAACAAGGACGTCGTGCACGAGCTCTTCGCCACGATCGGCCCCTCGTTCGAGGGGCGCGAGGGCGGCTACACGCGCATCACCAAGACGCTGCCGCGCAAGGGTGACAACGCGCCGATGGCCATCATCGAGCTGGTCCGTGAGAAGACCGTGAGCAACGAGGCCGACCGTGCCCGCCGGGTCGCCGCGTCCAAGAAGACCGAGGAGGCCCCGGCCGCCGAGGTCACCGAGGAGACCGCCGACGCGCCCGCCGCCGAGACCGCCGAGGTCGAGGCTCCGGCCGCCGACGAGGCCGCTGAGGACAAGAAGGACGCCTGACGCTGCCGCGTCGAAGTTCTCGAACGAGCCCGCCGCCCGCCTATGCGGGTCGGCGGGTTCGTTCGTTGATCAGGAGATCCAAGTGAGCGCGGAGAACTCGTTGCCGACTGCCCCGTCGTCGGATCCGGCTGAGCTGAGGTCCGATCCGATTGGGCCGAGTCCGGATTCGGCTGAGCTGAGGCCCGATTCGACTGGGCCGAGGCCCGATTCGGCTGGGCTGAGGTCGGATTTGGCCGAGCCGCAACCGGGTTCGGCCGAGCCGCGATCGGATTCGCTCCCGACCGATGCGGCCGTGCCGCCGACGGCACGCTACCGGCTCGACATCAGTTACGACGGAACAGATTTCACCGGCTGGGCCCGGCAGCCCGGACTGCGCACGGTGCAGGGCGTGCTGGAGGAGTCGCTGAGCAAGGTGCTGCGGGAGCCGGTGCAGCTGACCGTCGCGGGCCGCACCGACGCCGGCGTGCACGCCGAAGGTCAAGTCGCGCACTTCGATACGTCCGCGGCGATCGTCCCGGACAAGCTGGTGCACCGGATGGCCCGTTTCCTCCCGAAAGACGTGCGCATCAAGGATGTTCGGGTGGCTCCGCCCGAGTTCGACGCTCGTTTCTCGGCGATTCGCCGTCACTACGTCTACCGGCTCACCACGGCCGTCTACGGCGCCGAGCCGCTGCGGGCACGCGGCGTCGTGGCCTGCCGCCACGACGTGGACCTGGCGGCTATGCGCGCGGCGTCGCGAAAGCTGTTGGGCCTGCACGACTTCGCCGCCTTCTGCCGCCGCCGCGAGGGCGCGACCACGGTTCGCGAACTCCAGCGCTTCGACTGGACGCACGAGGGCGACTCGCTCACCGCCTATGTCAGCGCGGACGCGTTCTGCTGGTCCATGGTGCGCAGCCTGGTCGGCGCCGTGCTCGCGGTGGGGGAGGGCAGGCGCACGCCGGACTGGGTCGGCGGCCTGCTGAACGAGACCGAGCGGGCCAGCTCGGTCACCGTCGCACCCGCCCACGGTCTGAGCCTCGTCGCGGTCGACTACCCCCCGGACGCGGACCTCGCGGCGCGTAATGCGCAGACCAGGGAGGTGCGGACCGTGCCGTCCGGCGAGAGTTGCTGCGGGGGATGAACTTTCGGCCCCCGCGGGGCGGGGGCCTGCTGGTTCAGTTGGACGATCCGGCTTCGATCGTCTTCTGGTCGGATGATCCGCTGGCGATCTGGATGCGGCGTGGCTTGGCCCGTTCGGCGATCGGGATCGTCACCGAGAGCACGCCGTTGTTGTAGGTGGCGCTGATCTTGTCGGCGTCCACGTTGTCTCCGAGGCTGATCTGGCGCATGAAGGTGCCTGCGAAACGCTCGGAGGCGATCCATTGGACGCCTTCCTCGCTGGGCGTGCTGCGCTGCGCGCGCAGGGTGAGGGTGCCGTTGTCGACGTTCACGTCCACCGACCCGGGATCGACGCCGGGGAGGTCGGCGTTGAGGACGTAGTGGTCACCCGCCTTGAACAGATCCATCGGCATGAAGCGGGGTGTGCGGGCGGACCCGGTGGTCTCGCCGAGCAGCTGACGCGCGAGGGTGTCCATGTCATGGAATGGATCGAACCTCAGCACAGCAATCACCTCCATTTCACTAGTGGCGACGCCTGCCACCGCGGTAGGCGCCGGTAGCTGTGCAACCACTAATTTAGCACTCTCGCCCAGAGAGTGCTAACACTTCGGCGCGGAATTTTCCTACCGCGCGGCGTCGGAATAGCCAGTGCCACACGGTGGTTCCGCAAGGCATGACAATCGACGACCTCGGACGCTTCGGTGTGTGGCGGGCATACAACCAGTTCAGCCCGGAAGACGCGCGCGAGCTGGAGAAATCCGGCTACGGGACGCTGTGGCTCGGGGCGTCGCCGCCCGGCGATCTCTCGACCGTCGAGCCGCTGCTGGCGGCGACGGAGACGATCAACGTCGCGACCAGCATCGTGAACATCTGGGCGGTGCCGGCCAAGGACGCCGCCGAGTCGTTCCACCGGATCGAGGCGCGGTTCCCCGGGCGCTTCCTGCTGGGCATCGGCGCGGGCCACCCCGAGCACACCGGTGAATACCGCAAGCCCTATGACGCGCTCATCGAGTACCTGGACGAGCTGGACGCCCTCGGCGTTCCGGTGCGGAGCCGTGCCGTGGCCGCTCTCGGACCGCGCGTGCTGAAGCTGGCCGCCGAACGCTCCGCGGGGCCGCTGCCCTACTTCGTGCCATCGGCGCACACCGCGCAGGCCCGCTCCCTCTTGGGGCCGGACGCGTACATCGCGACCGAGCACAAGGCCGTGCTGACCGACGATGTGCGGCAGGCACATTCGCTCGCGGACGGCATCGTCGGCTTCTATCTCGGCCTGACCAACTACGCCTCGAACCTGACCAGGCTCGGCTTCACCGACGAGGAGCTCGCCGACCCCGACGGGCGCGTCTTCGACGCCGTCATCGCGCACGGCACCCCGGAACAGGTAGCCGCTCAGCTCACCGCCCACCTGGACGCCGGCGGCAACCATGTCGCGGTACAGGTCCTGAACGAGGACTACGTGCCCGCCCTCCAGACGCTGGCTCCGCTGCTGCACAGCCACGGCTGAGCCGCGACATCTGCACCCCGTACGGGTCCACGGACTCGTACGGGGTGAAAACTGCTGTGAGAGGCTCGGATTCGCCGGAGAGGGCTGCTGATGGCTGTCAACAGCTCATCTCGATCGCCCTAAGGGACTGTTAGGAACCCGCCCGAGTTATTCCAAACGGCTGTGACAGCAGACACACTCGATCTCGGCTGACGCGCTGATGCGTCGAAGAAGGAGATCTTGTGACTACGACACAGCCCGTGAGCGAGCGACGGGTCGTCGCGAACGTGCTTCGCGGATCCATCGGCAACCTCGTCGAGTGGTACGACTGGTACGTCTACGCCGCTTTCAGCATTTACTTCGCGAAAACGTTCTTCCCCTCGGGGGATCCGACGGCGCAACTGCTGTCCACGGCCGCGGTGTTCGCGGTCGGCTTCCTCATGCGCCCGCTCGGCGGCCTGCTGCTCGGCCAGTACGCCGACAAGTTCGGCCGCCGCTCCGCGCTCACCCTGTCGGTGACCGTCATGGCCGGTGGCTCGTTGCTGATCGCGCTGACCCCCGGCTACCAGACCATCGGCATCGCCGCGCCGATCCTGCTGCTGCTCGCCAGGCTGCTGCAGGGCCTCTCGGTCGGCGGCGAGTACGCGACCAGCGCGACCTACCTCTCCGAGGTCGCCTCGCCGGGCAAGCGCGGGTTCTACTCGAGCTTCCAGTACGTGACGCTGGTCGCCGGCCAGCTGATCGCGCTCGGTGTGCAGATCATCCTGCAGCAGTTCCTGGACAAGGCCCAGATGTACGACTGGGGCTGGCGCATCCCGTTCGTCATCGGCGCGGCCGCCGCGCTCATCGTGATGTGGCTGCGGCGCAGCATGGACGAGTCCGAGCAGTTCGAGACCGTCGCGGCCGAGACCACCGACGGCGCGGGCGCGGCGACGAGCGACGAGCCGAAGCGCGGCTCGCTGCGGATGCTGCTGCAGTACCCGCGCGAATGCCTGCTCGTGGTCGGCCTGACGCTCGGCGGTACCGTGGCGTTCTACACGTTCACGACCTACATGCAGAAGTACATGAAGCTGACCGTCGGCATCTCCGAGGACACCGTCGCCTGGATCAACTTCATCGCCCTGCTGGCCTTCGTCGTGCTGCAACCGGTGGCCGGTGCGCTGTCGGACCGGATCGGACGGCGCAAGCTGCTCATCTTCTTCGGCGTCGCGGGCACGCTGCTCACCGTGCCGATCATGACGGTCCTCGGGCACGCCAAGAACCCGATCGCGGCGTGGGCGCTGATGATGGGCGCGCTGGTGATCGTCACCGGCTACACCTCGATCAACGCCATCGTGAAGGCGGAGCTGTTCCCGACCAAGATCCGTGCGCTCGGCGTCGGCCTGCCCTACGCCCTGACCGTCGCCATCTTCGGCGGCACCGCGGAGACGATCGCCCTGTCGCTGAAGAAAGCGGGCCACGAGTCGGTGTTCTTCTGGTACGTCGCGGGATGCATCGCCATCTCGCTGTGCACCTATCTGTTCATGCGCGAGACCTCGTCCTCGTCGACCATCGACGACGACCGAGCCACCGCCCCCGACGCCGGAACTGGGACCGGCGCCGCGGCGGACGCGCCGGAACGTCGGCTCACCACTGCGTGACCGACGGCCCGGCACCCGCGCCGATCCCCCCGACATGGGAGGATCGGCGCGTGCGGCTTGCGGTGGTCGAGGATGACGACGGCGTCGGCGACGCGCTGGTAGACGCGCTGAACGCCAGGGGATACCGGGCGGAGCGCAAACGGCGCGGCGCGGATCTGCTGATGTCGCATCGCGGGTACGACGCGGTCATTCTCGACCTCGGCCTGCCCGACGCGGACGGGCTGCAGATCCTGCGGCAGCTGCGTGAGGTGAGCCAGGTGCCGGTGCTCATCCTGACCGCGCGCAGCGACGAGCGGTCGATCGTGCGCGGGCTGCGCGGCGGCGCGGACGACTATCTGGTGAAGCCGCCGCGCATCGCGGAGTTGCTGGCCCGGCTGGAGACCGTCACCCGGCGCGCGGCCGCCGCGGCCCAGCCCGCGCGGGACGTGGTGGTCACCGGTGACGTGCGGGTGGACCTGCAGGCGCGGCTGGTGGAGGTGGGCGGCGCGCCGATCACGTTGACGCAGAAGGAGTTCGAGCTGGTGCAGGCGCTGGTGGAGCGGCCGGGCGCCGCGGTGAGCCGCCAGCAGCTGATGGATCGGATCTGGGGCGACGCGTTCGTCGCGGTCTCGCGGTCGCTGGACGTGCACATGACGGGGTTGCGCGCGAAGCTGAACCGGCCGGGCCTGATCACCACGATCCGCGGCTACGGGTATCGGTGGGGGCAATGACCGGGGACAGGCCGTGCGCCGCCGCCTACTCATCGCGCTGACCGTGTTCGCCGCGATCGCGGTGCTCGCGTTCGCCGTCCCGCTGTCGCTGACGGTGGCGACGAGCCGGACCCAGCAGCTGATGCTGGCCCGCTCCGGCGACGCCGACCGGTTCGCCACCCTCGCGGCGGCCGCGGCGGGCGCGGGCGACAGTCGCGCGCTCTCGGACGAGGTCGTCCGCTATCACGAGCTGTACGGGGAGAACGTGCTCGTGGTCGACGCCAAGGGCACGACGACCGCCAACGGCGGCGCCAATATCGACGAGCCGGACATCGCCACCGCGGTGGCGGCGGCCCGGCGCAATCAGCGCCCGCGGGCGGTGGGTCAGCTGACGCCGTGGGGCGCGCCGACCATGCTCATCGCGCGTCCGGTGGGGACCGGCGTGCAGGTGAGCGGCGCGGTGGTCATCGAGGCGTCGACCGCGCGGGCGCGCGCCGACATCGCGCGGACCTGGGCGCTGATCGCGCTCGGCGGCGCGTTCGCCATGACCCTGTTCACGCTGCTGGCGCTGACGTTGAGCCGCTGGGTGCTGCGCCCGCTCGCCGCGCTCTCGCACGCGGTCGCAGACCTCACGGCGACCCTGCCCAAGCCGCGGGCCGAGACGGTCGCCGCCGAGCGCCCCGCGTCGATCGCCACCCACCACGGCGGTCCGCCCGAAATGCGGGCGCTCGCCGAGTCTTTCGACGCCATGGCGCTCGCCGTCGCCGACTCGGTGGACGCGCAGCGGCAGCTGGTCGCCGACACCGCGCATGCCATGCGGAACCCCCTGGCCGCCTTGACGATCCGGCTCGACTCGCTGGAGCACGCGATACCGGGCAACGCGGCGAAGGCCTTTCGCGGCGCCAGCGCGGAGGTGGAGCGGCTGACCTCGTTGCTCGACGGCCTGCTCGCGCTCGCCGCCGCCGAGACCCCCGCCGCCTTCGACGCGGCCGGGCTCGCCGACGACCACTGCGACGCGGTGCAGGTCGTCGCGGACCGCTTCGACGCGTGGACCTCGGCGTATGCCGCCGCGGGGCAGGAACTGCGCGTCAACCCGTCCGCCGACCACGCCGACGTCGCGGTCTCGGCCGACGTGCTCGCGCAGATTCTCGATGTGCCGCTGAGCAATTCGTGCCGCTACGCGGGGCCGGGCAGCCGGACCGAGCTCGTCGTCGCCGCCGAACCCGGCTGGGTCACGCTCACCGTCCACGACGACGGCGCCGGGGTCGGTGCCGACGAGATCGACCGGCTCACCACCCGTTTCTTCCGCGGTTCGACGGCCGTCAGCGGCGGGTCCGGTCTCGGTCTGCCCATCGCGGCCGCGCTCGCGCAGGCGCGCGGTGGCACCCTCACGGTCGCGCCGGTGCACCCGAACGGACTCGCCGTGCACATCCGATTGCCCGCCGCGAGTCGCCCGTGAAGCGTCGAGACATGGTGCAGCATCAGGCATTCGGAGCAAAGACCGACGGTCGCGATGGCGTGGTGATGGGTCGGCGAGGATTCCTCGCGCTGACCGGCGTCGCGGCCGCGGCCCTCGCCGGGTGCGGCCCGAGCGGCGGCGGGCCCCTCGTGCGGCTGGCCTCGGGTGAGGTCGGCGGGTTTTACTACGCGTTCGCGGGTCTGCTGGCCGCCGCCGCGGCCCGCTCGGGCAACGTGCGGATCGAGCGGGTGACCACCTCCGGATCGCAGGAGAACCTGACCATGCTGGCGAACGGACAGGTGGATGCCGCTCTGGCCCTGTCGGATTCGGTCGGCGACAACGTCGACCGGGTGCTGGCGCTCGGCCGGGTCTACGAGAACTACCTGCAACTGGTGGTGCGGTCGGACAGCACGATCCGCAGCGTCGCCGAATTGCGCGGCACCCGCGTGAATCTGGGCGCGGACGGCTCGGGCGCGGCATTGACCGGCGCCCGGATTCTGCGGGTCGCCGGGCTGAAACCCGAAGCGGACGTGCGGGTCTCGCATCGCCCACTGCGCGAGGCGATGGCTGAGTTGACCGCGGGGGAGGCGGACGCGCTGCTCTGGGCGGGCGGTGTCCCGACGAGCGTGCTCGAGATCCCCAAACGGATGCGGCTGGTGGACATGGGGGAGCTGGCCGTGCCGATGCGCGAGCGGTTCGGCCCCGCGTACGACCGGGTGGAGATCCCCGCCGACGCCTACCCCGGCGGCGCCGCCGTGCACACCATCGGCGTGGCGAACTTCCTGCTCGCCGCCGCGGCCATGCCCGAGGATGTGGCCGCGTCGATCGTCGAACTACTGGTGTATCAAGCCGATTCGCTGGTGCCCACGGAGGCGGCGGGCACCCAATTCCTGGACGGCCGCTCGCTCATCGGCACCGCGCCCGTCCCGCTGCACCCGGGCGCGGCCGAGGTCTACCGCGCCTGGCACGGATAGCGTACCGCTCAGGAGCGAACCAGCCGGGCGATGGCGTCGGTGGCCTCTTTGATCTTGGCCTCGGCCTCCGGACCGCCGGCTACCGCGGCGTCGACCACGCAGTGGCTGATGTGGTCCTCGAGCAGGCCCATCGCCACCGCCTGCAGCGCCTTGGTCATCGCGGAGACCTGGGTGAGGATGTCGATGCAGTACTTCTCCTCCTCCACCATGCGCTGCAACCCGCGGGCCTGTCCCTCGATGCGACGCAGCCGCTTGAGGTAGTCGTCCTTCGCGGTGATGTAGCCGTGCGTGGCGTGATCGTGTGCGGCATGATCGTGCGCGGGGTGGTCCTGGGGGGTGGATGTCACCGTGTCTCCTCGCTGGCTGCCGGTCGGCGGGCGGACCGGATTCAATACCCCCCTAGGGTACAGTTTTCCGGCGGGGTTGTCAGGTCCGAGCCTGGTCGGCCGGGTCACACGGGCAATCGATGCCCCGCGCGCCCATAACCCCTGCGCCGACGGACGCCCGTCAGGGGCATACCCGTCGCGCGGCGGGCGCGACGAGACGAGAGAATCGGGGCATGAGTTCGCATGCCAAGCCAGCGCTCGCCGTCATCGGCGGTAGCGGCTTCTACGATTTCTTCGACGACGAGGCCACCACCGTCGAGGTAGAAACCCCCTACGGCGCGCCGAGCGCCCCGATCGCGATCGGCGAGGTGCAGGGGCGCCCGGTCGCCTTCGTGCCGCGGCACGGCAAGAGTCACGAATTCGCCCCGCACACCCTGCCGTACCAGGCCAATATGTGGGCGCTGCGCTCGCTCGGCGTGCGAAGGGTGTTCGCGCCGTGCGCGGTAGGCAGCCTGCGCGGGGACTGGGGTCCCGGCACGGTGGCCGTGCCGGATCAACTCGTCGACCGCACTTCCGGTCGCCCGCAGACCTTCTTCGACGGCGGCGGCGTGCACGTCTCGTTCGCCGACCCGTACTGCGACGAATTGCGCACCGCCACCATCAAGTCCGCGGACGACACGCTGCCGATGAAGGGCGCGGGCACCATGGTCGTCGTGCAGGGCCCCCGATTCTCCACCCGGGCCGAGAGCCGCTGGTTCGCCGGGCAGGGCTGGGACCTGGTGAACATGACCGGACACCCCGAGGCCGTGCTCGCCCGGGAACTCGAGATGTGCTATGCCGCAGTCGCTTTGGTGACCGATTTGGACGCGGGTCTCGAAGAGGGCGCCGGCGTGCACGCGGTGGACGTATTCGCCGAGTTCAAGCGCAATCTCGCGCCGTTCAAGGACCTGATCCGCCGCTCGATCGCCGCGGTCGGCGACACCGACACCTGCGATCGGTGCCGCGCTCATACCGGAGTATCGCTGCCGTTCGAGCTACCCTGACCGAGGCGGGGGAGCCGAACAAGGGTGCGGTGCATGAGAGTGCTGATCACCGGCGCGGCCGGTTTCCTCGGAACACACGTGGGCAAGGCCGTGTCGTCCGCAGGGCATGAGCTAGTCGCGGTCGACTCGATGCTCGAGGCCGTGCACGGGCCGGACGCCGAGCCGCCCCCCGGCGTCTCACGGGTCGACGTGCGCGACGCCGACGCGCTGGCCCCGCTGCTTGCGGGCGTCGACGTCGTCTGCCATCTCGCCGCGGTCACCGCGGGGACCGGCCCGGCCGATTTCGCGACGCACAACGATCTCGGCACCGCGGCGCTGCTCGGCGCGATGGAGCGGGCGAAGGTGCGCAGGCTGGTGCTGGCATCGTCGATCACCGTCTACGGCGAGGGTCGCTACCGTAGCGTGCGCGGCGGGCCGTTCTTCCCCGGGCTGCGCAGGCGCGCCGATCTGGACCGGGGCATGTTCGACCACCGCGCCCCGCGCACCGGCGACGTGCTCACCTGGGAGCCGGTGCGCGAGGACGCGCCGCTGCGCCCGCGCGGCAGCTACGGCGCGAGCAAGGTGGCGCAGGAAAACTACGCCTTCGCTTGGGGTTTGCACGTCGGCGGCGCGGTGACCGCGCTGCGGCTGCATCAGGTCTACGGCGACGGCGCGCGCGCCGGCATGGTCGGTCAGGTGCGTGCCGCGCTGGACGAGGGCCGGGCGCCGCACGTCTTCGAAGACGGCGGGCAGGTCCGGGATTTCGTGCATGTGCGTGACGCCGCGGCGGCCATGCTCGCCGCGATCGAGCAGGCGCTGCCGGGCTTCGTTCCGCTGAATATCGCGTCGGGACGGCCGATCACGCTGTGGGAGGTCGCGTCGATCATGGCGCAGGCATGCGGCGGCCCCGCGCCGGTGGTCACCGGGCAGTATCGGATCGGCGATGTGCGCCATTTCGTCGCCGACCCCGAACGGTCCAGGCGGACACTGGGTTTCACTGCGGTGGTGCCGCCGCGACAGGGGCTCGCGGAGTTCGCGGCGGCGCCGGTGCGCGCCGCGGCCGCGGGCTGAGGGTTCAGCGCGGTCGCTCGAGGATATCCAGTTGGACCAGGGCGAATTCGGGTGCGGGCGCGCCGGTGGTCGCGCCGGGTAGCGGCGAGGCCTCCAGGTCGGCGACGAGCCAGTCGCCGGTGTCGGTGGCCAGGCGCACGCCGGTCAGCGTCACCCGCTCGGTGCCGGAACGGATGTCGTTGCGGGCGAGCAGGATCCGTTCCCGATCGGTCGGGTGCGGCACGGTGCGCTCGTCGGTGCCTCGGCCCCAGCGCAAGCCGGGGACCGGCTCGGTGACCCAGCGGATCAGCCGCACCTGGGCGAGGTCGACGATCGCGAGGTAGAGGTTCGGCTGTGCGCCGCGCAGCAGGTCCAGGGTGGCCGCCTCAACCGACTTGCGCTGCGGCGCAACGCTGTCCGTCACGTCGACCGCGAGACCGAGCCAGTGGTAACGGTTCTCGTCGGGATTCCTGGCGGCGAGCAACAGCGTGCGCGGGCCGGTCGATGCGCGCACGGTGGCGATGTCGAGCCACCGGTCGCCCGGCTCGGATCTGGCGAGGGTGGCGACGAGATCGAGTGCGCCGTCGAATCTCTCGATCATCTCGAAGGACTCCGCGCCGATCCACACGACGCGCTCGTGCTCGAAGTGCGGCCCGAAATCGTAAGGCACGACCTCGATCCGCCTCGCGCGCGCGTCGACGGCGAACGCGGCGACGCCGACCGGCGGCGGCGGATCGCCGGTGCCCACCCAGAGGCGCACGGCGTGCACCCGACCGCCGGGGCCGTGCAGCGGCGCGACCACGATGCGCAGGCCCGACCAGTTGTGCCGGGACTGCGGCAGCTGCTGGTCGATGCTCGCGCCGGTGGTGTAGGCGGTGGCGACCAAGGGCTGTAATCGCGGAGATACCGCGCGCTGGAACGACTTCCACTCGCGCGGCGCGGTACCGACCGCCAGCAGCGACCAGGTATCGACGTGTCCGAGCGTCTCGATGAGCAGCCAGCGCCCGAGTATCACCAATCCCCCCTCCCGAGTCGAACACTATGCCACGGTCAGGCTGATAGCCAGTGCATATGGTGCCTGATTCGCCCGGTGCGAGCCGCGCGCGGGTCCGTTATCGGGCGAACGCGGCGGCGTGGGCGCGCGCCCACTGCTCGAAGGTGCGCGGCGCGCGTCCGGTGACCTCCCGCACCGTGGGGTACAGCGTCTCTTCGTCGAGCGTGCCGTCGGCGAAGAAGCTCAGGAAGGCCTCGACGTAGTGCGCGGGCATGGCGGCCGTCAGCTCCGCCCTGGTCTCCTCGGTGCTGAGTCCGTGCGCGACGAGCGGGCGGTCGAGAACCGCGGCCAGCACGGCGATTTGGTCCGCGGGCAGGAGCGCCTGGGGGCCGGTCAGCTCCAGCGTCCGGCCGTCGAGGTCGTCGCCGGTGAGGGCTCGGGCCGCGACCGCGGCGATGTCGGCGGGGTCGATCGCGCCGACCCGGACGTCGGGGAACTGCACCCGCACCACGTCGCCGAGCGCGAGCTGGGGCAGCCAGCGCAGCGCGTTCGACATGAACGACCGGGGCCGCAGCAAGGTCCAGGCCAGCTCGGATTCGCGCACCGCCTGCTCGGACAGGGTCATGTAGCGGGAGACGGCGTTGTCCATGTCCTGCAGCACCGCCGACGCGCTCGACAGCAGCGCGACCCGTTGCACCCCGGCCTTTTTCGCGCGGTCGAGCAGGTCGGCCTGATTGTCGTAGCCCGGCAGCAGGAACAGGGCTGTCACCCCGTCGAGGGCGTCGGTCAGGGTCTCCGGCCGGTTCAGGTCGCCGGTGACCGCCTCGACGCCTGCGGGCAGGACTGCGGCGGGATCGCGGACCAGGGCACGGGCCGGCGTACCCGCCGCGCTCAACGCCGCGACCAGCTCGCCGCCGATGGTGCCGGTGGCACCGGTTACCAGGATCATCTCGTCTCCTCCGAACCGTGTTGCCCGCGCGTTAAGCTCACGCGGTGGATACCCCGTTGCGACTCGAGGTCATCGTGGCCAGCGTGCGTCCGGAGCGGTTCGCCCCGGTGGTTGCCGATTGGTTCCTGCGCACCTTACGCGCGCACGGCGAATTCGACACGGGCGTTATCGATTTGATCGATACCCCGCTCCCCGCCGATCTCACCGAGACCCCCGCCGCCGCCGACTTCCGAGCCAGGCTGGCCGCCGCCGACGCCTTCGCCGTGGTCACCTCCGAGTACAACCACGGATATCCGGCGGCCTTGAAAACCGCCTTCGACACCGCGAAACACGAATGGCGCGCCAAGCCCATAGGTTTCGTCTCCTACGGCGGACTGTCCGGCGGTCTGCGCGCCGTGGAACAGCTCCGTCAGGTCGTCGCCGAGATCCACATGGTCTCGATCCGCGAAACCATCAGCTTCCACCAGGCGAAGAAGCGATTCGACGCGGCGGGGGAGACCCAGGACGGCGCGGCCATCGACGCCGCAGAGCGCATGCTGCGCCAATTGGCTTGGTGGGCAAGGACTCTGCGCGCCGCAAGGGCGACCGACCCGTACCCGGGCTAGCCGGGGGCGCCGACCGGGGCGCCGCGGCGGCCGCGGGGGTGGCCGATGTAGGTGGCCTCGCGGGGGATGGAGACCAGGGTGAGGTCGACCTGGGCGGTACCGGTGCGCAGGATGACGTGGTTGCCGATCGCGCCGGGCTGATGGATGGACAGGTCGGGGCGGGTGGCGGGCCAGCCCATCGGGTCGCCGGTGACGTAGATCGTGGTCACGCCGGCGTGCGGGGCGGGTGCGAGGACGCCGTCCACCACCGTCGCGGTGAAACCCGCGTCGGACTGGTGGGTTTCGACCGCGAGCGTGAGCCGCTCGGGGTTGCCGATGGTGGTGACCAGGTTCTCCCAGGCGTGCGCGCGATCGGTGCGAATGAGGATGCGCTCGCCGACCGCCAGCGCGCGGAACACCAATTGCTGTGCGAGATAAAGCTCTCCGGCGACGTAGACGGTCGAGATGCCCGCGCCGACGATGCGGACCGCGACGCCGTTGCCCTCGTCGTCGGAGCCGATCAGCTGGCCGCAGCCCGACGACGGCAGGTGCAGCGCGTCGATCACATCGATCGGGTACTCGCTCATCGGGACGGTGTCGTCCACGCCCGGCACGGCCAGCGGCAGGTGCGCGAGCAGCCCGTCGCGGTGCCTGCCGTTCATCGACACCATGCCCGCGAGTTTGTTGCGCTCCGGCAGTTCCCGCGCGGTCAGCCGCCAGGCGGCGCCGATGCTCACCGACTCCGCCGAGCTGCCGGGGCGCAGGCGCACCGCCACCGTGGTGCCGCGCGAGGGCGCCACCCACAGCTGCGCGAGCAGGTCCGAGCCGAGCCGCCGCGGGTCGACGGCCATGCCGATGTTCACGCTGTTGCCGATTTCGGCGTAGCGCCAACGATGTTCGAGGGTGCGCGGATCGAAACCGCTGGTGATCTGCAGGACCGCCTTGCGGATCTCCGGCGCGGTGAGGATGCGCGCGTTGCAGTCCGCGTCCTCGAGCGCGCGCATGATGCGCTGGGTCGCGATGGTGACCGCGCGCGAGGCGCCCTCCGCCCCGCCGCCGCGCCGCGCCGCCGCCTCCGGGCAGGCCACCGCGTCGAAGCTGATCGCCAGCCACACGGTCCGGTGCGCGGTGGCGGGCAGCGGACCGAGCAGCGACTCGTAGATCTTGCCCGCGGGCGTGCCCGACCGGCTGCGGTGTCCGTGGCTGACGATATCGATGCCGCTGAGCAGAATGTCGTGCTGGTTCAGGCATTTCGCGAGTTCCGGCAGCGGAAGCAGGTGCGAGGCGTGCACCGTGTTGCGGGCGATCCTGGTCAGCCCGCCGGGCGGGGCCAGCACCTCGACGACCGTGACGACCCGGCTGCCCTCCCAGTACAGCCCCAACGAGCGCCCGTCGGCGCCGCGGAAGTCGACGGTCTGGCCGATCGTGTACTCGCGCTTGGTGAGGTAGCGCCACCAGGTGGCGACCCAGTCCAGCACCGTGCGTTTGGCGATGGGGATCAGCGGAATCAGCGCGACGACGACGCCCACCCCGAGCGCGATCAACGGGCGCAGCCCGACGAACAGCACCGCCATACCCGCGATAAAGCCGATGACCTGCGCAATCAGCAGATTCTGCAGCGAGATTCGGCCAAAGAGCGGCCGTGGTCCCGCCCCGGCAGGTTCCGCCATCGTCGTCCCCCAAGTACCCGGTGTCGGCCGATTTGTCGTGGCCGAGCTGAACAAGAGTCCTCGGGAACTGTACTGTGTTGCGCGAACGTGAGCACTGTTCGGGGGAGGAATAATGCCTTCAAAACCCACCACTAGGTGGCAGGTCAGCGGGTACCGCTTCCTGGTTCGGCGAATGGAGCACGCCCTGGTTC
This sequence comes from Nocardia tenerifensis NBRC 101015, assembly GCF_000308715.1. Lineage (GTDB taxonomy): Bacteria > Actinomycetota > Actinomycetes > Mycobacteriales > Mycobacteriaceae > Nocardia > Nocardia tenerifensis. Next base: position 20,971 of record NZ_BAGH01000061.1, read on the forward strand.
GCCGGGACGTGCGGATGCTGCACGATCCCATGCGCTCGCAGTCGCGGGCCTACGCGGCCGGGCTCGTCCTGGCGGTCGTCGTGCTGGCCGGCTGCGGTGTGCTCGCGCTGCTGCGCCCGCAGGACAAGATCGGCGACAACAAGATCCTGATCGGCAAGGAGTCCGGCGGGGTCTACGTGCAGCTCGACAATGTCGTGTACCCCACCCTGAACCTCGCCTCCGCCCGGCTCGCCGCCGGTGACGCCGTCAAGCCCGCGATCGTCAAGGACTCCGAACTCGGCAGGAAGCCGCGCGGGCAGCTGATCGGCATTCCCGGCGCACCGACCTCGCTGGTTTTCGACAAGTCGGGCAAGGGCCGGCCGTGGACCGTCTGCGATTCGCTGAAGACCGACGGCAGCGACGATCGCACCTCCTCGGTGCTGATCGGCGACCTCGAACTCGGCGACAAAGCGTCGGCAATGGGCAAGGACAGCGCGCTGCTGGTGAAGGGCAAGAGCGCCACCTACCTGGTGTGGAACAACACGCGGGCGCGCGTCGACATGAACGACCCCTCGGTCACCGTTCCGTTGAAGATTCGCGGCGCGACCCCGCGGCCCATCAGCGAGGGGCTGCTGAACGCCATTCCCGAGGTGAACCCGATCGTGCCGCCGAAGATCGACGATCCGGGCGGGACCCCCGCCTACCCGATCAACAATCTGAAGATCGGCACGGTGGTCCAGATCGCCGGCAAGGACGATCAGAACTCGGTGATCCTGCGCGACGGCCTGCAACCGATCAGCCCGCTGACCGCCGCCATCATCCGCAGCTCGCAGCCGAATCCCGACCACGGCACGGCCATCGGCGAGTTCGAGGCGGCCCGCGCGCAGCCGTCGCGGACGTTGAAGGTCGACACCTACCCGGACGTCGCGCCCGCGATCATCCAGACGAGCGCGCGTCCGGTGAGCTGCCTGTCGTGGAAGCCGATCAGCGGTGCGGCCGGCAACTCCGACGTCGCCGTGCGGGCCGAACTCGCCGTCATCGACGCCACCGACCTGCCGATGCCCAAGAGCGCCAAGCTCGTTCCGCTCGCGCAGGCCGACGGCAAGGGCGACAACGTCGACTCGGTGTACTTCAAGCCCGGCTCCGGCGCGTTCATCCAGACCACCGGCATCGAACCCGACAGCCGCCGCAAGGACAGCCTGTTCTACGTGTCCGACACCGGTGTTCGCTACGGCATCAAGAACAACGACTCCGCCAAGGCGCTCGGGATGGACCTCGAGGGCGGGGTGACGCCCGAACCCGCGCCGTACCCGATCGCGGGCCTGCTCGCCGGCGGGCCGACCATGGGGCGCGAGGAAGCGATGGTCGCCCACGACGGCATCGCGCCTGACCCCAGCCCCGCCAAGCAGCCGGTCGCTTCGTCGAAGTAGTCCACCGAGCACGGCGATGGCCGCCCAGTTCGAATCGAGCTGGGCGGCCATCGTTTTCAGCGGGGTGTCAGCCCCACCAGCCCGTGTACCAACCGCTGGGTGCGCTCGGATCGCCATAGCCTTCCCCCGTGTAAGGAATGCAGTCGTAGACGCCCGGGTAGCCGGCGTTGCGCAGCTGGTTCTGCTTGGCGAGGCACTGGTTCGGCAGTGTGTACGCCCAGTCCTCGGCATTCGGCCCGGAGTTGTAGTAGATCGCGGCCCCATCCGGACCCAGGAACGCCGGCGAGGCGTTGGCCTCGGTCACGGCCAGCGACCCCAACGCCCCGACCATCGCGGCAACATAGGCGGCCTTCAACACAGACTTCGTCATATTTCCCTCCCAACGACGCGCCTGATGCGGTCGTCAACTACTTCGACGCGGGAGGTCGCCGTTCGGTTCCGTCGATCTTGTGATCGCCGAAATCCATTGCCGCCCACTGACGGTCGTCGGTGCGCAGCGCCGCCACCTCGGCGCGCAAGGCTTTGATCTCGTCGACCAGCACGCCGATCTCCCGGTCGGCGCGATCGGTGGATTGCTCGACGGTCTTCAGTTGATCGATCACCCAGCTGGTCGTGGTGCCGATGGCGAAGGAGATCAGGCCGATGCCGAACGTCATCAGGACCAGTGAGATCAGCCTGCCTTCGATAGTCACGGGATAGACATCGCCGTAGCCGACGGTGGTCACCGAGACCGCGGACCACCACAGTGCGTCGCCGAAGTTCAACACCTTCGTCCCCTCCGCGCCGTGTTCCGCGTCGAAAAAGGCCAGGGCGCACAGGAATAGAATCAGTACCGAGCTGGTCCCGACGAACACCGACAGGCGGGTCCGGTGGGTCAGGGTATGGCGGTTCAGCGTGCCGATCACCAGCACCGCCGCCCGCACCAGCCGCAACGGGCGAAACGGCGGAACGAGCACGATCAACAACTCCAGCGGATGAGTCCGCAGGAAATCCCGACGCCGAGTGGACAACCCGAACCGCACCACGAAATCCGCCGCGAACAACCCCCAGATCGCCACATCCACCCGCTCCAGCCACGCGTCCAACCGCGGCGAAGCGCCGGTGTCGAGCACGAACCAGGCATAGACGCCGAGAAAGAGGACTGCCAGCACGCCCATCGGCACCCCGGTCGCCCGCTCCCACGCCTGGCGGCGGCTCAGCCCGTGCGCAGCGGGCGTCGTACTAGCTACTCGTTCATCTTCCGACATGGGCACTACCTGCATTGATCAACTCCGGCACCCTGTGTACCGCAGTCTGCCGTGCGAACGCTACATGCGCCTCGGTGCTTCCCGGACGGCTTGCGTGAGTCGCCGAGCCCAGCCATCGGCCACAGCGACAACGTCCGCCTCCTCGATTCGATCGAGAAAATTCTCGAAACGGGGGAACCGATCGTGATCTTGGTGCGTCAAAGCAAGTGTCAGAACAAGTTTCGGGTGGGGGGATGACGCGTCAGTGCTGCTCAGGCGGCCTGCCGTCGAGATCTCAGCCGAGTCCCGGACGAATGCTCGTCCGGGAGACAGAAGAGGGGAAACAATGAAGAACACCTTGAAGGCGATCGCCTCCGCCTCCGTGCTCGCCGCCGCCGTCAGCGGCATCGGCGTGCTGAGCGCGGGCGCCGCGCATGCCTCGGGCATGTCCTACGACCAGTGCCTGAACGAAGCCGCGAGCCGGCAGGCAGCCTGGGAGGCCAGCCAAGATCCCACCGCCACCCACGCCACCTTCGCCCAGTACTCCTGCGTCCCCGCCGGCGTAGACACGAGCGGCAACCAGCTGTACGAGGTCACCTACACGTACAAGGACATCTGATCGGCCCTCGAGTCCGATAGATCGAGCGGGTAGTAAATCGACCCGCTCATTAGGGCTGACTGCCACCAAGTGCCTCGTGGCAGTCAGCCCGACTTCCGTAGAGAAGTAGTCGCCCCAATATTTGAAATGAAGTAGGACATATGAAGCACACCCGAAAAGTGTTGGCATCCCTCTCTGTAATCGCTTCGGCACTCGGACTTGCGGGAGGGTTTGGGGCCGGGATGGCCTCGGCGCACCCGTCAGACGTCACCGGTTTGACGTACGCGGATTGCGAAAATCTTGCGGCGCAAGAGAACGACCGGCTCAACCGGCAGAGTGACCCGAACCAGACTCATGCTTCCTGGTGGAAATTTGTATGTGTGAGTGATGGAAATGATGGCAACGGGAACCCTCTATACAAAATGACCTTGAGCGGTAGCTTCGTTTAGCTAGTGCTCACAAAACGGCAGATTGTTCAGTGGGTCTCGGCCATGACGGCCGAGACCCACTGTGGTTTCACCGAACATCCCGGTGCTACATGTCGTCGCCGGAGATGCCGAATCGGCGGCGGATCGGGAAGGACGCCAGCATGCCGAGGACGAGCAGGATAGCGACGGTGGCGCTACCGATGAGGGCGATGTTGCGGGCTCGGTGATCGGGCGGCGGTGTGGGCGCGGGGACCGCAAGCTGTGCACTGTGGGGGCTGGCCGGTTGTTTCGGCGGCAGCGTGGGCGGAACCTCGTTGGTCAGCGCGGCGACCGGGTCCACCGCGCCATACCCGACATAGGGATTCCATCCTTCGGCGGGCGCGTGCGCGGTGGCCTCGATGCGTTTGATGACTTCGAGGGCGCTCAGCTCGGGAAAGCGCGCGCGTACCAGTGCGACGACACCGGCGACATACGGTGCCGCGAAGCTGGTGCCTTTCAGGGGTGTGACGCCCTTCTGGTCGTTCACGAATCCGTTGATCGTCCCGGTGCCGCGGGCATCGAGGGAAACGACATCCTCACCGGGTGCTGCCACGCCCACCCACGGGCCGGGCACGGTGAAAGTCGACGGCTGCCCGTCCTTATTGATAGAGCCGACAGTCAGTACATAGTCGTCATAACGAGCCGGGGTGACATTGGTGACCAGGTTTTTCCACAGATCACCACGCGGGTTGAGCGGATCGACTCCCGGGTTGCCCGCGTTGCAAGCCTGTTCCTTGTTGCCTGCGGCGACCACGACCACGACGTTGTGCTCGAGGGTGGCGTATCGCAGTGCGGCTCCTAATGGGCCGTCGGCGGGGCTGTAGATGCCTTCGGTGCATAGGACCAGCGAAATATTGATAACGGTCGCTCCGCGATCCGCCGCCCGCCGCACAGCAGAGGCCAGTGCATTGATATCGCCGTATCCGTCCGGTGGATCTTCGGGTCGCTGTTCGCCCGCCCGGCCGGCTCTCTGGAACAACTTGCTGGTCTGTCGAATCGTCATGATCCGAGCATCCGGCGCAACCCCGGAAAACCCTTGTCCTTCAATAGGTTTCGCGCCGATGATGCCTGCGACAACCGTGCCGTGCGCATCGCAGTCATTGGTGCCGTCACCGCCTTCGGCCACATAGTCGCCGCCGGCATCGAGGTCGGGTAGGCGGGGGTGGCGGGTGACACCGGTGTCGATGACTGCGACGACTTGTCCTGCGCCCGTAGAGAAATCCCAAGCTTTGCGCAGATCAAGGGCCAGCTGCGGCGGGGGAGTGGCCGGACCTTCGCCGCCCTGTTGGGTGCTGACGCATGCGGTGTTGGACTTTTGCTCGGTCTTGTCCGGCGGTACCGCGGGATCACCCGCCGGTAGTAACGCCGGATTGACCGGCGGCGGCCGATCAGCATGCGCCACACCCTGACTCGCCCCCATCCCGAAGGACATGCTCAGCGAGAGCACCGCCGCCGCCGCGCCGGTGCGCAGATACCGGTTCACAGCCCGCGGACGAGGGAGTAGAGGCTGGCGACCCAGAAGACCAGGGGGAGTACGGCGGCGACGAAGGCGTATTCGAGGAGTTCTACGCCGCGGCGCATCGGTGGGGTGGCCGACTGGTTGGGGATGATGATGCCGAGGATGAGGGCGGCGATCAGGATGACCATGGCCGCGCCGAAGACGGCGAGGGGCTGCTCCATCTCGAAACTCGCGCCCACCAACATGATCAACACGATGCCCGCGCCGCCGGCGATGAGTACGACGGCCTGTTCGGCGCCGGCGTAGGTGCGGCTGCGGAACATCAGGACGACCGCGCAGACCAGGGCGAGCGCGATGCCCTGCCAGTAGGGCTCGTCGGACATCGGGTCGGTGCTGGCCAGCGCGCCGATTACGGTGACGAGCGTGGTGGCGGCGACGAGTCCGGCCAGATACATGCGGGCCCGCTCCGACTTGACCCGCAACGCCTCCATGGTCGGCAGCGCGCGGTGATCGTCGGGGTCGTCCTCGGTGGGGTCGATCGGGGTGCCGGGCGAGGGGACCGGCGGCAGCGGCAGTTTGGCCAGCAGCATGGAGATGCGCGGCGAGAGGGCGAGTCCGGCGAGGCCGAGGGCGGAGGCGCCGGCGCCGATGGCGCGCTCCGGCTGCGCGGTGAGCAGGCCGACCAGGGCGGCGGGTACCGCGTAGACCGCGAGGGTGGTCGCGCCGATGAACAACGCGAGCCCGACGCCGCTGACCCGCCACGCCAATACCGCTGTGGCGCCCAGTAATACGGAGCCGAGCAGGATGTGCGGCCAGCCGTAATGGTCGGGGACGTAGAGCATGCCCGCGGTGACCGCGGTCGGCAGCGCGCAGCCGCCGAGCACCAGCGCGGTGGCGGTGTCGCCGTACATCCGGCTGAGCACCATGGCCGCGACGACGAGCAGGATCGTCACGGCCAGCGCGACGGAACCGCTCACGTAGTAGGGCAGCGCGTCGGGGGAGAGCAGCAGGCCGAGACACCCGACGAGCATGGTGAGCGCGGCGAGCACAGAGCCGGTGATCCGCGCGACCTTCGGGGTCCAGCTGCGGTAGTGGTCGGCGTCGGCGATTGCGACGTTGTACATGATGTCGTCGAACAGCGGCGTGGGCGCGGTGTGCGAGGCGCTCTCCAGCATGAGCAGCTCGCCGTCGCGCACACCGTGCTCGCCGAGGCTGAGCGAGTTGGAGAACGGCGGGTGGCCGATGCGCGCGAGCACCCACTCGGCGGGCTCGAAGCGCTCGCCCTCGTTGTCGAAGTCGTTGCTGCGGCTGTGCTGGGCGACCATGTCGACGACGCTCGGAATCACCAGTGCGACAGGCACGTCCACCGGGATCGCCATGTCCACCTGCGTGTGTTTGGCGAGGATGGTGACCCGGGCGAGGTCGGGCGCGCGCACGATGCCGTGCGAGGAGTTCTCATCGATGTGGTCAAGTCGCGCGTGCGTCAAGCTTCCCCCAACTCGTCTTCTACCTCGTATTTTCGCAAACCCGAGAGCCGACGTCGAGTTTGCGAACCCACGCATCGGGCAGCAGAATGCTGGTCGAACTGTACGACATGTCGGCACCGGCCTCTACACTGAGCCGGGATCACCGCAGTCGAGGAGGGGGATTCTCGCATATGGAGTCGAACATCAGCGGGGCGCGGGAATGAGCACCGTCCGGTTCCAGCGTCGAGCGCGCCGCGAGATGCCGCGCTCGCCCGGCGGCGAGGTCACGCTGCAGCCGCCGCCCGAGATCCCCCGGGTGACACCGGGAAACCTGCTGATGAAGCTCATGCCGGTGGTGATGATCATCGGCATGGTCGGCATGATGGCGCTGCTGTTCACCCAGGGTGGCGGCATCGGGTCGAACCCGATGAGCATGATGTTCCCGCTCATGATGATGTTCTCGATGGTCGGCATGTTCGCCGGTCAGGGCGGCGGCAAGGGGGCCAAGGCCGCCGAGGCGAACGAGGACCGCAAGGACTACCTGCGCTACCTGGACCAGGTGCGCCGCGACGTCGACAACACGGCCGCCCAGCAGCGCGCCTCGGTCGAGTGGAGTCACCCTGAGCCCGGCCTGATCTGGATGCTCGCCGGCACCAGCCGCATGTGGGAGCGGCGGGCCGGCGACAAGGATTTCTGCCACGCCCGCATCGGCGTCGGCGGTCAGCGCCTGGCCACCCGCCTCGTCGCGCCGGAGACCGGGCCGGTCGAGGAGCTGGAACCGATCGCGGCCGTCTCGCTGCGCCGCTTCGTGCGCGCGCACTCGACCGTGCCCGACCTGCCGACCGCGATCGCGGTCAAGGGCTTCGCGACCATCGCCCTCGACGGCGATCGCGTCGAGGCCAGGGACATGACGCGCGCGATGCTGTTGCAGCTGTGCATGTTCCAGGCGCCGGACCAGGTGCTCGTCGCGATCGTCTGCGGCCCGGACACGGCACGCGAGTGGGAGTGGACCAAGTGGCTCCCGCACACCCAGCACCCGGACGCGCAGGACGGCATCGGCACCCAGCGCATGTTCTACGGTTCGATCCGCGAGGCCATGGCGGGATTGCAGCCGCTGCTCGGCAACCGGGTCCGGTACTCGCGTAACCAGCCGGCCAACGCGAACATGGTGCACATCGTGATCATCGTGGACGGCGGCCTGCTCGAGGCCGAGGAGGATCAGCTCCGCGAATCCGGTTACGAGGGCGTCACCATCATCGACCTGTGCGGCTACGCGCCGCGACTGGCGGTCTCGCGCGGCATCAAGATGATCGTGGAGAACGGCGAGTGCGTCGGCCGCGGCGCGACCGGCAACCAGGAGCGCTTCGCGCTGATCGACCGGATCAGCCCGCAGCAGGCGCAGCAGGTGGCCCGCAGGCTGGCGCCGTACCGCGCGGCGACCCAGCGCAGCAGCGACGTGGAAACCGATGACTCCGAGGTGATCTCGACCTGGAGTCAGCTGATGGGCCTCGGCGACATCGGCATGTTCAACCCCGAGCACGCCTGGCGGCCCCGGTACGGCCGGGAGCGGCTGCGGGTGCCCTTCGGCGTCGGCGCCGACGGCCTGCCCGTCGAACTCGACATCAAGGAGGCCGCCGAGAACGGCATGGGCCCGCACGGCCTGTGCATCGGCGCCACCGGCTCCGGCAAGTCGGAGTTCCTGCGCACGCTGGTGCTCAGCCTGCTCGCCACCCACTCGCCCGACCAGCTCAACCTGGTCCTGGTGGACTTCAAGGGCGGCGCGACGTTCCTCGGGCTCGACGGTGTCCCGCACGTCGCGGCCGTCATCACCAACCTCGAGGAGGAAGCCGACCTCGTCGACCGCATGAAGGACGCGCTGGCCGGCGAGATGAACCGCCGCCAGGAGGTGCTGCGCGCCGCGGGCAACTTCGCCAACGTCTCCGAGTACGAGAAGGCCCGTGCGGCGGGCGCCGACCTCGACCCGCTGCCCGCGCTGTTCGTGGTGCTCGACGAGTTCTCCGAGTTGCTCACCCAGCACCCGGATTTCGCGGAGCTGTTCGTGATGATCGGCCGCCTCGGCCGCTCGCTGCACGTGCACCTGCTGCTCGCCTCGCAGCGGCTCGAAGAGGGCAAGCTGAAGGGCCTGGAGAGTCACCTGTCCTACCGGATCGGCCTGAAGACCTTCTCCGCCAACGAATCCCGGCAGGTGCTCGGCGTGCCCGACGCCTACAACCTGCCCAACAACCCCGGTGGCGGCTATTTGAAGTCGGACTCCGGCGAGATCGTCCGGTTCCAGGCGTCCTACGTCTCCGGCCCCTATGTCGGCGGCGGCTCGCAGCGCGACATCACCGTCGCCACCCAATCCGGCGACATCGATATCAAGGCCCGGCCGTTCACCGCCACCCACGTGGATTTCCGTGCGGCCGACCGGGTTCCGCTGCCCGCCGAGCCGAGCGAGACCGAGCACCACGGCGAGGACGGCGAGCAGGTCTCCAACGTGCACATGCTGGTCTCGCGGATCAACGGCCACGGCCGCCCCGCCCACGAGATCTGGCTGCCGCCGCTGGACGAGGCGCCGACGCTGGACCAGCTCATCCCGCGCTCGATTCTCACCGGCGAGTACGCGCCCGTGGCCACGCTGCGCGCGCCGATCGGCATCGTCGACCGGCCCTACGACCAGCGGCGTGACCCGATGATCGTCGACCTGTCCGGCGCCCGCGGCAACGTCGCCGTCGTCGGCGGTCCGCAGTCCGGCAAGTCGACCGCGCTGCGCACGCTGATCATGGCCATGTCGCTGACGCACACCGCCGAACAGGTGCAGTTCTACTGCCTCGACTTCGGCGGCGGCACGCTCATGAGCCTGCAGGGTCTGCCCCATGTCGGTTCCGTGGCAAGCCGATTGGACACCGACCAGGTCCGGCGCACCGTCGCCGAGATGACCACCATCGTGCGGCAGCGCGAGCTGCGATTCCGTCAGCTCGGCATCGAGTCGATGGCGGAGTTCCGGCGGCTGCGCGCCATGGATCCGTCCAGCAGCCCGGCCGCGGCCGGCGCGCACGAGGATCCGTTCGGCGACGTGTTCCTCGTGATCGACGGCTTCGGCTCCATCCGTCAGGACTTCGAGCTGCTCGAACAGGTGATCATGAACCTGGCCGTGCAGGGCCTGTCCTACGGCGTGCACATCGTCATCGCGCTGGCCGGTTGGCGCGAGGCGCGGCCCGCGCTGAAGGACCAGATCGCCACCAGAATCGAGCTGCGCCTGGGTGATCCGATGGACTCCGACCTGGGCCGCAAGTTCGCCTCGATGGTCCCGCAGGCCCGGCCCGGCCGCGGTATGACGCCGGACTGCCTGCACATGCTGACCGGTCTGCCGCGCATCGACGGCAGCTCCGACCCGACCGACCTCGGCCAGGCCGTGGCCGACGCGGTGGCGACCATCGCTCGCCTGACCCCCGGCCGTCCGGCCCCGCCGGTCCGCATGCTGCCGGAGGAGCTCCCGCGCGAACAGCTGCTCTACCTGGCGGGCAACTGGCCGTCCCAGGTCGACCGGTCGATGAAGTGCATGCGAATCCCCATCGGGATCAACGAGTCCGAGCTGGCCCCGGTCTATATCGACTTCGCCGTGAGCCCGCACTTCATCATCATCGGCGACACCGAGTCGGGCAAGACGGCGCTGCTGCGCTCCCTCATCGAGGGCATCACCGCGTCGAACAGCCCCGACCAGGCGCGCATCATCATGGGCGACTACCGTCGCTCCATGCTGGGCCTGGTGCCGGAGGGTTACCTCGCCGGATACGGCTCGACCGCACCGCAATTCACGCAGAACATGGTCGATCTCGCCGCCTACGTCAGCAAGCGGACGCCGGGCCCGGACGTCACGCCGCAGCAGTTGAAGGATCGTTCCTGGTGGAGCGGGCCGGAGCTGTATGTCGTCGTCGACGACTACGACCTGGTATCCACGTCGAGCGGCAACCCGGTCCAGGCGCTGGTCGAACACCTGCCGCACGCCCGTGATCTCGGCTTCCACGTGATCATCGCCCGTCGCTCCGGCGGCGCGGGCCGCGCCATGTTCGAGGCGACGCTGGCCAGGATGAAGGATCTCGGGTCGGCCGGTCTGATCATGAGCTGCAGCCGCGACGAGGGTGTGCTGATGGGTACGACCCGGCCGGGCCCGATGCCTCCCGGCCGCGGCACGTATGTCACCCGATCCGGCGAGGGGCTGATCCAGACCGCCTGGATGCCGCCGCCGACCTGATGCCCACCGTCGAGCTCGTCGTCACCGATACGCGCGTGTGGGCGCGAGGTGCGACGACGCACTGGGACGCGCCGCCGTCGATCGTGTTGGGCAGCAACGGGTTCGACCTGGTCGTCGGCGAGCCGCTGAACCCGCCGACCCAGGTGAGTTCGGCGGTGCAGTACGTGCCTGCCGAGGCCGTCGCGTTGCTGCCGCGCCTCCCCTCGATCGTCGACGCGTTGACCGCGGTGTTCGCCGCCGTGCTGGGGAACCTGCGGGTCGCCGCGCCGTGCGAGCGGATAACCCTGATCTGTCCGACCGAGTGGGGCGCGTCGCGGCGGTCGGTCCTCGACCAGGCGGCTCGTCGCTTCACGGCCGATGTCGTGTTCGAGGAGCTCGCGGTGCGCGCGGTCACGGCGGACGAGGGCACCAGCCACAGCCATCGCACGCTGGTGCTGGAGTTCGGCGCCCTCACCACCACGGCCAGCACGGTGCTGCGCAGTCATGAGGGCGCGCACGTCGAATCCTGCGAGCACCAGCCCGCTCTCGCGCTCGCCGAGGTGCTGCCGGAGTCGCGCGGCTTCGCCGACCTGTGCGCCCTGATCGATCGCGTGCTCGACGGCAGGCCCGCCGACCTCGCGCAGTGCGTCGGCATCACCGATGCCGGGACGCTCGATCTGCTCCGCGCGGCCGTGCGGCAGCGGTGCGGGCCCGGTGTCGCGCTGCGGGCACTCGCCGGGCCCGATCTCATTCGCGGCCAGCAGACCGAGCCGATCCGGCAGGCGGAACTGCCGGCCGTTCTGCCGCAGACCGAATGGATGCAGCCGCTGCGCGAGCGCGCCGCCGCCCAGCAGCCGCGCCGCGGGGGGCTCGGGTATGTGGGCGCGGCCGTCGCTGCTTTGCTCGTGGTCGCGGGTGCCGTGGTCGGCGGTGTCGTGCTGTTGAACCGTTCCGACGACACTGCCGCGACCGGGCCCGCTGTCACCTCCGTGCCCGGTGAGCCGGTGCCGAGTGGTGAGACGGGGACGAGCGTCGCCCCGTCGAGCAGTCCGGCGTCGCCCGCCCAGGAGACGTTCGGGCGCATACGCTTTCAGGTCCCCGACGGCTGGCACGTCGCCTCGACACCCGACACCAGCGGCAGGTCGCGGGTGGATCTGTCCCCGGACGATGGTGCCCGGCTACGTGTCACTGTGACGCAAACGCCGGTGGCTCCGGGGGCCACCTATGAGCAGGTCGCGACGAAGCTCGAGTCGCAGATGAACCAGCGGCCGGCCGGTGTGATGTCCGAGCTGAAGCGCGACGTGGTCTACGGTGGTCGCTCCACCCTCGCGTACACCGAGCGGCCTGGCGACGGTTCCACTGTGCGCTGGCATGTGCTGTTGGAGTACGGGATTCAGGTCAGCGTGGGCTGCCAATATGCCGACAACGATTGGCAGTCCTTGTCGACTACCTGTGAGAATTTCGGTAGTTCGGTTCGGGTGATTCAGTGAATTCTGGTGTGCCAGAACAAATCAGCCGACACATTCCTGAACGTGAGCACATAATTCGGGCCCCCGGCAAGTAGCTTGCCGGGGGCCCGAATTGGCCGAGACAGGATCTCAGAAGAGGCCGGCGAGGCTGGTGTCGGTCGCCTGCAGATCCGAGTTGCCGGTGCTGACCGCGCGGCCGGCGGTCTCCAGCGTGGCGTTCAGCTGGGTCACGCTGGTGTTCCACTGCGACTGGAGCTGGGCGAACGCGTCGTTGGCGTCACCCTTCCAGTTGTTGGTCACGAAGTCGGTGACCTCCTTGTGGAAGTCCTCGAGCATGCTCGTGATGTTCCGGGCTTCGGACACGATGGACTGTGCGCCGGCCTCGACCGCGCCGAAGTTGGAGGCGATTGTGCTGGGATCGTTGAATGCCATCTGAAGCTACTCCTTAGTGTCTGGTGGTTCGCCTGAGCGATCAGGGGAGCGTCAGGCTGGACGCCTGCTGCGACACCTGCTGGGCAAACTGCTCGTCCTGCGCCGCGAAGGACTGGCCGGCCTTGGTGAGCTTGTCGGCGGTCTGGTCCAGTGCGTCGTTCAACTTCCGCGCCTGGGCGAAGTAAGACTCCATGAGCTGGTCGAACGCTTGCTTTGCCTGGCCCGACCAGGTAGCGACGGTCTCGTCCTTCTTCCCGTCCAGCAACCTGACTGCCGTCTCGAGCGCTTGATGACGATCCCTGCAGTTTTGCGCGAACTTGGCGATGAGTTCCTTGTCCGCTGAGAGCTGTCCTGCCATTTCGGCTCCTTCTCGGTTTCCCGTCTCGGCCAACGGCGTAAGCCCCTAATTGGCCTGTACATCTGATTGGACGCCCGGTAGGTCTGATCGGTTCCACCCGACTCGAGAAAGTTTGGATCTCCCCCTACGGAGACCAGACTCCGGTGTCCTTTGCCCTGCTCGTCCGTGTCGTCGGGGCCGCGTATGGGCCGCTCGACATGTCACAGACATGGTCATCTTGGCATGCTGCAACGCCAGCGCTCGGCTCCCCTCCTTCCCCCTGCTCGCTGATGTCTTGATGGCGAGTGGGCTGGCTGGCTTGTACCTTACCCAACCACTATGGCTCTCGCTACAGCAGACCGTGGGCATATCGGCAGGAAAGTGTCAGGGATCGGCAGCCGCGGCGGGCTACTGGCTGTTGGCGAGCAGTGCGTACTGCGCTGCGGCACGTTGCTGTGTGTCCAGTAGCTGGGTGCTCCAGACGTAGCCGACGTAGTTTCGGTATCGCACAGCGCAAACGAAGTCTTTGACGTATCTGTCGGTAGGGATCTCGGCGCATTTGCTGTCCGGAACGTTCGACGGCGCTTGGCCGGCATCCGGTGCGTCGAGGATTTTCGACCACAGTGATCGGGCCGAGCCGGCATCCGGTGTTCGAAACAGCAGGCCGCCGTTCAAAGTTCGGCCTGTTCCCTTTCCGAAGCTCTGCGCGATTCCCTGGGTGTAGGTGTTCGTCGACGCGATGTAGGCCGACGAGAAGGCAACTCGTTCGACCTCGGCGTACAGGTCTTTCGCCGTCATTCGGTCGGTCTGCCAGTGCAGGAGTCCGTGCATGTCATATGTCGCCAGCATGCCGACGGCGGGTACGCCCAGCTTGTCCGGGTTGAGAACGCGACGGATCATGCCATCCGGGTCGTTGTCCAATCGCAGGACCTGTTCCGGCGACAAGGCCGAGAGCGTGTCGAGCATCGGGAGCTGGGCCGAATACACTTTCTCGACCAGAGTGGTGAGTTCGGCGAGGTCTGGCCGGGGCGTGGTTATGAAGGCATTCACCACATAGTTGCCGTGTGCGAGAACCGATCCGATCGTCGGCGTTCCTGGCCGCCAATGAGAATGTGCCGCCGGATATTTCGCCAGCTGCACTCGCTCGTTCTGGTCCGGGGCGACCGCGAAATCGGTTTCCTCGAATTCGGTGGCTGCCCGTGCCGCGGACTCGTTGTCCGGGAACTGCATCACGGTCACCGTGGCAAGGGTCGAATCCGGTGGCAAGGCGACGGCGTCCTCCGGCTCCATATCGCTACTGCCGGAGGCGAAACCGAACTGCATCTTGTTTCGGGCGGCGACCGGTACAGCCTGCTCGGCAAGGACGTTCTCGACGTCTTCGGGCTTGGTGATCTCCTGTACGCCGGTGCCGTAGCGCAGGCCGGGGTCGATATCGACGCCGGTCACCACATGATTCGCGAGGCGTGCAATGGCGAGCGCGGTCCCGCTGCGCAATGAGTGACTGTATTCGTAGTACGAGTCCAGTGGCTCGGTGAAATATTGACCGACGTCGAGGGTGCGGACGTCGAGCTCGCCGGCGCGGGGTGTTCCGGTCATCGGTGTGCCGCATCCGGCGATGGTGAGCAGCGTGAAGACCGCGGCAGCGTGCCGTACACGAAGGTTGACCATCGACTCACTTCGCCTTCGAGAGAATCGCGTACTGCGCCGAGATGCGTTGCTGCACATCGATCAGCTGGTCCGACCACACCTCTGCGGTGTAGCGGTCGTAGGACACTACGCAATGAAACCTGGAGGCGAGCGCATGCTTGTCGCGGAGCTCACTGCAGCGCGCATCGGGAAGGTTCTTCGGCGCATCGATCCGGCGTTGTATCTTCCGCAATGTGCTGTGGTTGTCTCGAATAAGCTGCGCGCCCTTCGGGTTCTCGGCGCGGTAGAGGTTCCCGGCATAGTTCGCCATCCAGTCGACCCCGGCTTCCTCGAACAGCTTCTTGTCACTGACTGGGTGTTCGCTCATGTGCAGCGCGCCGGCGCGGTCGTACAGTCCGGGAGGGTTGCGCCAACCGTCTTCATTCGGTCGCGGAAGCGATCGGCCGAGCATTCCGTCGTGATCGAGGGGGACCTCGGTCAGCTTGTCTGTTGGCGTGGAGCGGAACTCGCGCAGCCGGGCGCCGACCGTATCGATACTCTTCTCCGCGAGCGCCACCATCGCGGGTAGGTCGGTGAGACCGAGCGTGGTCTTGGCTTGGTCCATGATCGCGGCGACGATGACGTATTGGCCGCTCGCTTGGAACGACGTCAGCTC
Organism: Nocardia tenerifensis NBRC 101015; assembly: GCF_000308715.1. Lineage (GTDB taxonomy): Bacteria > Actinomycetota > Actinomycetes > Mycobacteriales > Mycobacteriaceae > Nocardia > Nocardia tenerifensis. Next base: position 36,370 of record NZ_BAGH01000061.1, read on the forward strand.
CTGAGTGCCTGGCTTGGAGAATGCCAGGGCATCTCGGTGATTGCCGAGGCCGACCGGCTCGGTCAGACCCCGCCGTGCCGCGACGGCCGCAGCCAGATTTGTGGCGGCCAGCGTGGCGGCCTGCTGGTCGGAGAACAACAGCACGGTGTTCTCGAGACTGGTCGCGATCGAGATATCGCTGTCGGAATAGCCCAAGCTGTAGAAACCCGCTATGAAACCGGGTGCCTTCGCCCGGAAGTCGTCGGCGGAGAGCGTGAGGGTATAGACCTGCTCGATGAATCCCATGGTCTTGCTGATGGACAAGCCCGACTGAAAGACGAACCGCGGGTCGATATCCATCGGTAACGGGACGAAACTGCCGAGGCGTTGACCTTCGCTGAGTCGTGCGCGGTCGAAACCAGGCTTGCCGATCTCGCGCGGTGCGGTGGCATAACTACCGACATCGAGCTGGCCGATGTCGACCGCCGGCGGTGGCGGCGACGAGTCCGACCCGCATCCCGCAGTGCACACCGACAGGAGGACTAGCCCGGCGGCCAATGCTCGCAGTGGTCTCCGCATCGTCCCCTCCATCGCCGACGCTATTTCACCCGCTTCTGCAACAGCGGAACCAACTTCTCGAGAAGCAGTTGTTCCGAGGCCGGAGTCCAATTGCGGAACGCGGCAACGGCTTCGGGATCGTCGAGCGGGATAACGGTGGCCCGGGTGCCCGCGACCTGATAGGGCAGGCCGCGAAGGCCGCCGCCTCCGGCCTCTTCGTCGGTGCGGACCGCGAGGACGTAGCTGTCGGACGCCGCCTCGAGCGTTTCCGCCGATTTCATCGCGCGCGGCGACGGCTCGCCGTTCTGCGCCACATAGGCCAAATTGTAGACAAAGCCCAAACTTTCGAGGAACTTCGACTGTGCGGTGCCGCCAAGGAAGATCGAGACCGGTTTGCTCGAGCCGACCATGCGCTGCACATCCACCACCGTGATGGTCTTACCCCGGAAGGCCGGGTTCGTGCCCCGCGGCTGCTCGGTCGACGGTGGAGAACTCATCGCGACGGTAGAGCTGGCCGCGAGCGGGGTGTCGGTGCGGGGGGAGTCGTTGCCGCCGAGCCCCCAGATCCCGATTCCCGCGGCGAGCGCGACGACGACCGCGCCGACTCCGGCTCCGATGACCCATCGCTTACGCGAGCGCGCGGGCGCGTCCGCCAGCGGCTGCGGCCCCGAAAAAGCAACGCGCGGATCGGTATTCGGGCGTGGGTCGAAGACCTGGATGGGGTAGGTGGGGGACGTGCTGGTTGGCGCGGGGTTGTAGCCGGGGATGAGGGCGCTGGCGGCGGCGTCGGTGAATTCGCGGCAGGTGTTGAAGCGCTGGGTGGGGTCTTTCGCCATCGCCTTGGCGAAGACGTGGTCGATGGCGGGCGGCAGGCCGGGGTCGACCGCGGTGGCCGAGGGCGGCGGCTCGTGCAGGTGCCCCATCATGACGAGGGCGGGTTGCGTTGCGGGGTAAGGGTTTCGGCCGGTGAGGAGTTTGAAGAAGGCGCAGGCGAGGCTGTAGATGTCGGCTCGGTGGTCGAGGTGGCCGCCGACCAGTTGCTCAGGCGGGGCGTAGGCGATGGTGGCGACGAAGCTGCCGGTCTGGGTGAGCTCGGTGGTGTCGTCGTTGGACTTGGCGACGCCGAAATCGGTGAGCAGGACGCGTTCCTCGTCGCCCTCGCTGGAGGAGAGCAGGAAGTTGGCCGGCTTGACGTCGCGGTGCAGCAAACCTTTTCGGTGCGCGTAGTCCAGACCCTTGCCGACCTCGGTGGTGATGCGCAGCGCGCGAAGGGGATTCATCGAATGCCGGTCGCGGGTCAGCTCGGCGGAGGCGTCGGTGCCGTCGACGTACTGCATGGCGATCCACAGCCGGCCGTCCTCCTCGCCGCGGTTGTAGACCGCGACGATGTTCGGATGGTCCAGGCCCGCCGCGAGATTGGCCTCCCGCTCGAACCTGGCGCGGAATTCGTGGTCGTTGCTGAGTTCGCCGCTGAGCACCTTCAACGCGTCCATGCGCGGCAGGCTGGGATGTTTCGCCAGGTAGACCGTGCCCATGCCGCCCGCACCCAGCACCCGCTGGACGCGGTACCCGCCCACGATGGTGCCGGGGCTTATCGCCATGATCCACTGTCTCCTGAGTCTGTGCTCCCCACGCGGGAGCATACTGGAACGTTCCCCACGGTCTCGGTGCGTCGCGTCACCGGCTGTTGGCGAAGATCGCGTACTGCGCCGCGGCGCGTTGCTGGACATCGAGCAGCTGGTCTCCGGTGACGAACCCGGCGTACTGGCGGTAGGCGACGACGCAGGTGAACCTCTTCATGTCGAAGTCGTTGGGGTCGCGCCGGTTCTCCACGCAGGCCGAGTCCGGCACGTTCGGCGGCGCGTCGGTGTCGCGCGCGACCGGCGCGGGCGTGCGTCGTTCGGCGACGATCCGCTTCGCCGCGGCCGGGTCCGGCGTCCTGGCCACGATCGTGCCGTCGGAGACGGCGAACCGGTCGGCGTTCATCGCGCCGAAGCGCTGCTTGGCGACGCTCAGATCGTCGGCGTACTGCACGATGCCGCGCAGGTTGTAGAGCGCTTGGCTGCCGATCGAGGGCCGCTCGGTCTTGTTCGGATTCAGCGCGCGGCTCAGCAGATGGTCTGTGTCCCAAGGTAATCGGTACAGTTCCTCATCGGTGAGCGTCGGCAGCTGATCGAGGACGGGAAGCTGTGCGGCATAAGACTTCTCGGCCAGTGCGAGCAGCGCGTTCAGATCCGGTTCGCTGGCGGAGACCAGCACCGCGACGACGTAGGACCCGTGGGCGAGGGTGGCGCGCAGAAAGGGGGTGCCCGGACGCCAGTGCGCGTGGGCGAGGTTGTATTTCGGCAGCGCGACCGGCTGGTTCTGCTCCCGGTTGGTGTCGAGGTCCGCGTCGTAGAACTCGGTCGCGGCCTTGGCGGCACGCTCCGCGTCGGGGAACTGCATCACCATCATGGATACGGCCGTCGCGTGCTCCGTCGTCTTGATCGGCCACGCGGAGGGGATGATCGTCGTCTTCTGATCGAAACCGGTTGTCCGGAAACCGAACAACAGTTTGTTCCGTTCGGCGACCGGCTTCATCGCGCCCTCGGCGCCGAGCTCGCCGGGCAGCAGCCCGCTTGTTATCCCGGCGGGCAGTCGACCGAACTTCAGGTGGGGGTCTATCTCGTAGGCGGGTAATACGTAGTCCGACAACCGCATTGCCGCGATCTCCGGCATGGTGATGAAATCCGGTTGGTAGTCGTCGTCGTGCGCGTTCAGCGGCTCGGTGGGGTAGGAACCGGTATCGAGCATGCGGATGTCGACCTCGGCGGGGCGCGAGGTGCCGGCCACGGTCGAGCCGCAGGCGGTGAGGCCGGCCACGAGCAAGGCAACGAGGGGAAACGCGAGTGCCCGGTTCATCGAGCACTCACCAGCACCGCGTACTCAGCGGAGATCCGTTGCTGTGCGTCGAGGAGTTGGTGTGCGGCCGAGAACGCGGCGTAACGGCCGTGGGCCACCGAACAATAGAAGCGGATCGCCATGCGCGTCCGTCCGATGTACTCCCGGCATTCGGCGGCGGGCAGATTCGCCGGCGACTCCGCGCTTCTGAACCGCTTGGTGAGCCCGCCGATGTCCTTCTGCAACGCGACGGCCGCGGCCTCGTCGCGGGCCCGGTAGAGCTCGACGCCGTTCGACGCGTACCGGTCGGCGCCCGCCTTCTCGAGGTAGCGACGGGTGCCGGGCGGGTCATTGACGAAGTGCAGCGCGGTGCGGGCCTCGAACGCGCCGGGCGGGTTGAGCCACGCGTCCTCCTTCGGCCGGGCGATGGTCCGGTTGAGCATGCCGTCCAGGTCGATCTGGAGACTCATGAGCTGGTCCGGCGGGGTGGGACGGAACTTCGCTATGGACGGGACCACCGTGTCGAGGCTCTTCTCCACGAGCGCGAGCATCGCGGGCAGATCCACCTTCTCCAGAAAGACCTTCAGGTAGTCGAAGATCCAGGTGAAGACGACGAATGTGCCGGTGGCGTACCAGGATCCGATCGACTGCCGCTGCGGCTGCCAGTGGGCCTGGGCCGCAGAGTATTTCGGGATCGCCACGGTGACGTTGCGGTCATCGGCCGCGCGATCGGCTCGTTCGAGGGCCGCGGCCGCGTCGGCGGCCTGCTGTTCGCTCGGGAAGATCAGCACCGCGTTCAGCAGGTCGATGCCCCTGGTGTCGGCGTCGGTCCGGCCGTAGCTCTGGAAGCCCGCGACGAAATCCGGTGCGGCCTCGGCGAACCGGTCGACGGCCATGATCTTGTCGAGCGCGAATTTCGGGTCGGTGAAGACCGTCGGCACGAACGGATTGCCGTGGGTGAACCGAGGGTCGATGTCCATCGGCGCCGGCACGAAATTGCCGAGCCGTTCCGCCTCGATAATGCGGGCCTGTTCCAGGGATTTCACCGCGCCCAATTGGCGCGGTTTCGTGTCGTAATTCCCCACGTCCAGCTTGCCGATATCGACCTCGGGCGGGGTGGTGACGGTCGGCTCCGCGGAATCGCAACCGCCGCCGACAATCGCGAGCACTACCGTCATGAGCAGGGCATACGCCGTCCGGCGCGGCATCGAGTTCGCGCGGAGCTGCAACATCCTCCCCTAACGGCTGTGGTTCCCGCGGAATCCTACGTCACCGCGGGCCACGGCACCCGGCCACGATGTTCGTGGTCGGCGTCACAAACTGTTCGCGAGCAGCGCGTACTCGGCGGCGACTTTCTGCCGGACATCGGGTTCCTTGTCGCTGGTCACGACACCGACATAACGTTTGTACGAGACGTAGCAACGGAACTTGTATTCGCGGTCCGGATTGCCTTCGCCGTTGAGCTGCAAGCATTTCGCGCCGGGGACGTCCTTCGGTGCGCCGAGCGTGTCGTAGTGGGCGCCCTCGCTGTCGAGCAGGGCGTCGGCGAACCGCTCCGCGGCGGCGGCGTCCCTGGCGCGGGCGACGTAGCTGTCATCGGCGATGGCCTGGCGGTCGACGCCCGTCTCCTCGATCAGGCGCAGGCGCGCGGATTCGTCGTCGGCGCGGTGCACCATGTGGTGCGGGCCGTAGACGGCGAAGGCGGCGACGTCGGGCACGCGGCCGGTGCGGTCGGCGACGGCGACTCGGGCGAGCAGCCCGTCGGGATCGGTCTTCAGGTCCTTGATCCTGTCCTGCGGCGTCGGCTGGAACTTGTCGAGCTGGGCGACCTCCGCGCCGAGGGTCTTGTCGATCCAACCGGCCAGATCGGTGCCGTCGGTGTGCGGGCGCTGAATGAACAGCGAGACTACGAATTCCTTATAGGCCATGAAGGCGCCGACGGTGGGAACGCCTGGGCGCCAATGGATGTAGGCGTCCGGGTACTTGGTCGAGGGCAGCTTGCGGTTGTCCGGCGAGATGGCGATGTCGACGTCCTCCAGCTCCCGGGCGGCGAGCTTCGCGGTCGCCTGATCGGGGAAGCGGAACAACACGGTGGTGACCGCGGTGGCCTCGGGAGCCGGGTTGGTCTGTCCGGCGGGGTCGGGCCGATCGGCGCCGCTGGCGGCGTAGCCGACGAGCAGCCTGCGCTCGTCGAAGACGGGCTTGGAGGTCTTGGCGACGAAGTCGAGGGCCTGCTCCGCGTCGGCGATCACGGTGCTGCCCCGGCCGACTTCGAGCGACGGGTCGATCCGCACGGACGGGACCACCGCCTCGGACATCCGCATGCCCTCGAGCAGCGCGGCTTTCTCGCCGGGGTCCTGGGGGTACCTGTGCCGGTCGACGGCGTAGTCGCCGACTTCGAGCTGACGGACGTCGATCTCGCCCGCCGTTGCGGTGCCCCGCACGCCGCCGCATCCGGTCAACAGACCGGCCAATGCGATACACGACGCGGCGAGCGCGATCCGCGATGTCCGAACCATGACGGGTCCTCGTTTCCTCCACGTGCTGTTCCTGAAGTTACCGGACGGACGCCTAGGACGGGGATCGATAGTTGTGGGATTGCAATACCCTGGTTTCTGTGACAGCGACCCCGAACCGCGCGCTCGACAGAGGCCGATTCCATTGATGGATCGGCAGGTCGAGGTTGTCGTCGGTGGTCATGCGGTCGCACGTGTCGCGGGGGCGGTCGTGGTGGTGGCCCATCGCGGCCGCGGCAGAGTGACGCAGGATTCGGTGGCCGTGCGCGCGCTGGAATCGCTCGCCGAATTGGTCCGGGAGGCGACCGAGCACGAGCCGAAGGGGCCCGGTGCGCTGGTGGCGCGCCAGGCGACGCGGTGGCTGATGAAGCACGCCGAACAGATCAGTCCCGGCGAGCCCGTCGATTTCGGGATTCTGTCGACCGCGGAGAACGGCGGGGTCGCGATCTTCCTGCACGGCGCGGTGACGGCGGTGCTGGCCGGCGCCGACTCGATCGACCGGTATCGGGGCGGCGACGCGGCGTTCACCGTCGATCGCGTGGCCGGCGTGCCCGCGCGCGCCGTCGCGTTGTTCGTCGACGACGCGAAGGGCCGCGTGCCCGAAATACCCGTGCAACGCGGCATCGGCCGGCTGGTCGAGGGCATCGCGCAGGCGGGCGGCGCGATCGTCTGGTCCGACGAGGTGCCCACCCGCGCGCTGCCGGTACTGCCGCGCACGGGAACGCACCGGCACGACGACGAGGAACGGCTGCCGACCGCGCGCATCGACCACGACCCGCCGCAGCGGCGAGAACCGCAGCCGGACAACGAAACCCAGGCTTCGATCGGCACCCACGATCCGCATCAGGCGCAGACCCAGGTGAGCGGGACCCACCCCGCCCCGCCGCCCGATCCGGATCTGCAGCGGCGCTTGGAGGCGACGGCCAAGGCCACCGCGCTCACCGTCAAGGTGATGGGATTCAAGTGCGCGAGAGCGCATCCCAGCGACCCGCGCGCGGCGTTCTGCACCGTGTGCGGCATGCCGGTGGACCAGACGCAGCCGCTGATCGAGGTGGTCCGGCCGCCGCTGGGCATGCTGATCCTCGACGACGGCATGACCTACGTGCTCGCCGCCGACGCCGTGATCGGCCGCGACCCAGAGCATTCCGAGGCCGCCCAGCGCGGCCTGGTGCCGCTGCGGGTGGAGGACTCCTCCGGCGGCATGTCCCGCGCCCACGCCGAGATCCACCTGCTGAACTGGGATGTGACCGTGGTGGACCGAGGCTCGACCAACGGCACCCGCACCCGCCTACCCGGCTACCGCGACTGGATTCGCCTGGCCCCCAACCAATCCATGGTCCTGGTGCCCGGCGCCGAGGTCATGCTCGGCAACCGCGTCCTGCGCTTCGAGCACGCGGCCCCGCCGCCCTTCGGGCGTTAGGCATCACGAATACCGTGACGTACAAGTCTTCTCGCCGTTGATCACGCCGGCGCGGAACGCGTCGACGCGGGCGAAGCCGCTGCGCACCGTGTTGCCCTCCACGTCGCTGGCCGCGAGTCCGTCGGTGAGCAGGCCGGACACCGCCTCGTCGAGATCGCCTGCCGCGAGGCCGATATCGCCCTGCGCGACGGGCCGGTCGGGCAGCGCGAGCTTGCCGGTGACCACGCCGGCCAGGCAGGCCGCCCGCAGCCCGGTCTTCGCACCGACGAGCTGCTGTCCCCTATTCTTCTGCACCGCAAGGGTGTAGCGGGAGATGAAGACGATGTAGCCGTTGTAGTCGCCGGTCACCTTCAACGGCAGCGGGTCATCGACGTCCCAGTTCGAGGTGCCGCGCTGGGCGAGGGCGGGAATGTCGGTGCCGATGGTGTTGCTCTCGGCGCAGTAGCTGACCGGCTCGGTGGCCACGCCCTTGGGGCAGGCGATCTTCGCGCCGGAGTAGTCGTAGGTCGGCGCCGGCTGCGTCGGCAACAGCGCGGCCAGCGCCTTGCTGAGTTCGATGAGCGTGTTCTTGTTGATCTCGTATTCGCCGCGACCCGTGTCGTTGCTGAAGTCCTTCGGCAGATTGCCGCGACGCTGCTTGATGTCGTCGATGTCTATTCGCTTGCAGCCCTTGGCCCCATCGGTGAAACCGATCTGCACCGCGGTGACGCGTTCGAAGGCCGAGCCGTGCACGCTCTCCGGATCGTCGGGGTCGGAGTCGCGGATGGCGACGGTGGCGGCGAGGACGGAGTTGAGTCCGTCGGAGGTGTTGATGGTGAAGTGCTTGGACTTGCCCTCGGCGACCGAGCGCATGAACGCGCCCGCGAAGCAGTCGGCCTGCTGCTCCTTCACGATCACCGGATCCTTGGCGCCGACGAGCCTGGCCATGGTCTGCACCGCGTGCCCGTATTCGTGCGCGAGCACCATGACGACGGCCATCTTGCCGAAGGTCTCCGACATGGCGGGCAGCAGCACGGAGCGGTCCCAGCCGATGGAGTTGTCCAATCGGCAGTACGCGGCGTTCACCAGATGAAAGGTGGTCTCCTTGCAGAATTCCCGGGCGTCGCTGCGTGGCGCCTTCGCGCTCCAGGACAGCAGGGTGTCGACCGGCTTGAAGTCGCCGCTCTGGAACTCCTTGCCGAACTCGGCGCGCCAGTAGCTCTGGATGTCGTCGACGGCGTTGAGCGCCAGGGTGTCCTCGGGTCCGCCGTCGCCGTTGACCGCGGTGAGCGAGCTGTCCTCGACGCCGGGCCGGGGCCCGCTCGGCCCGCTCGTGGTCGGCAACCCGGCGACCTTGAACGGGTCGTCGTAGATGGAGACGGCCCGGCCGTTCACCAGCCTGGTGCAGCCCGCGACCAGCACAACGACGAGTAATGCGGCGGTAATGATCGCCGTCGCACGGACTTTCGGCAAGGCTCCCCCTGATCGGCCGGTATCACGTTCACATCGGTCGCCGGATCGGGGCATAAGGCGCATCGGGGGCACCGCCGATGTCCGGGTGATGGAATAGTATCCGCTGCATGTCTTCACCGGGGGCGCAGACCATCACCGTGCGCCATGATGGAAACGAACGAGTATTCGATTCGAGCCAGCAGGTCACCATGGGCCGTGCGCCGGAGGTGACGCTTTTCGTCGACAGCCCGCTCGTCTCCCGGGTGCACGCGACGCTCGCTTGGCAGGGTAGCGCCTGGGTGCTGAGCGATAACGGAAGCACGAACGGTGTGTTCGTCGACGCCCGTCGGCTCGCCCAGCCGGTGTCCATCGACCGGCCGACGCAGGTGCGTCTCGGCGACGCGATCAGCGGGCCGCTGCTGCACTTGCTACCGGCCAATCCGCAACCCCCGCAGCGGCCTTCGATGCGGCCGCCGCAGTCGGGCCAGCAGCCGATGCCGCCGATGTCGGGCCAGCGGCCCGCCCAGCAGTTCCAGCGCCCGGCGTATCCGCCGCAGGACGCGTCGCCGCAGGTGAACATCAATATGACCACCCGGGCCGACACCTCGAACATCCCGCCCGTGCGGGCGCGCGCCTCGACCGCGCCGATCGCGCGAGCCGACCGGCTGCCCGCGGGCGGCCTGGCCATCGGCCGCACCACCGACAACCAGATCGTCGTCAACGATCCGCTGGCCTCGCGCAGGCACGCGCGCCTGGTCGCCGCCGCCGACGGGCTCACCATCGAGGACCTCGGCTCGGCGAACGGCACGTTCGTCAACGGCCACCGCCAGCAGCGGGCGGTGCTGCGCGAGCGCGACATCATCACCATCGGCAACATCGACTTCGTCGTGCAGCAGGGCACTTTGGTGCTGCGGCAGAAGCCGATCGCCGAGCAGGGCCTGGCCGTGCACGGGGTCGGGTTCACCGTCGAGGGCAACAAGCAGCTGCTCGTCGATGTGAACATGCAGGCCAGCCGGGGCACGCTGACCGCGCTGATCGGCCCGTCCGGCGCGGGCAAGTCGACGCTGTCCAGATTGATCGCGGGCACCACCCGCCCCTCCGGCGGCGTCGTCACCTTCGAGGGCCGCAATCTGCACGCCGAGTACGAGGCCCTGCGGTCCCGCATCGGCATGGTGCCCCAGGACGACGTGCTGCACCGGCAGCTCACCGTGCGTCAGGCGCTGGGCTACGCGGCCGAGCTGCGGCTGCCGCCGGACAACAGCCGCGCGGATCGGCAGCAGGTGATCGACGGTGTGCTGAAAGAACTTTCGCTCACCGAGCACGCCGACACCAGGGTGGACCGGCTCTCCGGCGGCCAGCGCAAGCGCGCGTCGGTCGCGCTGGAGCTGCTCACCGGCCCGTCGCTGCTGATCTTGGACGAGCCGACCTCGGGCCTGGATCCGGCGCTGGACCGGCAGGTGATGGTGATGCTGCGCGAGCTGGCCGACGCGGGCCGCGTGGTGATCGTGGTGACCCACTCCATCGCCCATCTCGACATGTGCGACCAGGTGCTGCTGCTCGCGCCCGGCGGCAAGACCGCCTACTGCGGCAACCCGGCCGGCGTCGGCGCCGCGCTCGGCACCAGCGACTGGGCGGAGATCTTCGCCAATGTGGCGGCCAATCCGGACCAGGCGTTCGCCGCCTATCGGTCCAGGCAGGCGTTCGCGCCGCCACCGCCGCCCCCGCCGCAGCAGTACGGACCGGCCGGCTCGCCGCCGCAATCCAGTGGCGGCAAACAGTTCTCGACCCTGTCACGCAGACAGATCCGGCTGATCCTGGCCGACCGAGGCTATCTGGCGTTCCTGGTGGTGCTGCCGTTCATCCTCGGCGCACTGTCGCTCGTGGTGCCGGGTAAGGACGGATTTCAGCGCGGCGCGCTCAAGGCGCTGCCGGACGGCACCTTCGTGCCGACGGGCGGCGGCGAGACCCAGCAGCTACTCGTGGTGCTGATCCTGGGCGCCTGCTTCATGGGGTCCACGCTCACGGTGCGTGACCTGGTCGGCGAGCGCACCATCTTTCAACGCGAACGCGCGGTCGGGTTGCTGCCGTCGGCTTATCTGACGGCGAAGATCGCGGTGTTCAGTTTCACCGCGCTGCTGCAGTCGGCGGTGCTGGTCGGCATCGTGCTCGCGGGCAAGAAGCGGCCGGGCGAGGGTGCGGTGCTGGCCTCGGGCAGCGCGGAGCTCTACATCGACATCGCGTTGACCGCGGTGTGCTGTGTCGTTGTCGGCCTGCTGCTTTCGTCGCTGGCGAAGTCGAACGAGCAGGTGATGCCGCTGCTCGTGGTCGCCATCATGGTGCAGCTGGTGATGGCGGGCGGCCTGATCCCGGTCACCGGCCGCGTCGTGCTCGAGCAGGTGTCCTGGCTGTTCCCGGCGCGCTGGGGCTACGCGGCCGGCGCCGCGACGGTGAACATTCGCGAGGTGTTCCTCAACGCGCAACCCGACGCCCTGTGGGAGCACACTGCGGGCATCTGGGCCTTGGACGTCGGCGTGCTGCTGCTGATCACCCTGGTGCTGGCCGTCATCACCTGGCGGCGGCTGCGACTGAAGTCGTCGGCGGCGTGATGGGCGAACGATTTTCGGGCCCCGACCGGGGGCTGCGGACAAGAGCAAGCATCTCGGCCGCACACCAGGCACACTTATGCCTGTGACGGTGCGAGTAGGGGCAGTACATCTCGGCTGGGATGTGGTGTCCGTGGCCGCGGGTGGCGGTGGCACGCCGATCCGCCCGGTCCAGGTGGAGGGTATGTGGACACCGCCGGCGTATCTGCTGGCGGATTCGTCGGGTCGGTTGCACACCGCGGGCGTGGATCGCCAGCGCCCCGACCTAGGCATGGCGATCGCCGACGTGCGCGACATCCTCGGTCACCCGCAGATCGTGGTGGCCGGGGCGACCTGGCCCGCGGAGCTGGTGTTCCGGGCCAGGATGTACAACCCGCTCGCGTCCATCGGCAAGCACCTGCGCGGCAAGCCGGACCTGGTCGCGCTGCCGTTCCCGGACGGCTGGCCGGACGAGAAGGTCGAGGTGTACGCGGGGTTGGTGGAGAAGCTCGACGTGACCGTCGAGCCGCTGCCGGAGAGCGTCGCGCTGTCGGGCTATGTGCGCGCGCTGGGGTTGGTGCACGCGCCGGACCAGGCCAGGCCGCACGGCATCGGCGCGACCGGGGTGTACTCCGACGGCCGGACCGTGCTCGTCGTGGCGGTGCACGGCGACGACGAGCAGCCGACCGAATCGGTCGACGTTCCGGTGACGGTGGAGTCCATGCGCGACGCCAGGTCCGCGGACAACGTGGTGATCGAGGTGATGGCCGCGGCCCGCGCGATCGGCGCGGACACGTCGACGGTGTTGCTCTCGGGCAACGTGTGCTTCAACGACGCGCTGCGGCTGGCCTTCCAGAACCATCTCGG
>NZ_BAGH01000060.1 GCF_000308715.1 Nocardia tenerifensis NBRC 101015
GTCTGCGACATCCTCGCAGGCGGTCGCCCGCGATGCCGCACTCTCACTCGGGAGTTGCACCGACTTTAGGGCTCTATTCCGAGTGCGTGGCCCGAGAGATGGTGCGGGATCTATTGGGTTGCGCGGTTGATGACGCTTGGCGTGCGCGCCGATGCCTAGAGCGGTCTCGTCTGCGACGTCCCCGCGGGCAGTCGCCTACGACGCTGCACTGTCTCTCGGGAGTTGCACTGAGTTTGGGGTTCTATTCCGAGTGCGTGGCCCGAGAGGGGGTGCGGGGGTGGGGGATTGGTTGCGTCACGTGACGGTTGTTTAGGGGTGGTGGCGGCGGTGGTCGGTGGCGAAATCGTCGGCGATGGTGGCGGCGAGTTCTACGTAGGCGCGTTTGGTGTGTTTGTGGAGGCGGTGGAGGTCGATTTCGGCGCCTTCGGACATGTGGGGGTCGAAGGGGATGATGTGCACGGCGCGGCAGCGGGAGAGGAAGTATTCTCGTAGCTGCTGGATGCCGACGTTCGGGGAACCCGCGCGTGGGGAGTTGATCACCACTACCGCGTTGCGGACCAGGTGATCGTGGCCGTGCAGTGACAGCCAGTCGAGGGTTGCGGCGGCGCTGCGGGCTCCGTCGATCGCGGGGGAGGAGATGAGCACCAGCGAGTGCGCCAGGTCTAGCACGCCCGACATCGCCGAGTGCATGAGGCCGGTGCCGCAATCGGTCAGGATGATGTTGTAGAAGCGCTGCAGGATGCGGGCGACCGCGCGGTACTCCTCCTCGCTGAACGCCTCCGACGCCGCCGGATCGCGTTCGCTGGCAAGCACTTCCAGTCGGCTCGTGGCCTGCGAGGTGTGCCTGCGCACGTCCGAGTAGCGCTGGATCGACGGGTCGAGCAGCAGGTCGCGCACGGTGGACCTGGTCTGCAACGGCACCCGCTGCGACAGGGTGCCGAAGTCGGGGTTGGCGTCCACCGCGATCACCCGGTCGCCTCGGATGGACGCGAAGATCGACCCGATACCCATTGTGGTGGTGGTCTTTCCGACGCCGCCCTTCAGCGAGAGCGTCGCGATCCGATAGTCGCCGCGCACCGGCTGCCTGATCCGCGCGACCAACTCCTGTAGTCGCAGCTCCTCCGCGGACAGCCCCGGATTGATCGCGCCGCCGGACACGTGATGCACGGCCTTGCGCCAGCCGCTG
>NZ_BAGH01000059.1 GCF_000308715.1 Nocardia tenerifensis NBRC 101015
ACCGCGCGTTTCGATGGGTGCCGTCAGTCAGCACGGCAACGAGATCAGTTGAGTGCGGCGCGGACGATCTCCAAAGCCTTGCGCATGTCCTCACCCTCGATACGCATCAACGTGTCCTCATCCAACGACCGGGGATCGAGATCCTCATCCATCGCGAGACGGTATTCCCGTTCCTCCTCGGCACTCTCGATGACATTGCGGATGAACCGCCCGTTGCCCGCGAGGTCGACGCCGCGACGCGGCAGTCCGCTCTGATCGGTGCGTTCGGTCGCGTACAGCTCCGCGCACGCTTCCCGCAGAATCTCGACCGCATCGTCCGACAGCGACGAATCACGCTTGCGGGCAATGAATTTGCCGATGTCGCGGAGTTCGTCGGGCGAGTACGAGTCGAACTTCACGCGTTTGGCGAAGCGGGAGGCGAGACCGTCGTTGCTGGCGAGGAAGCGATCGATCTCGCCGTCGTATCCGGCGATGATCACCACCAGCCGGTCGCGGTCGTTCTCCATGCGCGCGAGCAACGTGTCCACCGCCTCGCGGCCGAACGCGTCACCACCGGACAGCCCGGTCTGGATCAGCGTGTACGCCTCGTCCACGAACAGCACACCGTCCATGGCGGAGTCGATCAGCGCATTGGTCTTGATCGCGGTGGAACCCAGGTGCTGGCCGACGAAGTCCGAGCGCTTGGCCTCCACGACCTTGTCGGTCTTGAGCAGCCCGAGACCGCAGTAGATCTTGGCGACCACGCGGGCGATGGTGGTCTTGCCGGTGCCGGGCGGCCCGGTGAAGGCCAGGTGCTGCCCGCGCGGCATGCTGGTGAGCCCCTTCTCCGCGCGAATCTTGGCCATGGTCGCCGAGGACTGCAGCTTGGCGACCTGAACCTTCACCGCCGCCAAGCCGATCTGCGCGTCGAGTTCCGCGCGGGCGGCGGCCAGGATAGCCTCGGCCCGGTCCTGGTGCTCCCGCTCGGCGGCCTCGTCCAGGGACGGCGCGGACGCGGGATCCCAACGGTCGGTGCGGGATTCGATCTGCTCGCGGGTGGTGACCACGATGCGGAACGTCGGATCCTGCATGGCGCGCGCGTTCGAGGCGAAACCGGGCACCTGGCTGTACACGGTCTCGAACAGCGACCGTGCCTCGTCCTCGTGTCCCTGCTCGCGCAGCGCGAGTCCGCGGCAGTACATGGCCGCGGTGCGGGCGGCCGGGATCGGGCCGCGCTCGGCGAGCTCGAGGCGGCGGGTCGCCTCGCCGAACAGGCCGAGATGCGCGCACGCGGTGCCGACCATCACGTGCGCGCCGACGGCCATGTACTGGTCCTGCCACTCCGCCGACCCGGCCAGTACCGCCATCACGTCGGGCCACAGCTGGGCGGTGAAGTACAGCACGCCGCGGGCGTAGGCGCAGACTCGGTCGTCGAGGACGCGGTCGGGATCGTCGGCGAGTTTCTTGCGGCGCTCGTCCAGCTCGTCGAGCACCTGCTGGGCCTCGTCGAACTGCCTGTCCTCGAGCAGGCGCATGGCCTGCGCGATCCAGATCTCGGTGAGGCCGGCGACCGGATAGTCGATGTACTGGCCGATCTGGCAGCGACCGGCCAGCTGGCGCGGCGGCAAGCCGAGTCTGCGTTGTTCACGCATCAGCGAGGTGGTCGAGGTGCGGTGCAGGTGCCGGAACACCTCGTTGGACTCGTCGCCCGCGGCGAGGCGGCCCAGCCACGCGTCGCACATGTCGGGGTCGAGCTCGGTGGCGCGGCGGAAGGCCACCTTGGCGTATTCGAGGTTCTTGGTGGCCTGCTGGCCGTCGACCATCAAGCCCAACGACAGCACACCCGCATCGAAGACCTGTTGCGCTTGACGAATCGCTGACATGCGGCGGAACCTAGCCGCAATACGCTGGCGCGTCACTCCGCGCGGGTTCCCGCGCACGCCGCATTCACCGGCGATTAACCGCGCGAATTCGCCTATGCCGCAGAACCGCACGTCGCCGCCCGCCCCGGGTTACGACTAGGCAAACTCACTGTTCGGACGATGCGACGAGCCGGCTCCGTTGTTAATTTCCCGAACGTGATGGAGTCCACGGCGATCGAGCCGCAACTGTGCCGTGTCTCGGTGATCGGCGGCAACACCCAGGTGGACGTGGTGCTGCCCGCCACCATCCCGATCGCGAATTTCATCCCGGATGTGGTGGTGCTCATCGCTTCTCGCAATCCCGACCTGTCCGAGCACGAGGACAACGGACCGCTCGCCGCCCAGCACTGGACCCTGGCCATGCCCGGCCGGACCGCGATCGACCCGGAACGCACGCTGACCGAGGCCGAGGTGTTCGACGGCGACCTGCTCGTGCTGCGCGCGGTGGATTCGGTCGAGTCGCCGCCGCTGTTCGACGACGTGATCGACGCCGTCGCCCGGTTGACCGACGACTCCTTCCGCGGCTGGTCGGGTGAGGCGGCGGGGCGGGCCGGGATGGTCGGCGCGATCACGGCGGTGGTCGGCACGTGTTTTCTGCTGCTGTTCGCGGCGGCCCGCGGGTGGGGCATCGTGGCCGGGTCGGCGGGCCTCGGACTCGGCCTGGTGATCCTGATCGGTGCCGCGCTGGTCGCCAAGAAGTACTCGGCGACCGCGCCCGCTACCGTTCTCGCGCTGTGCGGCCTGCTCTTGATGGGAAGCGGCGCAGCGGCTTTCGTGCCCGGCCGCCCCGGCGCGCCGCACCTGCTGCTCGGCTGCGCCGCCGTCCTGCTGCTCACGGTGATCGCGATGCGGGCGATCCCGGTGCGTTCGACCATGTTCACCGGCGTCCTCACGGTCGCGACATTCGGCACCGCCGCCGCGGGCACGGTGACGCTTTGGGACATCGCGCCCCTGCAGGTCGCGGCGGGCACCATCGTCTTCGCGCTGCTCGGCATCACCCTCGCTCCCCGTATCGCGGTGGCGTCGGCGCGGCTGCCGGTGCCGCCGGTGCCGACCGCGGGCGGCGCCATCGACCCTCGCGACCACGAACCGCGCCCGACCATCGAGGGCATCGGCGCGATCGGCGCGACCGCGATTCCGTCGGCGGCCGGACTGGGCGAAAGGTCGAGGCAGGCCAACGACTTTCAATCCGGAATGATCTTCGGCATCGTCGCGGTCACCGTGCTCGCGACCGTCGTGACCGTCGCCTCGGCCACCGAGCACCGCTGGCAGTGCGCGGCGCTCGCCGCCGCGGTCGGCGTCGTACTCGCCAGGCGCGGAAGGGCTTTCGCTGACCTGACGCAGGCGGCGGTGCTGGTAGCCGGTGGCTGTGCGGCCCTGATCGTTCCGGTCGTGCTGTGGGGGGTGCGGACACCGGAGCTCACCCTGCCCGCCGCGGGTGGGCTGCTGCTCGTCGCGGGGCTCGCCATGCTGATCGGGGTGGCGGGGCCGAATATGGAGGTGTCGCCGGTCGTGCAGCGCGCGGGCGAGATCTTCGAGTACGCCCTGATCTGCGTCATCGGCCCGCTCGTCTTCTGGATACTCGACATCTACGCCATTGCCCGTAATGCGTGAAGCCCGCAGTGTTTTCGTCGCCGCCCTTGCGCTGGTGCTGGCCGTCGCACCCGTCGGCTCAGCGCTCGGAATTCCACCGCCGGTGGTCGACCCGGGCTCGCTGGTCACGAATGCCCCAGTGGCGCCGCCTGTTCCATCGGAGCAACGGCTGCTGTGCTCGCAACCGACCTGGACCGGGCCCGCGCCGGTGGGAGTGCCCGCCGTGCAGAAGCTGCTCGGGCTCGAGCACGCCTGGCAGTTCAGCAGGGGCGAGGGCCAGACCGTCGCGGTGATCGACACCGGCGTCGCCCCGCACCCGCGGCTGTCGGTGCGGCCCGGCGGGGACTACGTCTCCGATTCGGACGGCACCGCCGACTGCGACGGGCACGGCACCCTGGTGGCGGGCATCATCGCCGCACGGCCCGACGGCGGCGACGGATTCTCCGGCGTCGCGCCCGCGGCCGCGATCCTCAGCATTCGCCAGACCAGCCTGGCCTATCAGGCCAAGAACAGCTATCGCTCCGACGATCCCGGCGGGATGTCGGCGGGCGGCTACGGCACCGTCGACAGCCTCGCCAACGCGGTGGTGCACGCGGTCGACAGCGGCGCGACGGTCATCAATATGTCCGCGGTGTCGTGCCGGCCCGCGGGCGCCGACGCGGTGGACGGGCGGCTCGGCGCCGCACTGCGATATGCCTTCGAGCACAACGTCGTCGTGGTCGCGGCGGCGGGCAATCTGCAGCAGCAGGGTGCGTGCAAGGACCAGAACGGAACCGCCGGTTGGGATGCGGTGCGGACGATCGCGACACCGGCGTGGTTCTCGCCCTATGTCCTGTCGGTGGCGTCGGTGGAGCCCGACGGGTCGCCCTCGCCCTTCACCCTTTACGGCCCTTGGGTTTCCGTCGCCGCGCCGGGCAGCAATCTGATATCGCTGGACAGCACGCCGGGCGGCACCGGATTGGTCAACGGCACGCCGCAGGCCGACGGTCAGGTCGCGCCGGTGAGCGGCACCAGCTTCGCGAGCGCGTACGTCTCGGGTTTGGCGGCCCTGGTGCGCGCCCGCTTTCCAGACCTCTCCGCCCAGCAGGTGATGGACCGCATCGTCCGCACCGCCCACGCGCCGGGCAGCGGCCACGACGTCCGCACCGGCGCGGGCCTCATCGATCCGGTCGCCGCGCTCACCGCGGTGGTGCCGCCCGCCTCGGATCGCGATCCGGCGCAGGGCGTTTCGATCGCCGGCCCGACGCCGCCCGCGTTCGTGAGCCCGTGGCCGCGGCGCATCGGCCTCGCGGGCGCGGTGAGCTGTTTGGCGCTGCTGGCGCTGGTGCTCACCCTGTCCATTCCGTTCCGGCGCGAACAGCGCAGGCCCCTCGTCCTGCCGGGCGACGACTAACCGAAGGAATTGCCTGTGGGCACAAAGGGTTTCATCCGGCTGGCCAGAATCGCGCCCCCGCGCTCGCCGGGCGGCGAGGTCATTCTGAACGCACCGCCGGAGATCACCGCGCCGATCCCGGCGCCGCTGTGGCAGCGGTTGCTGCCGGTGGTGATGGTCGTCGCCATGGTGGGCATGATGGGGCTGATGTTCACCATGGGCGGCAAGTCCATGTTCAGCAACCCGCTCACCATGATGTTCCCGATGATGATGCTCATGTCCATGTTCGCCAGCCGGACGGGCGGGAGCGGCAAGAAGGCCGCCGAGCTCAACGAGGAACGCAAGGACTACTTCCGCTACCTCGACCAGTTGCGCCGCGACGTCCGCACCACCGGCACGGATCAGCGCGAGGCCCTGTTCTGGAGCCACCCGCACCCGATCGACCTGCACGCGCTGATCGGCACCCGGCGGATGTGGGAGCGCAGGCCCTCCGATCCCGACTTCGGCCACATCCGGATCGGCGTCGGCAGTCATCGCCTCGCCACCAAACTCGTGCGGCCGGAAACCGTTCCGCTGGAGGACCTGGAGCCGGTGGCGACGGTGGCGCTGCGGCGATTCGTCCGCACGCACTCGGTGGTGCACGGCCTGCCGACCGCCATCTCGTTGCGCGCGTTCCCCGCGGTGAACGTGGAGGGTCCGCGCGAGCACGGCCGGGCGCTGGTCCGGTCGATGCTCATGGAGCTGGCCACTTTTCACGGTCCGGACACCATGATCTTCGCGATCGTCACCGCCGATCCCGACGCCGAGGCGTGGAGCTGGACCAAATGGCTTCCGCACCTGCAACATCCACGCGACACCGATCGGATCGGGACCGCGCGCATGCTGTACGAGTCGTTGTCGGAACTGGAGACCTCGCTGTCGGAGGATCTTCTCGAACGCGGCCGGTTCCTGCGCAACGCGCCGACTACGGCGGGCAGACTGCACCTGGTCGTGGTGATCGACGACGGTTACGTCAGCGGTTCCGAACGCACCATCAGCGACGCCGGGCTCGACTCGGTGACCGTGCTCGACCTGACCGCGCCGCAGACCGGCCTCGCGGTCCGGCGCGGACTTCAGCTGGTGGTCGAGGAGACGGTGATCGGCGCGCGCACCGGCGGGTCCGTGGAGAACTTCGCCGGTCCCGATCGCGTAAGCCTCGATGTCGCCGCCACTTTCGCGCGCGGCATGGCTCGCTATCGGATCGCCACCAGCGCGCAGGTCGTCGACCTCGGCGCGGAGGTGAGCACCGATCCTGGGCTCATGGCGATGCTCGGCGTCGCCGATGCCGCGACCATCGATGCGGACGCGGTGTGGCGGCCGCGGTCGGCCCGCGAGCGGCTGCGGGTGCCGATCGGCGTCACCCCCGACGGCACCCGGGTCGAGATCGACATCAAAGAGTCCGCCGAGAACGGCATGGGCCCGCACGGGTTGTGCATCGGCGCAACAGGTTCGGGCAAGTCCGAGTTCTTGCGCACGCTGGTGCTGTCGATGGTGACCACCCACTCCCCTGATCTCCTGAACCTGGTGCTGGTCGACTTCAAAGGCGGTGCAACGTTTCTCGGGCTCGACCCGCTGCCCCACGTGTCCGCGGTGATCACCAACCTCGAGGAAGAACTCTCGATGGTCGACCGCATGCGCGACGCGCTGGCCGGCGAGCTGACCCGCAGACAGGAACTGCTGCGGGCGGCGGGCAACTTCGCCAACGTCACCGAGTACGAGAAGGCCCGCGCCAACGGCGCGCCGCTCGACCCGCTGCCCGCGCTGTTCATCATCGTCGACGAGTTCTCCGAATTGCTCTCGCAGAAACCGGATTTCGCCGAGCTGTTCGTGATGATCGGCCGGCTCGGCCGCTCGCTGCGGGTGCATCTGCTGCTGGCCTCACAGCGGTTGGAGGAGAACCGGCTGCGCGGCCTCGACTCGCATCTGTCGTACCGGATCGGGCTGCGCACGTTCTCGGCGGGCGAGTCCCGGCAGGTGCTCGGCATCACCGACGCCTATCACCTGCCCGCCCAGCCCGGTGCCGGGTATTTGAAGAGTGATTCGTCGGATCCGTTGCGGTTCAACACGACCTACGTGTCGGGGACGTACGTGCCGCCGGTCGCGGGGCGGGCGATCGGTCCGGCGGCGGCCGCGGCCGGGGCGGTCGACCTGTTCACCGCGGCCGCCGTCGAGGTCGTCGAGCCGAGTACGGAAGAGCAGCAACCCATCCCGGTGGAGCTGCCCGATCTCAGCGAACTCCTCGGCGAGGCGCCGCCCGCCGGGCCCGAGCGATCGCTGCTCCAGGTCGTGGTCGACCGGCTGACCGGGCACGGCAGGCCCGCTCACCAGGTGTGGCTGCCGCCGCTCGACATCTCCCCCACCGTGGATATGCTTCTCCCCGAGCAGGATTGGCGTTCCGAGGCCAACCAGAACGGCAACCTGTGGCTGCCCATCGGCATCGTCGACAAGCCCTACGAACAGAAACGGGACGTGCTGGCCATCGATCTGGCCGGCGCCCAGGGCAACGTCGCGGTGGTCGGTGGTCCCCAGTCCGGCAAGTCGACCACGCTGCGCACCATCATCCTCGCGGCCGCCGCCACCCACACCCCGGAACAGGTGCAGTTCTACTGCCTCGACTTCGGCGGCGGCACGCTGGCCGCGCTGACCGGGCTGCCGCACGTCGGATCGGCGGCCGGACGCCTCGAGGGCGACCGGGTCCGGCGCACCGTCGCCGAACTCAGCGTGCTGCTGCGCAGGCGCGAGGCGCGCTTCCTGGAACTCAGCGTGGAGAACATGCGCGAATTCCGCAGGCAGAAGGCGGAATTGGCGCAGCTGCCCGCCGAACAGCGGGCCGCCAGTCCGCTCTCCGCCGACAACTTCGGCGACGTTTTCCTGGTGATCGACGGCTGGGCCGCCTTCCGCGAGGAGTTCGACCTGATCGAGGGCCAGGTGCTCGCGCTGGCGGCGCGCGGACTCTCCTACGGCATCCACCTCATGCTCGGCGCCAACCGGTGGGCCGAGATCCGGCCCAATGTGAAGGATCAGATCGGCACCAGGATCGAGCTGCGCCTCGGCGACCCGTCGGACTCGGAGATGGATCGCCGTGCGGCCGTGAACGTTCCGATCAACCGCCCCGGCCGCGGCATGACCGGCGACAAGCTGCACATGCTCATCGCGCTCCCCCGCCTCGACACCGACGTGCGGCCCGATACACTCTCCGACGGCATCGCCGCCGCCAAGGCCGAACTCACCGACTTCTACGGCGAGCAGCGCGCACCGGGCGTGCGGATGCTGCCCGGCGAACTCGACCGCGACCAGGTGCTGGCCACCGCCCGCGAGATGGACATGCGCCTGGACAACAAACGGGTGCTGATCGGGCTCAGCGAGTCCGAGCTGGCACCGGTCGTGCTCGACTTCGAGGAATCGCCGCACCTGCTGGTCTTCGCCGATGTGGGCTGTGGAAAGACGACTCTTCTGCGCAATATCGCGCAGGGCCTCGTGGAAAACTCGCACCCCAACGAGGCGCGGGTCATCCTGGTCGACTATCGCCGCACCATGCTCGGCGCGATCGACGGACCGCACCTCGCCGGCTACTCCACCTCCGCCCAGACCTCCGTGCCCACGCTCAAGGAGGTCGCCGGGTTCGTGTCCCAGCGCCTGCCCGGTGCGGACATCACGCCCACCGAACTGCGTGAGCGCAGCTGGTGGACCGGCCCAGAGGTGTATGTGATCGTCGACGACTACGACATGGTCGCCTCCAACAACCCGCTGCTCCCACTGCTGGATCTCCTGCCGCAGGCGCGCGACATCGGGCTGCACGTCATCATCGCCCGCCGCTCGGGTGGCGCGGCGCGCGCCCTCTACGATCCGGTGTTGGGGCCGATGAAGGATATGTCGGTGGACGGGATTCTGATGAGCACGCCGAAAGATGAGGGCGTCTTGCTCGGGGATGTTCGGCCGGCGCAGTATCCGCCTGGGCGTGGGCTGTTGGTGTCGCGGACGCGTGGGCGCGATCTCATCCAGATCTGCCACCTGCCGGACGTGGGGTGAGGGGTTGACCGAGGCGGTCGGCTGCGACGGGCAGTTGGCGACGGCCGCTTATGGTCGGCTTCGCCGATTCTTGTCCGGAAGAATAGGTCGTCAGGTAAGGCGGCGGTGGTGTTTGCCCCGGTGATGTCTACATCGCCTGTGGCGCAGGACATCCCGTGGGCGAGGCCGACAGGGTGTGGGGTAGGTCGAGGTGTTGGCGTCGAGACTCGGTGCCCTGCCGCCTGCGCCGCCTTTGCGTTTACGGTTGGCGATCTGATCGGCCCGCTCCGGAATCACGACTTTGTTTCGCCTGCGCCGCAGAAGCTTCCGGTTCGCCCTCGACGAGTACGCCTTGTCACCGATCGACTCGTCAGGGGTCGTGCGTGGCGCCCCGCCGCCGAGCGAGGCACCACAACACTGTCGAGCACCTCCGGCAACATCGGGCTGTCGGTGGCCTGACCGGGCGTCACGAGCACGGCCAGACCGTGCCCGTTGCCGTCGGTTACCAGATGTGCTTTGGTGGTGAGCCCGCCGCGGGAACGGCCGATCGCATGGTCGGCCGGTTCGTCGCACAGATTCTTGTAATTCGACCGGCCCCCTGTAGGTTCGCGCCGTGCTGGTGCACCCGCATGATCGAGGAGTCGATCGAGGTCACCCAATCCGATTGCCGGTGGCATCAGCCAGGGTCAGCAACGCAGTCAGCACCCGATCCCAGGTGCCGTCACCGGCATAATGGCGGTGCCGCTTCCAGACCGTCTGCCACGGCCCGAACACCTGCGGCAGGTCCCGCCACGGGATCCCGGTCCGCAACCGATACAACATGGCTTCGACCACCCTGCGGTTGTTGGCGAAGTGACGTCCCACGCGGCCTTGTGATTTCGGGAGCAGCAGCTCCAGCAACTCCCACTGCTCATCCTTCAGCACCTTATACCGATCACCAACCGCCGAGACCACGGTTGATAGTGGAATCCACACGGCGGCTCGCCTGATGACCGGGTGCCGAAAAGCGTTGGACGGCGTGGCGGATACCGGACAGGATGACAGCCGACTGTCGTGGTGGGAGGTGCTTGCTGGTGGATGTTTTCCTGAAGACCGACCGCCTGGTGCTGCGTCGGTTCACCGACGCCGACGTCGACAACCTGGTCCGGCTGGACAGCGATCCCGCTGTTATGCGGTTCCTGACCGGCGAACCCACACCGCGAGACGAGATCTATTACCAGGTGCTGCCTCAGATCCTGCGCGACTACCAGGTGAGTTCGGCGGGACGTTTCGCCGTCATCGAGCAATCCTCCGGAGCGTTCGTGGGCTGGCTGTCCCTGCAGCCTCCGCAGGACGGCAGCGTCGCCGAGGTGGAACTCGGCTACCGGCTCGCGGCGTCGGTCTGGGGCCGCGGCTATGCCACCGAGGCGGCGCGGGCGTTGATTCACAAGGGGTTCGCCGAACTCGGTGTCGGGCGAGTATGGGCCCAGACCATGGCGGTCAACATCGCGTCTCGCCGTGTCATGGAAAAGTCCGGCCTCACCTACGTCCGGACATTTCATCAGCACTTCGATGATCCACTTCCCGGCACCGAACATGGTGAGGTCGAGTACGAACTCCACCGAGCTGACTGGGCGCAGCGGGAATCATTAGGAGACATAACCTAGCTTGAGTTTTAACCTGTTCGGCGTGGTCGTGGCCCTGCTGGTGTTGGTGGGTGGGGGTTGCTGGTGGTCTTGAGGTGGACGTCGTGGCGGGGTGCGGGTTGCTGGTTGCGGCGGCCGGCGGGTCGGCCGGGGCCGGGACGTGAGGGTTTCGGTGCGCTGGCTGGGCAGGCGATGTTCTGGCGGAGGTGCCGAAATACCCGGCGGATGCGTGCGGGTGTGAGTTGTTGTGCGGCAACGGGTTTCTCCCATGGTCGCCGATGATCGCGTGCGAGTCCGCAGGCCAGGCGCAGTTGGGTGTAGGCGGTCAGCAGCATCCAGGTCCAGCGGTCCGCGCTGGCAGGGTCGCGGGGTTTGGGGGTGGTCCAGCCCAGTGTTTGCTTGAGCATCCGGAAGGTGTGCTCGATATCGAACCGGCGCAGGAACGCTTGCCAGAGCAGATCGACGGTGACGGTGTCGAGGTCGGTGCCCGAATGCCACAACCAGACCGGTTTCGGTGTCGCGCCGCTGGGCAACCGTGCGACGTCGAGGCGGATCACGGTGCCCTCGATGACGGGGAGTTTTCCGGCGGCGGCGATCCAGGACGAGCGGTGGGTCAGCCGGGGATGCAGCCGGTCCCACGACCGGGCATGCGCGGATCCGTAGAGCCTGGTCTCGGTGCGTGTTTCGGTCGCTGGTTCACCCCAGGTCGCGGGGTCGCCGAACACGAACTCGCCGCCGTGGCGGGGCGGGCGGCCCTTGGTGCCGGGCAGCCAGGGTGGTGCCGCACGGCGCAGGACGCGGTCCGAGCGCATCCGGGCCAGCACCCTCACGGGCAGATCCGACAGCAGAAACGCCAGGCGAGGTCCGTCATAGCCGGCGTCGGCGACGATCCAGATGTCGGGATCGCCGCAGCGCCACTGACCAGCGGCGATCAGATTGCCGATCACCGACCGTAGCTGGGCTGCGGTGACCTCGGCGGCGTCGTCGCCGGGCGCGAGCCGGACCGCGTCCAGCGGTGCGGTCCAGGAACTACGGCCGGTTTCCAGCGCGCACACCACCGAGAACGGCCAGCCCGGGATCATCTGGTGAGTGTTGCGGGCCCGGCCGTAGGTGTGACACAGGATCCGCTGCGCACTGGTGTGGGCTTCGGGCCGCAGCCAGCAGGTGATGTCCACCGCCAGCACCAGCCGACCGTCCGCGGCCCGGGGCAGCGGCACCGCCGCCAGCGCCCGCCGCAACCGCTCCACATCGATCCGGCCGCGCCCGAGCGCCGCATACACACTGCCGTGCCCGCGGCGATGCCCCGCAACCAGCGACAACTCCGGCAGCGACCGCACCGGGCCGTCGGCGCACAACACCGCGTCGATCAACTCGAACACAGCATCAGCACGGGCGGTCACACAGTGATACAACTCCCGCCGGAACGCCGACAGCTCCCTGGAAGCACCGGCAGCACCGGCATCGTGCACACTATTCACTGAAGCCCTTGGTCGAGATTCTTTCTGTCGCAAGATGAATCATCAACCAAGGGCTTCGCTCAAGATCGACCGGGGCCCGCCTGACCAGCCTTGAGGTTAAAACTCAAGCTAGTCGCCGGACATGTCTTTCATGGTTTTGGCGGTGAGGATGCGGCCCAACCAAGCACTCATCTGTTCCTGATCCGCATTGAACACAGTGTCGATGATATGGCTGGGCGGCCACCCAGACTTGTGAGTCACCAGCTGGAGCAAGGCCTTGGCGCGTCCGAGGGCGACACCTCTGGCGTATCCTTCGGCATGCAGCTGGTCAGCGGTTGTCATAGTGGCCTCCCCTTGGCTCTGGCATCGAGCTACTACGGCATCTCTGGTCGATGTGCCGTCTCCTATTTCCACTGACCGGACTATCTTGCCCAGTCCGCCGAGGTTATGCCCCGAAAACCTCATCCAGGTTGTCGGCCGTCAGAACGAGACGGAGCCAGGCACTCACCTGCTCTTGATCCGCTTTGTGCACAGCGTCGACGATACGACCAGGCACCGACCCGAACTTTTGAGTCAGCTGGATGAGCAAGGCCTCGGTAAGTCCTTCGGCACGGAGCTGGTCGGCGGTGGTCATGGCGGCCTCCTTGGCTCGGGGACCGAGCTGGTCGGTCAATGATTCCAGGTCCTCTGCGGTGGTTTCACCGACGGTAATAATGTACGTGAACATCGTGATCAGATCATCTCTGCCGCCGGGCTGCTCCTGCATCGCCCGTACGTCCTCTAGCAGGGGTTTCATGTCCGCCTCGAGGTGGGGATTGCCGGGGGCGATCTGCTGCAACACCAGCATCACCAACGCCGCGGGAGTCAGTTTCCTGGCCCGCAACGCGTCCATGTCCATGGTGGCGACGTCATCGAGCAGGAACCGCAACCGCGGCAGCCACGGATCCATCGCCGAACGGGCCGGTTCCTCCACATCGATCAGGTCATACACCTCGGTCTCAGCGTCCCACGCCCGCCCGGTGCTGTTGTTGTGCAGCACCACCGGGATCACCGGCGGCAGCGTTGGGGCCTTCGGGTTCTGGCGCAGGTAGTAGCGCCAGATATCGACCAGATAGCCCAGCATCCGCAACGCCATCATGCGGTCGACGCGGCTCTGATGCTCCAAGAGCACATAAATGTAGGCCTCGCGGCCCGCCATGCGGGTGCGGTAGAGGATGTCGGTGTAGCGGGAACGTAATTCCCTCGAGATGAAACTGCACGACAGCAGCTCCATCACCGACCAATCCACCAGCTCCGCAAGGTTCTCAGGAACCGCGCCACGAATCGCACACACCGCGTCGGACGAGCGGGTCAGCACCCGACGGAAATAGGTGTCATGCGGATTGTTCGGCGCATCGGACATGCCGCGAAGATTACTCGATCACACCGACAAACACGAATTCCGCATCCGCGCAACGTTCCACGAATTACCTTGTGGCATTGGAACTTTCGCCTCTGGAACGTTCCAATTTATGGTGACTTATTCTCGACATCGGAGCCTATGAATGGCGTGCATACACGCTTAGTGGCCGTAATACTCAGCGACGGCGGAGAATGCCACCTTGGGTTCCCAAGTCATATCCGGATAAGTTTCACCGCGGCGGCCGTCGAGAACCTTGACGATGCCTAGGCTGGCGAGGTCCAGGTCGTCCCGCGGATCGCCGTCGGGCCGATGGGGGTGACTGTGCAGCGCGAACAGGAATACGAAAGTGCTGTCGACGCCCTCGCTGTCGAAAATCTCCAATAGTTCCTCAAGGTATGCGGCCTGCCCGGCCTCATCCCGAAAGTAGTTCCCGTCCAACCGGATCGGATCGCCGGTAACGCTGTCGTACTCGACGATCTCGTTGCTGCGCGGTGCGACATCGGCGGCCCCGCGCCACGTGGCAGCGCCGAAGCCGGTGACCGCCAACGGTTTTCCCTGCGCGACCAGTTCACGCACGCCCGCGCGGAACCGATCGGCCACCTCGGCGGAGCGAATGAGCTCGATCGACATGATGTCGAACCGCGTCCAGTCGATCCGCTCGAACTGTATGGCGCAGTAGGTGAGTTTGCCGCCGAAGTGCTTGCGGACCACGGTGATCGCCTTCGCGAGGAACTTGTCGAGACGAGCGCTCAGCTCGGCGAGCCGCTCGTCACGAGCATCCGGGTTTCCGAGCAGGTACCCGAGTCGTTCCCAAACGTCATTGCCCGGCAACAGGTCTCGGCTCATAACGCTCAGCTCGACGCCGGTGACGAACACGACTTCGGCCCCCGACTCGCGAATCCGCTCGGCCCGCCGCGCGCACTCGGTGAACAGCGACAACATCTCCGCGGTCGTCAGTTCCAGCGGGTAAGGCGAGAACCACACCTCGAGCCCCAACTCCGCGGCACACGCCGCCGCCAGCTCGAGCCGATCGGCGTCGCCGCCGACGATCTGAACGGCGTTGCAGTGCAGGTCATCTCGGATGATGGCCAGCTCCCGCCGGACCACCTCGGGGTCGAAGTCCTCTCGTGACATCCGCCCGTTGCGAATGAAGCCGGTGTCGTACGTCATCCCTTTGCCTCGCATGTGCGTGGCCCCTTCCGTCGATCGTGCGTCGGCCCTCGCCACAGTAAGGCGAAACTTGCGTGCACGCAATATTTCGCACACGCATCTTTCTATGACAGGATCGGGCTGTGACGACAAGACCGGCCGGGTTACGCGAGCGCAAGAAGCAGGCCACCCGCGAGGCACTGCGGAAAGCGGCGCTGCGGCTGGCCCTCGAGCAGGGGCCGGAAAACGTGCGGGTCGAGGACATCGCCGAGGCCGCCGGCGTCTCCCCGCGCACCTACAACAACTATTTCTCCAGTCGCGAGCACGCGATCGTCGCCGCCGTCACCGCCGAGCGTGAGGAGCGAGTCGCCGCGGCGGTGGCCGCACGGGCCTCGGACACTCGTCTCGCCGACGCCGTGATCGACGCGATCCTGGCGCACTACGCGGACCCAGATGAGCACCGTAACGACGGCCTGCTGTTGATCACCACACATCCGGCATTGCGCGAAGTATTCGTCAGTACGACCGATGCGATCTCGCATCCACTCGCAGCCGTGATCGCCGAAAGAACCAGCACCACAGACGAATTCACCGCACGCGTACTCGCAGCCAGCGTGGCCGCCGCCATCCGCGTCGCCTTGGAACAGTGGTTACAGCCGACAGCAGGCGCACTGGCCGGCGCGGGCTTCGTGGTGACGACCGGCTCACTACCCGACCTGCTCCGCGCGGCGCTCGCACCGTTGGTACCGGCGCTCGACGCGGCGGAGAACGAGCAACGACCAGCACCTCAGTGAGGCTTCCCGCAGAAGCGCTGTGCGCCAGTGGTTCACGCCGACTGTCGCTGAACTGAGTACCGCGGATAGACACCGGCCGGCACGCCCGAGCCAGTGCAGATCCTGCGGGATCTCGATCATCGCCGGGTCAGCGACCGAACGCGCTCGGGTCGAAGAAGTCGACGACAGGTGCGGCCTCCGGCAGCGGCTCGTATCGTCCACGCGGTGGCGCGATTTCGTCCCAACCATAAGCTGACCGGGTACCCGGCCCCGCCGAGGTGAAGATCATGAACTGGTTGAGATGCCGCAGCGAGACCACTTGTCCATCACGGAACTGATCATCATTGGGGTCGACCAGCCGAATACCCGTCACAAGACCCGTGTCCGCGTCGATCACCACGTCCGACACCAGATACGAATGGCCGGGTGTCAGGCCGGTTTCGGGATGCCTTGTCGCCCCGTCCAGCAGGCGGTGGGTTCCCATGGTCACTGTGTCGCCGCGCTTAACCACCCTCGCGATGCGATCGGCCACCCATTGCGACATCACTGAATCGTCGAGCGGCGCACGAGATTCCCATCGAGTCATCTCCGCGTGCAGCAGGTCGAGCGGTCGCCGCAGCTGCGCACAACGCTCCGCACCCAGCGCCTCCACCAAGAATGCACGGAAGCCGGCGGCCGCGCGGGGATCGTGGGCGTTCAACCACTGCGCGTACATCGAGTCGCCATCACTCGTAGACAGGCCGAGCCCGTCGATCCTTGCCGACTCGTCGATGGCCTTGCTCCAGGTCGCATGATCATCCCACTGTTTCCAGTAGTCGAGCCAGTCGTCATGCAGGTCCAGCAGCTCGTGTGCCGCCTCGGGGCTGCCACCCATCAACTGCGCCAGTACATCCGGTCCCATCGTCATCGGATGCGCGAACGTGCCATCGTCCACCGCCCGTATCGGCAGTGTCCGGCCTACCGCGGCTGACGGCTCCGCAGGCCACAGCGAACTCGCGGTCCGGCCGGCGTGCCCGCCCTCGATCCCCGCGTATCCGTCTTCGCCACCTCGATAGATCGCCCAAGCCTTCTCGATCACCGCGGGCCACAACGGTTGTCCGTCCCGGTGTGCCCCGTACGCCATCTCTCCGTCATAGGCGTAGAACCGCCGATCCACCGGAATCCACACTTCACGCCGACCCGGCATGGTGAACTCCGTCTCGCCGGTCGCCGAGGTCACCCGTCCATCGCCGTCCTGCTCGATGAACCGCACCTCGAGATCCCCATCGGCCCGCGTCCGGATCATCTGGCGCACCCAGTCCGGGTGCCGATCCGCCAGACCGATCAGATCTGCGAGCAGGTAACAGGTTCCGGCCTGCCCCTGCTGCACGTCGGAGGCCCTCGGCACGTCACCTATTCCGAAAAGCGGCCCGTCGACGCGCATTACGGTCGGCACCTGAATGCCGGCGTCCTCCAGCAGCGCACGATCGACCCGATTCCACCCGGACGAACTGCCGGGCACACGGATCGAAACCTGGCTCGGGTCGTCCTCGTCCACGCGCATCGAGACCGAAGTTCCCGGCGTCAGAGTCACCGACTGCCCCGCCGCCGAAAATGTGACGGGCGCACCTTCGGGCGTTCGCACCACCGCCGCCGGGATCTTTTCTGCCCGTGGCTCGTTCGTACTCAGAAGCGCTGACGTGGATTCGTCGGCCGCTTCCTCGAAGACCAAGTCCTCGAAGTCGTCGGCGTGCAGGTACTCGAAATCCGCATAAGCCTGCAGGCCGACCGGCTGATTGACCAAGTACTCCAGCACTTCGAGGTTCTGCTCCTGCATGTGCGAGGACTCGTTCATGTAGTCGCAGTCCGCACCGCAGTCGACCATGCGCCGCAATTCCCCTGCGCGCACCTCGATCTCGGCCGCCGCGGCGGCGGGCGCGCCCCCCAGCAGCGACGCATGGCTGAATCTCCAAGCGCGGCCCGATCGCCGCTGCTGTTCGTTGGTGACCGCGTACATGTTCCCGTAGACGTCCGTCACCATGACGGCCAGCCGCTCCCGCAAATTCTCGGTACCCCGACGCGACGCGAAATCGCGCGTGCTCCCCGACCCAGCCTCCGCGGCCCAGGCGGTGTCGAACAGCGCGCCGTCGACCGTGTACAAAAGACCGTCTGGCCCCAGCACGATCCGGAACTTCTCGCGATCGGCGAAGGTGAGCGGTTCGTAGTCCACTCCAGGTTGCATAGGCGTGCCGGTGAACAAACGGTCCGCGCTTGACCTCCGCTCCGGCACGAGTATCTCGGTTCCGGTGAAGAACACACGGTTGCCTTGACTCGCAACAGAATCGGCGTCCGGTTCAGAGAAATGTTCGCGGAAGGCCTGCCAACCTTCGAGCAGCGACGAACTCGCGACACCATCGTCCGCTATCTCCGAGATCCCTGGAACAGCAGGCTCCGCCGTGCCCGGAACTCCCTCGACGGCCTCGGCCGGTCGCGGTCCAGCGGATCCGGGCTCGGCCGCGGGCGCGGTCTCGACCCTGGCCGCCGGGTGGGTTGTCGTGTTCGTCGCGGAGGTCTCGACCTGGGCACCGTAAATGAAGAGGGTGCCCGGACCGGAAGAGCCCATCGTGTCGAATTGATTCAAAAAGCGGATAGGTACGGCGATTTCCGGACCTCCGTGCGGATCACGAACGACCACCGACGTCGGATCGAGGATTCGTCCGTTCTTGTCGAGACCGCGGTCTACGCGAATGACAGCATACGAGTGTCCGGCTTGCAGTCTTGTGTTGGTCGGCAGCAGCGGCTCTCCAGCATTCGGACCCGTCCCCAGGTTTACCGTGTCGCCTCGAAGAAGCAGATTCTCGATCCGCTCCGCCATCCACACGGCCTGGGTGGTGACTGTCAATTCGGAGCTGGATCTCCACTCCCCGAGAAACCTGTGCAGTGGTGCCGCCAAACTCCTCCACTGGTCTCCGAGGAACGACGAGAAGTCCGTGACATCGTCGGGTCCTGCCCACTGTGGCATCACATCCTTGATGGCGAGTGCCAGGTGCTCTTCCTGCACGACCGCGACGAGTTCTGCGAGATCCATAGGCACCAGATCCGACGGTTCCACATCCGCCGAGAGCAGTCGCATACCCACATTCAGAGCCGCGGACCTCAATTCGGACCACAGCAGTTCGGCTGTTGCCGTACCTCCAGAGGCCCGGTTATCCCAGCGCTCGATCAGTTGAGCCAACCCACGACTACCGCCGACCATGGTGGTCAGCGTCTGCTGATCCATCCCGACCAATCCCAGCGCCTCATCCACAGTGCGTGTCTGTTGCACCCGACCTGCGAAGCCTGGCATGCGTGGTGGCCGTAGTTGCCCGGCGGCTTTTCCGGCATCCCCGCCGATGATGCCGTTATAGCCCTGTCCAGCGCCGCGGAAAACCGCCCAGGCCTTCTCGATCACCGCAGGCCACAATGGTCGAGACGCGTCGTGCGCCGCGTACATCATATTTCCGGCGGAATTCATGTAGAAGGTGTCGTCCACCTTGACCCAGACCCAACGGTTTTCCGACGGATCGAAGAACCGAACGCTGAAAGTGCGCTGATTCTCTTCACCCTCCCCCACTGGCGACTCGCGAATCATATCCACGATCAGATCCGGGTCGCTGTCGGCCAACCCGATCAGATTGGACAGCAGGTAGCAGTCGCCGAGGGCGCCTTGTCTTACATCTTCCGGTCGAGGCCGGCCCGCGACATAGAGGTCACCGGCGGCCGTGGCGGAGCTGATACCCAGCACTGCGGCGGAGCTGACCGGCAACCATCGACCGGAAGGTAGTCGCAACTCCATCTTCGTCGAGTCGAGCGGATCTATTCGAACGGCCACCTTCGGCCCATCCCACTCGACAACCGCGCCTGCCTCATCGATGCAGTACAAGCCTGGAGTCTTCGAACGCCAATTTCCATGCGCATCTTGCGTGCATGCCTCCGACATCACCTCGGCCGGGATGTCCCGAGAACTACCATCGGGTAGTTCGACATCACGGAAATAGATGTCGCCGAGTGTGCTGACGCCGGTATCAATCAGATATGTGCCCACCGGAATCTCTACCAGAACTCCGTTCATGTCACGCACAACCACATGTCGGGTCGGCCGTGTGACGCTTGCGGCGGGCATGACGATGTCCAGGTGGTCAGGCGGTGCATCCGCCGGACCGGAGGGGAGAGTATCCGCCGCGGCCGCGGGCGAAGGAGCCAACGCATCATCGAATTCCGCTGCAGCTCCACCCGGTTCGCTCGAGAAGAGTGCAACCAGCTCTTCACCGAGGTCGGGGTAGTACTCGAAACCGTCTGGTGTGCCATCGATTTCGTCTTCCGGGGTCGTGACCGGATCACCCGGCGTTGCGGGCGCGTCCATACCGCCCCGCGTCGAACGCTCCACCACACTGGGCAAATCACTCGGCACGTGCTGGAAATTCGCAGTATCCACCACCGAACCACCACGGCTGTGCACGGCCACCCAGTAGTGCGCACTACCGCCGGCCCGGTTCAGCATGAACGTATTCAACTGCTGCGTCGGTGGCCCGTAATGCAGATGCTCGACCCGCCCATCCGAGTCGTACACATCCAGGTTCAACTTCAATGCTGCTGCGGCCGAGGGCAATAGGCGATCGGCGGCGTCGCTGTTCCACGTTCCTTCCTCGAGCAGCTCCGTCAACTGCCGCACGAACTTCTCCCGGCGCACCGCTGAAGGCTCCGAAGGCATGAACGCGCCCAGGTACGCGTCCGGATGCGCCAGCATCTGGCGCACGACACCTACCCGGAAGTCACGGTGCGCATTTCGATCGGCCACATCGACATCCACCGCCCGCGCCAATGCCTCCCACAGGCAGTTTCCTGCACCGGGCTGCGACTCCCACACGCTGTCGACCCCCGGCGGGCGGATACCGCCGATCTGCTCGCGCACCGGCCGACCGTAGTCGTCGGATCCGGCCCCTCGCAGGCCGACATTCGCGTCCGCGTGCCCCGGCGCGTCCGTGGACTCGTAGACGGGTGGTGGCGGGTCTGCCTCCGCCAAATGAATGTTGTTGGCATCCAACCAGTTAGCGCTCACCCATACCGGTGAAGTCTGGCCGGGGAACAGGACGCTGAACTCCTCGGCGTCGGAGGTGGAGACTGTTCGCCGGCCTCCGGTCCAGACCATCGGCCCGGCCGCCGGGTGCGAATGGAGCGCTGACGACCGGCGTTGCGCCGCGAGAATCATGTGGGGCCAGACGGCGTGTCTATCGGTGAGCCGTCCGTGCCAGTCGCCGGCGTGGCGGTTCACCCGCAGCCACCGCGGCCGCCCGCCGACCACCAGGCGGACCTCCACGGCATCGGGGTCTGCCGGGACGGAACGAACGCTCGCCGAGATCAGGTCGCGGTGGTGGTTGACGAGCTCGTTGAGCTGCGCGACCGTCTGCGGGTTCACGGTATCCGGGAGTTGCGACAGGATCTGCAGATCGATGGGCAGCGGGCCCCCGCTCCCCCACAGCGGGCCGCCGAGCCGTCTAGGCGGGCGAAGACCGAGTTCATCCGCCACGGCTCGGCTCACCAGCGCCGTTTCGCCGGTGGCGCGCCGCAACAGGACCTGGCCCGGATTGTCGGAACTGCGCTCGGTTTCGAGGGATTCGCCGTCGTACAGCGTCACTTCCCCGTGGTCCGCGAGCACTGTCACGGTGCGGCGATATACCGCAGAGCCCGCCACCACGTGGAAACCCTCCCGGTCGAGGTGTTCGACGTCGACTGGGCCCTGCCCATTGCTTCCAGCCATCCAAATCGGAGGGTGCTGGGTCGCGGGCGTGTCCGACTCCTCCTCGAGGTCGACGGGTAAATGGATCAGGGATCCATCAGGGAAGGGACGAATTCGCATACCCGTGAGGGTCGTCAGCTGCGGTGCCGGCAGGGCGACCCGCTGACCAGCCGGTTCCAGCACGATCACCGCACTGTCCGCCGCCTCGAGCGGCGTCAGAGCCAGCGGCCCCCTGGGCAGGGACCGCGAGTAGACCGGCGCGCCTGCCTCCATCAGCTGATCCTGACCCACCTGCGCGTGCAGCGGCAGCCGCGGCGCGGGGGGAAGCGTCAACCACCGTTCTTCCAGCTCGTCGGCGCTGAGCCAGCGGGTACTGTCCGGCGCGCCGCGGAGCCTGATTTCGAACAATTCGACCCCGTCGACTGCTCGTGTCTCGCCCGTCCAATCCACCAGCACAGGATCGGGCCTGCGGTCGCGCTCTACCGCAGCCAGTTCCGTGTGCAGTTCGGCCTCGTCGGCCGCTCTGGCTATGAGCAGCGGCCAGATCGGGCGCTCGTCGGCCCAGGGGGATCGAAGCTGGAAAGCGCGGTCGACCCGGACCCACCGTGCCCGCTCGTCGACCAGTAACCGGACGTCGACGGTGCCATCGGCGTTCTCGCGGAACATGTCCCGGACGAATTGCGGATGGTCGATGACGAGCCGGCGCAATTGATCGGCGATGATCTCGACAACACCATCCAGGTCGGCAACCTGCGGGCCGGACTCCGTCCACAGCGGTCCGCGCAGTGGTCGCATGAGGTCCAGCCCGAGCCGGCCTGCCCCGGCCTCCCCGACCCACACCGATCGGCCAGGCAGATGCAGGAGCATCCACCCCTCGTATCCTTCCGGCCGCTCGGCCCGATCGACGACGACGATTTCGTTGTCGTAAACGGTTACCGGCCCGTCCGTCCCGGGCAGCTCGTGGGCTCGACGGAAGTCCTGCCCATTTTCGGTGCGCCGGAACCCGGCGGTGATCAAATGATCTTCCCGGACCCACCCGGCTCGGTTGACGCCCGCGACGCGGTATCTGGTCCCATCACGATCGGTGTACCGGTTCCACGGGACGTCATCGAACCGCAGAATTCCGTCTTGGTTCGGCCGGATCCGATTGCCGCGATCACTGAACACCTCGGTTTCCGGCAGGGTGATGCGCCGGGGCGCAGGCAAAACCGGCTGTTCGTTCATTTTCGTCACGAACGACGCCAGCGGAATCGGGCCGGACGGGAGCGAGCGGCCGACGTGGTTCGAGCTGCCTGGAGCGCCGTCGTCATCAGCGCCCGGTAGTGAATCTCGCGTCGGCGCCGACAGCGAATCGTTTGCCGCAGATGTGTTTTCGATCTGTGGCACCAGTGGGACCGGCGCTTGTTCACGGAGGGTGCCGGCCTGGACCGCCTCGTGGGCGCGCAGCACCATGAGGGGCCAGACCGGGCGAGCCGGATCCCACGGGCCGTCGGTGGCGCGGTCCACCCGCACCCACCGTGGCACCCCGTCCACCAAGAGATGGACGTCGACCCAGGTATCGTGACCGGCCCGAAGCGTCCGAATGATGGTGTCCGGGTCGTGTTCGGCCAGGTCGCGCAATTGCCGCACCGGCGGTGAATCACCGAGGCCGTCGAGGTCGGCGCGCCGGGGGCCGCCCGCAGGCCATGTCGGGCCGGTGAACGGAATCAGGTTCGGCAAGCCCAGCGTGGACAGGTCACTGCGCCGCACCCATATCTCAGTTTCCTCGGAGCTCAGCTGGATCATGCCCATGAGTTCCACCCCGTAGAGCACTTGGACGCGCGTACCGGCGGGGAGAGTGTGGCCGTTGTCTACGTCGACGGCGTCGGCCGCTAACTCGTGCACGGCGCGCATCCCCGGCGCTCCGCTCGCCTCCGCGTTTCCCACGAGGGCGATGGGACCGGCGTGGAGGGCGTCCGCGGTGAACAAGCCCGCGTCATCAACCGGGTGCACCGCTGGGCCGCCGTCATGCACGAAGTCGTGCAACGCATCGAGGGCATCCGCCGTGAACAAGCCCGCGTCATCAGCCGCGCGCACCGCCGGGCCGCCATCATGCACGAAATCGTGCAACGCATCGAGGGCCTCCGCGGTGAACAACTCTGTTTCGCCCGAATCCGTTGCGTGCGAGAGGTTCACGGCATCTGCCTGCGCCTCGCCCTCCAGCGAGTGCACCGACTGCACCTCAGCGAGGAGGGTTTCCGCTTGTGGGAAAGGCGCCTGAAAATCCCCGGTCGGGAAGTAACCGTCGTCGGAGCCCATCGATAGCGTCTCGATGTTCTGCACAGGAGACGAAGTCGGCGGCGGAAGCTCGCCAGGCAGGTGGTCGGGGTCGAGCGCGGAACCCCGGACAGCGTTGTCCGCGTCGTAGGCGGCACCCGCCGCGAGCAGGACCGCGGGCCAGATCGGCTGAGTGCTGTCCGGATGCCAGGGCAGATCGGTGGTGCGGTCCACCCGCACCCACTGCGCGTGCTCGCCCCCACCGAGGTTGACATCGATACTGCCGTCGGGGTTTTCGTGCAACCTGTCGCGAAGATCGTCCGGGGCGTCACGGACCATGGTCAACAGTTGCCGCACTGCGGGCAGGTCGGGCAGGTGGTGCAGATCCTCCGCTCGCGGGCCGGACTCCGCCCAGAGAGCGTCGCGCAGGCCGATGCGACGAGCGAGTCCGAGCCGGTTCGCGTCCTGCTCGGTCACCAGCAGTTCGTCGCCGTTGTGACGCAGTCTCAGCAGGTTCGTGCCGACGGGGCCGACCTCGATGATCACCCGATCGGTGTCGAACACGGTGACGAGGCCCGGCTCTCCATCCGTCCTGACACCCTCGATCTCCATGCTGCGATAGAGCCGCCCGGCGGCTCGCTGCCAGCGATATCCGTTCTGACGCAGTACCTCAGCCCTGACCCAGTCCCCACCGTCGGCGCCCGTCACCCACAGCACATCGACGGTATCGATCCAACGGCGGTTCGCTGGATCGGCCTCGTGCATGAGGTACCCGCCCGGATACGGACGGAGCCGAGGGGCTGTGGTGAGGTTCATGTCCGGTACCGGGAGCTGGACCCGAGCGCCGAGGCGGAAGGTGGTCCGGTCCACCTCCCGCGAGTTCACCGCGTCGAAGGCCAGGAGCCGGACATCCGGTGCGAACCGCAGTCCGGTGTCGGCCATGAGCCGCTCGAGGCCGATGTCGTTCAGCCACGAGGTGATCGAGTATTCGCCGCCGCGATCGGCGAGCAGCGAGACAACGCCGGCCTGCGCTTCGATCTCCGCCGCGACCGTCGCCGGGCCACCGCCGAGCAACGCCGCATGCGTGACCAACTGAAGCGGGTCATCCATTCTGGGCTGTGCGTACAGATTGCCGTTGCGGTCCATGACCACGATCGCACGCCCGGTGCCCGTGTCGAAGGGTTCGCCGTCGCTCGCTCGGTAGAGGCGCCGGTCCGAGCCGACGACGACACGTCGCTGCTCGATCTGGTGGTCCGACAGCGCGACGTGCGCGGCGCCGGGCTGCACCGAGTCCAGGTCGAGCTCTTCGACGTTGCGTTCGGGTATCGGCTCTCCGGTATAGCCCAGCCGTGGACCGCCGGAGTCCTCGACCAACTGCCCCGCCTCGACGGACTCGAACGCGCGCAGGAACAGCGCGGGCCAGATCGGCCGGTCGAAATCCCACTGCTGTTCCGCGATCCGATCCACCCGGACCGCCCGCGCCAGCCCGTCGACCATGAGGTGCACGTCGACCGTGCCGTCGAGGCGCAACCGCATGCGCGAGGTGATGATGGTGGGATCTTCACGGACGAGTGCGCGCAGCTGACGCACCGCGGGCGAGTCCGGCAGGCCGGCGAGGTCGTCCTCCGTCGGCCCCCATTCGTTCCACACCGGGCCGTCGAGGGTCTGCCGGATCGGCAGACCCATTGACTGAAATGTGTTGACGCTCAACCACACAGAACTATCGGCGGTGTCCAGCCGAACCGTTCCCAGGGGGTTGTGGTCGTGGCGTATCTGTACCGATTCGCCCGCGGACAACCGCCTGGCCGAGTCGAACTCGTCGACGACCTCCGTGGTGAGTACATGCTCATGGGGCAGGGTCGCCAGTAGCAACGGCGCACCGCCCGGCTCGACGTAGGGAGCCAGCGCGATCGGTCCACCGGCGACACGATGGAATGCGTTGCGCGCCGCCACGAATACGTAGTGGTTGTCGGTCAACCAAGTTCGGCTCCGCTGTACCTCGTCGCCGTCGTCGAGTGCGATGAGCGTGAATCGCGTTTCGCCGTCGGCGTCGGTTTCCGGCGTGCCCGTCAACCGCAATGGCACATGGTATTGCGACTGCGGCAAGGGTTCCGCACTGCTGTCGGGATGGTCATCGGGGTGAACTCGTGACTGCCATTGCCCGACCCGATCCGCGAGTTCCTCGTACGCGTTCGCCGTGGGGAACTGAGGACGCTGGACGATGCTGGTGGGATCGTCGTCATCGAAGTCGTGCACGGCGAGAAATTCTCTTGCCGCACTGTCGAACTCCCGCGCGACCGCGTAGGCCTCCAAGACGAGGGCGGGCCAGATCGGCTGACCGTCCCACGTCGAATCCGCGGCCGGGCCGGGCACTGTGGTCGAGGGCCGCACGCGCACCCATCGCGGCCTGCCCTCCACCATGAGGTGTACTTCGGGTGTTCCGTCCTGCTCGTCGACGCGGATCATGTCGCGGACCCAGGCCGGACTCTCGGAGACCAGGTGCCGCAGGTGCTCGACAGACGGAGAACTCGGCAGATGCGCCAGGTGCGCTGCCAGCGGGCCGTCCGCCTCCGGCCATATCTCACCGGTCAGATCGGTCAGCCGCGGAAGGCCGAGCCCGCCGATTTCGCCGGCATTCACCCATACTCCGGTGTCGCTCGAAATACGGTGCAGCGCAATAATGTCAACGCCCTCATGGGTGCGCGTTTCCCGTCGCTCGACCCGTTCGTGCTGGAACAACTGAACGGGTCCGTCGGGGCCGGCCACGGTGACCGTGCGGGCCAGCCGGGGGCGGTCGGCCATGGCGATGAAGCCGGCCCGCCGCAGGTCGCCGTCGGCGACCCAGCCGGCCCCGCTCGCGCCGGTCACCCAGAGGTAATCGACGCCGTCGACGGTGCGCCGCGTGGCGGGGGTGGAGATGTGATTCAGCAGACCGCCCACCAGCGGTACCATCGGCTGCCCCTGGTCGGTTGTCAGTCCTGGATCCGGTAGCTGGATCTGCTCACCGCGGGGCAGCCGGATCGCCGCCGCGTAGGTGACCGTGCCCGCCGGAACCATGGGGATCGGCCCCGCCACCTGCCCCTCCGCCGGCAACGGCGAAATGGCGCGCTCGAACTCGAGCGGTGCCGCCGACTGCACGTCCATGTCTTCCCACGGACGGTCCGGATTCGGCGCCAGCTGCCGGTAGTCCTGGTACAGCTCCATCGACAGCGGCTCGTCCAGCAGATAGTTCAGTGCCGCCTCGTTCATACCCGAGGTGATCGGGTACTCCCCGCCGCGATCGGCCATGATCGCCAGAAGGCCCTGCCGCACTTCGATTTCCGCCGCGGCGACAGCGGGGGCGCCATCCAGCAGGGTCGCGTGGGTTATCCGGAGGTTGCTCTGGTCTCCCTCGGCGATCGCGTACATGTTGCCGCGAGTATCCATCACGAACACAGCGCGTCGGTGTCGAGAGATCCGATGCTGCTGCCCGCTCGCGTGGGGCGAGGCTGCCTCCATAGGCGCGTTCCACGTGGTATCGAACAGCGCACCGTCGGCGGCGTTGTACAGCAGCCCGTCTCGACCCACCACCAGCCGATAGAGCTGCCGTTGCGTCTCGGGCAACCTGGTGAAATAAATGCCGCCCCGCACCCGAACTCGCGTCAACGCCACTTGGTGGTCGCTGAGCGGGGGCACCGTCTCACCGGTCCCGCGCAGCACCCTCCGGCTCTCGGGGGCGGACTCCTGCTCGGATTCCGATCGATCGTCAGTGTCGGCCTGCGGCTCGTCTATAGATCGGCCGGGCTGTTCGCCAGGGCGCGAGCCCTCGAACCGACGTTGGAAACCGCCGAGTGCGGCCACGTAGTGGTAGTTGTTCTCGTCCAACCAGCTTTCGCTACGCCAGACCTCTTCTTCACCCTCGTTCAGCAGGAATGAGACGGCTCCATCGGCATCGCTGCGCATCGTGCCGGTCGCGCGCAGGAGCATGTGCCATTGGGCCGGGGCCGCCGGGGCTTGTCCCGCACCCGGCCCTGGGTGATGATTGCCCTCCTCATCGACGTTGTCTGCGTACCCTTCCTGGTCGATCCGCGACTGCCACCGCTGGACCCGGTCGACGAGGTAGTCGAGTCGCGCGCCGGTGAGGCCGCGTGGTAAAGCCGTTCCCGCATAGTCGAATTCGACGTCGTTCAAGGCCAGGTAGTCCTCATCCTGGTCCGCGGTGTTCTGCGTGGCGCGGTACGCCTCCAAGACGAAAGCGGGCCAGCTCGGATGGCCGAGCCAGGACGTATCCGCAGCCGGGCCGGGTAGCGTCGTGCGGCGATCCACCCGCACCCACCGGGGCACGCCGTCCACCATGAGAAGCACCTCGGAGACGCGGCCGTCGTCGGACACGCGGAACATGGCACGGATTCGGTCCGGGTCTTCGGCGGCCAGCTGCCGAAGTTGCTCCACCGCAGGGGAATTCGGTAGATGGGCCAGGTCTTCCGGCACCGGGCCGGTCCCGTCGGCCCACGGCACAGAGGTCAACCGTCGTAGTTCGGGAACGCCCAGCAGCGGCAACTGATCGAGGAATACCCGTACCCGGTCGGCGCGTCCCCGTTCCAGCCACACACCGCGCCTGCCGCCCATGACACCCGTAGCACCGCGGACGAACCGCTCGTGCTCGACAAGCCGTAGCGCGCCGCCCGGACCTTCTACGCTGACGTATCGAAGGAACCGGCGCGCGGTCACGTCGTGCTCGAAACCCGCCTCCGCCAGCGCGTTTCGGGATACCCAGCCGGTGCCGTCCGCCCCGGTCACGCGCAGGTACTGGTCACCGTCGACCGTACGATACGAGGCGGGCTCATCGGTGAAGTTCAGCAGGCCACCCGGGATCGGGGTCATCGGCTGACCCGCGAGAGTGACCAGACCTGGATCCGGCAGTTGGATCCGCTCTACTCGCGGCGCGTCGAGCACCGGCAGATGGGACACCGCGCCACGGGGAACCAGTGGGATCGGTCCCTCGGCCGGTATCGGGGCGGCCGGTGTCTCGTCCTCGACCGAGACCACCGACAGCGCGTCGAGGTCTTGGTGCTGGTTGTCGGGGTCCGGGCTCAGCAGGCGGAAGTCGCGGTGCACCGCGATCGGACGCGCTCCGCTAGGCGGGTTGTGCATCAGACGCTGCAGGGCCTGAGCCGTCTGGCCGGAAACCGTCGGGTACTCCCCACCGCGATCCGCCACGACGAAGAGCAGGCCGTTTCGCACCTCGATCTCCGCGGCCGCCGCCGCGGGCGCCCCGTTCAGCAGGGACGCCTGGGTGATCCGCACGTCTGTCTGCTGAGTTTCGGCGATCGCGTACATATTGCCGTTGGTGTCGAGCGCCATCAGCGCACGACGATTGGCCGGGGTTTGGTGCCACTGCGCACGGCCGTGGATATCCGGGTCGGCCGAACCCATCCGCGCGCCCCACGTGGTATCGAACAGCGCTCCGTCCACGGCGCGATACAACCGGCCGTCGCGGCCGATCACGATTCGGTACTCCGCCCTGGCATCGCCCACCCGGTGGAACTGGACACCGGATGGCAGCTGTACCGATGTCAACCCGGCGTCGGTATCACTCGGCGGCGGAATAGGTTCGCCTGTGCCTGCCAGCACGAGTCGACTCGTCGCCGAGGCCGCCGCAGGTTGATTCGAGATGACGTCGAGCGGCGACACCGATTCGTCTGCGACGACCGCAGGCCCATTCGAAACGTCCTCCGGCGCGGTAAGCGACTGCTGCGCAACGACTTCAGGCAGCACAGTCGGTTGATCCGCCACGGTCACCGGCACCGCATCAGATCGTTCCGGCACGACCTCTTGTGCCCCGATCGGTCGGTTCGCAACGACTTCGGACGGTGCTTGCTGAGACTCGTTCGCCGGGGCGGGCAAGCGGGTCTCGGTGAAAGTCGGGCTGTCGATGCGGGCGTTTGTACTTCTGCCGAAGCGGGCGCGCAGGAAGTCTCTGGTTCGCCTGCTGTGTCTGCGCCACCATCCGGCGGGCGGGGTGACCGTCGGGCTGATCGATCGGCGACGTCGACGTAGTGCCTGGCCGAGGCGGTTGACGAAATCGCCTACCACGGCGCGGGTTCGCGGGCGTCCGGACCTGGGCTGCTGCCCACCGGCCGGCTGCGTCGATGTACCGGCTTGTTCCGTCTGGTTTTGCCCGGACCGGCCGAAGCGGTTCCGCCCGGTCGGCCGCACACCTAGCACGGGCGACGGCGCGAGAGCGGGTTCCGCACTCGCGGTTGCCGACTGTTCCACGACGGGCTGGGGGCCGAAGGCCGAAAGCGTCCCCGCGCCTGCGGATCCGAGCCAGGTGAACTGGTTGAGTTCGTGAATCGGAACCGACAGCGGTGGGCCGACGTGATTCGGGTCTTGGAGCAGCACCGCGGCAAGGCCGGTTCCCGTGTCGTCGGGGCGCACGCCGACGACCGCGTAGGCGTGGTTCGGCCACAATTGGCCGACCGCCCGCGATTTGGTGCCGAGGATCACCGTGTCGCCGTGCGCGAGTAGCCGTTCGATCCGCTGAGTCAGCCAGTGCGCGAGCACACCGTCAGGCAGATCGGCGTCGGATTCCCACGCATCCAGCTGGCCTTGCAGGTTGGTGCGCAGGACTTCCCAGTGTGCGCTGAGGAATTCGAGGAACGCG
Organism: Nocardia tenerifensis NBRC 101015; assembly: GCF_000308715.1. Classification (GTDB taxonomy): domain Bacteria; phylum Actinomycetota; class Actinomycetes; order Mycobacteriales; family Mycobacteriaceae; genus Nocardia; species Nocardia tenerifensis. The sequence continues at coordinate 29,977 of NZ_BAGH01000059.1, forward strand.
GCGGAGTCGCGCTCGGTGTCCCGCCAGAGCGCTAGCGCCTCGAGTACCGCGTCTGCCGTTCCGGCGCTACCCAGCCGGGCGGCCAGTTCCGTGAGATCCAGTTCGGCCAGCTGATCTGGAGATAGTTGTGCGACAGGGCTATTCAGCACCGCGCCGACCAGCTCGACAGTTGCGGGCAGCTGAATCGCCAGGAACTCTCTGAACTCGGAGCGCGCGAGTTCGGACGTGCCGCCGCGTCTCGGCGCGAAGAACGCGCTCTCCCAGTCCAATACCATCCGAGCGAATCCCTGACCGGCGAAGTCCTTGCCGCCAGTGATGTCTGCCAGCGTGTCGCGATCCACCTGGAACGGGTGCGCGAAGATCGCCGCGTCCACCGCACGGGTGGGCTGCGACCGGCCGGCGTGGCCCGGCATCATCGGCGGACGCAGCATCGCACCGGTGCCGCCGGCCGCCCCGCCGTCGATTCCCGGGTAGCCGCGATCGCCGCCGTGGAATACCGCCCACGCCTTCTCGATCACGGCGGGCCACAGTGGCTGGCCCGGCTCGTGTGCGGCGTAAACCATTGTGCCATCAGGGTTTACATAGAACGTGTCGTCGACCCTGACCCACACCGACCTGCCCTGCGCCGGGTCGAAGAATCGCACGTCGAACATGCGCTTGCCCTCGACCACGGACGTCCTGATCATGTCCTTGATCAGCCCGGGATTCGCCGCGGCCATGCCGAGCAGATTCGACAGCAGATAGCAGTCGCCCACCGCGCCCTGCCGCACGTCGGCGGGCACCGGCATCTGGTCGACGCCGCCGTAGAGCGGCCCTTGCGCCCGGCGGTCCTCGATGTCGAGTCGATCGGTTTCGACGAAGAACCAGCCGGCACCGGTGCCGTGCAACAGCATCGTCGGCAAGCCTGCCATCGCCGACCGGACCGGAAACAGATCGTCGGACAACTCGATCGCGTTCCCGGCACGATCCGGGACGAACACACCGGTGCCGACCGGCCACAAGACGACCCTGTCACTGCCGGCCTGCCGCTCCTCCCGGAAAGCCCGCTCCGCCAAGGGTTTCGGGATCTCTACCTCGTCACCGTCCGGCCGTTCGACCACCACGGTGCCGTCGTCGAGACGGCGCACCACCGGCACCGGCCGCGCCGGATCGAAGTGCACGAGGAACCGTGTGGAATCGCTCACCAGCAACCCGGTGTCCGCGCCCAGCACCTTCGCCATCGTGAACGGCATCGTCGGCGCCGGATCGTCCGGCAGGGCTTCCGAGTCCTGCGGCGCACGGACCGCCGTGACGAACGCGGCGGTTTCGGAGCCCGACGGTCGAACTCCCTCCCCTGTTGCCTCATCCGACGACACAGCCCGCAGGCTGCTCGTGACAACCGCGACGGGTTCGCCATCCTCTCCGGCCGACTCGTCCGTGCGGTCGGCGCGCGGCGCGACGGTTGTCGGTGCGGTGCCCACTTGGGCGTCGGGTGCGGAACTGTGCGGCGGCAGAACTTCGCCCTTAGGGATGGTCGAGCCATTCGCGGCGACAGCGACCTCGGAGATCCGATACCGAGTACCGCGGGGCAGCAGCAGTTCCTGCTGATCACCGCCGGGCGCGGCACTGTGTTCGCCGATATACAGACCGTTCGCGCCAGGCCGCACCACCAGTTTGAGGAGGTGTCGATTACCGGCGGAGACAATGGGACTCGCCGCCACCGAGGTCGACATGTAGCCACGTTCGGTCTGCACGGTGCCGACGAGGTCCTGTGGATCGCCGCCTCCGAGGGGTCGGCCTTGCGACCCGGTGAGGTAACTGATGTCATCGACGACGCGAACGACCTGAATCGGTTCGGCCAGGCGCAGCGGCCGTCCGGTGGCTTCGTCGAGCAGCGTGACCTGCTTCAGCACATCCTGCGCTGTCAGTTCATCGGCCGAGCCGAAATAGCTCAGCAGCGAGTAGTACAGCTCCTCTCGCTCCTGAATCTCCGCCAAACGCCCGGCTGGATCGGATGAATCGAGAATTTCCCGGACGAGCTCCAGGCGCTCACCGATTTCCGGAGTAGCGCCGTTCTCCGTCAGTTGTGTGCGAAGCTCCTCGAGCTCGTCCACGGTGGGAAGCTCGTAGTGTTCCTCGCCTTTCAAAACTTCCGCGGTGCGCAGGCTCTCCTTCAGTGGTTGAAGGTAGGCATCGATTTCGTTCTCGATGGTATCGATACCGGCAAGGCCGCGAAGAATGCCATTGAGCCACGTCTCCTTCTCGTAGGCGTGCACCGCCTGCCGCACTCTCAACCAGCGCTGTCCTTGAAGGTCCCGCATTCCGGCGAGGTTGCGGCCGGCATACGCGCCACCGTCGGCATTGGTATCGAACCGGCGGACGCCGTCCTCATCGACATGTCCGGGATCCCGCCGGCCCAGCACCGCACCGTCGCCGTCGACCGCGACGTGATAATGACCGTCACCGTCGCCGGCCGCGCGCAACAATGTGTGCACCGGAAGATTCCGCCCATACCGCATGCGCGTGGTCTCTCCGGCGACTCCCTCCACAGCGGGACGAACGATATCCACGTTCAGTCCGAGCTCACGCACCACGAACGGCAAGAGGAACTCAGCCGCAGGATCCCGAAACTCGCCGTCTGTCAACAGGTTCGCCACCTGTCGCTGAAATTCTTCTTGCCGCAGTGCCGCTGGCTCCCCGGGCATGAAATCGGCGAAGAAGGCGGGCTGCTCGTCGACCGACCGGGCGCTCAGCCCTTCCACTACCGCGGCACGCACATCCGCATGCGCGCTCTCGCCGTCCATCCGCAGCAACTCCGCCAGCGCATGGAACAGGCAGTTGCCGTCGCCCGACATCGACTTCCACTGCGCGCCTTCGGGTGCCGGAACTTCCTCGACAACCGGGTTCAGCGTCCCCGCCGCCACCGTGTCGTCCGCACCGCCGCGGAAGAGGGCCGCGCCGGTCTGTCCGGCGCTCGGCCGACCGTTGGTGTGTATGCCCGGTGTCGCGATGTCCTCGGACACCGGTTGCGTCAGTAGCAGCTGTGCCCTTCGATCCGGTTGCAAATACAGCGGAATCGCGGGTGCGGTGCGTGTCGGTGCCGAGTGGCTTCGTTCGTAGGCTTGGGCGGCCGCATGGGCCTCGAGGAGGAGCAAGGGCCAGGTCGGACCGTTGGTCAGCTGTCCGATCGGTAGGCTCGTCGACCTGTTCACCCGCACCCATCGCGGCTCGCCGTGGACCGTCAGCAGTACGTCGAGGCCGACCACGTTCGCGTTGCTGACGACCACCTTGTCGCCGTTGTCGCGGGCGATGTTCCCGGCGGCATCCAGGAGCGCGCGACCGTACGGGGCGTACAGCTCGTCCCCGGTGGCCTGGTGGACGATGTTGCCGGTGGCGTCGACGTGATTGCCGGGGGCGCCGATCATGTCGCCGTGCACGGTTTTCACCCGCCCGCCGTCGGCGACGACGAAGCGCACCATGTTGGTGATGCGCCCCGGCGCGGCGGTGGCGGCGCGAAGTTCCCGGACTGCGGGCAGGTCCGGCAGGGCAGCAAGGTCTTCGGCTACGGGTCCACGCGGGCCGAAGAGCGGACCGGCGAGCCGCCGCTGTGGATGGGGCAGGCCGAGCCGCGCGGACTCGGCGGCGGTGACCCAATATGGTCGGCCGCCGATGTGCAGCAGTACCTGGCCCGGTCGGGCGGTCGACGGATCCACGACGACCACTCGCCGGTCGAGCCGCAGCGTGACGCCGTCAGACGTCGTCAGGTCGCCGCTGAGCGTTGTGCCGGTCGGGCGGACGAGCCCGAGACGACCGGCCTCGTTCTCACCGATCCAGTACTGCTGCCCGCCGACGTGCAGCAATACCTGGCCTGGCACCACGGTCGACGGATCTACGACAACAGGCTGATGCTCGAACAGCAGCACCCCGTTGCTGAGCGGCACGGCCCTGGCGAACCACCTGTTCGCCGGATCCCAGTGATAACCCGCCACGCTCAGCGCGGCCTGGCGCAGCTGAGCTGCTCCGTTAGCGCCACGAACGGCAACGAGCCGGCTGCCGTCCTCGTCGACGCCCGGCCGCACGTCGACGTCGACCGTCAGGATGCCACCGTCGAGGGGTTCCAGCACCCGACTGCCGCTCACCAGCGATGGATACCCGTGGACGATGCGGGTGCCGGGCTCGGCGGGCCCCAGCGGAACCTCGTCACTCGACGCACCGATCGCCGCGAACGGGATCGGAGCCTCGGCGCTGGGCAGCATCGACGATGACGCTGTGGACTCGATCGGCGCCTGGTCGGTGAATGCCTGTTGGCCGTCGCCGGTCGACATCTTCTCGTCCGGGCGGAGGGCGTCGGGCATCGACTCGGTGACGAGGGGCGGTGGGATTTCGGTATCCGAAGCGGCGGCTTGGCTCGGCGTGTTCTGCGCGACCCCGAGCGCGGCGGTGAGACCCGCGGCGGCCATGCCCGTCAGGTGTTCGGCGTTGCCTTTCTGCAGCGTCGAAGCCAGTTCCAGCAAATCGTCGTCCGCGGCTTCGCGCCGCGTGAGTGCGGCTTCCCACGCGACCCGTGCTGCGGTCATGTTCTCAGAAGCCGCGGTCAGAGCGGCGCGGTCGACTTCTCTGGCCTGGAACCGGGTCTCCGTCCGGGTGTACTCGGACTGCGCAGCCTCGTACTGCTTCTGCGAAGCCTCGTGTGCCGCAACGGCTTCGGTGTACCGGATCACCGTCACGGCATGCTCGGTCGACTGTGCGAAGAGTCCGTCGTCGGCGGCCAGGTAGTAGCGAACACTGCCCTGCTGCCCGTTGCGCGCGGCCCGGTTCTCGGCCTGGATGTCGATGTCGCGCAGGTGTGATTTACCCGAAACCATCACGTGCAGGCCGCCGTTCGCGGCTATCTCGTCGCTGACCGGAATGTCGACGCCGCGGCCACCCTGCCGGTTGATCACCAGCACCTTGCCTTGCGCGCCGGCCTCGGCGAAGATCTGCTGCAACCGCGCTTCGGCGTGAACGCCGTTGTCCAGGAACCACTTCGCGTCGATGGCCGTGTGCGGAACGTTCGCCTCGTCGAGCAGCGCCTTCAGCTGTGCGACCTCGCTGTTGCGGTTGGCGATCACCAGCTGTGGCCGCGCCTCGGACTCCTGGAAGGCCTTGATGTGGTCTGCCATCATCTGATGTTTGGCACCCTGGTCGAGCGCGACAGCGGCGTCGAGGGTCTGCAGCATCGAGTCTTTCAGGCGCGGAATCTTCACCACGTCGGCCATGCCGTAGCGCGCGGACAGCTCACCGGCGACGCCCTCGGCGGTACCCGACGCACCGGTCAGCGAGTTGTAGTTGTCGCTGGAGAACAACTTCCCGGCGGTGATGCTGCGCGAGGTCTCGGAGTCGGCGCGTATCGGCAGACCGTGCTTGGCCTCCACGGCCTGGGCCAGGCCGCCGTTCCACCGACTCTCGGTGGAGGTCTTGGGATCGAACATCACCTTGTGGGTGGTCTGATCGATGATGAAGACCTTGTTGTTGGCGCGATCGACGACGTAGTGGTCGTTCTCGACGAACTCCCAGCGAGCGGTGGCGGCCGAATTGATCCGCTGCAGTTCGGCTTCCAGCCGTTGCGGGTCCGGCGTGTCGCCGTCCGGATGCAGCAGCCTGGTGACCGCGGCGACGCCCTCCTCGGTGAGCCTGGCGGGGCCGCCCACCTGATTCGCGGTGCGGCCGAAGTGTTCCGGAGTCAGGTCGCCGGAGTCGATGTGTGTGTCGAGGAATTCCTTGGCCAGTTGCACGCCCGCCGCGGTGCCCGGCGGGGCGGGCTCGGCGGCGCCGTCGGAGATGATCCAGGTGGTGTCGGCATGCACCAGTGCCTCATCGATCTCGTCGAGCACGGCTACGCGCCCCGGCGCCACTTTGTCGCGCAGATGTCCGAAGCCGGCGTCGTTCAGGGTGCCGACGTAGATCGTCGGCTCCCCGTCCTTCGGGGCGGGATACGCGTTACCCTCGTCCGGGTTCATCCGCACGATCTGGAAACCGTAGGGTTCCAACACTTTCTGGTACAGGCTGTGCGCCTCGTTGGCCAGGGTGTCGCGAGTGGTGAACACTTGCAGCGATTCCCCGGCACCCGCATGCAGTATCGCGTCGCCGAGGAAGACCAGGGTCTTGCCCTCGCCGGCATCCATGTTGATCGGGCCGCGCCGCATGGCCATGGCCGCCATCACCTGGGTGTGGTACAGGGTCTTGCCCGGGATCACCTGTCCGTCCACCGTCTTCTCGGTGCCGCGCCGGATCACCTCGATCATGGCGGTGACGGCGCGGCGGTACTCCTTGACCTCCGCGGGATCGTTGGACGCGTGGAACCGGCTGCCCGCCAATGCTTCTCGCAATGCCTCCGGACTCGATCCGCTCCAGTCCTCCGGGCGGTACTCGGCGAGGATCTGTTTGGCCTCCTTTTCGAAGTCGCGAGGCGCGTTGCCGGCGTGGGGGTCCACGATGTCGTCGTTTTCGTGGCGGCCAGGAAGTTCCGGTTCGTTGTCCCGGGAGACGGATGACTCGTCGCCCTCGTGCGGGGTCCGCACAGGCGGCTCGGACTCCACCATTGCGTCGCGGGGTATGCGGATTTCGGTGAGTCGGGGGTCGGAGAGGATGTCTTCGACAGAGCGGTCCAGCGGTTCGCCACCGTCCGCGCGACGCCAGCCGCCGTCCTGCGACGCCGGGTCTGCGGCGTCGGCTGAGCGCCAGATGTAGTGGGCGGCAGTGTGATCGCCGAGAACGACGAGTGGGATCTCGGAGACGCTGGCCGCGCCGTACTCCTGCTTCGTGAGGATGCGCGGGTCGTCGCCGAGGCCGGTGACCTTGCTCCACGCCAGCCCGTCGGTGAGCGGCGGCCGGGTGGTCTCGGGCTCGTCGTCCGAGCGCTTCGACGCCGCGTCGGCTTTGTCGTCCGATTGTTTCGACGCCGTATCGGAGTCGCGGTCGGACTTGCTGTCGTCGGAACGCTTCGACTCGGTGTCGCGATCCGACTTGCCCTTCGTATCACTTTCGTTGTCGGACTTCGGTCTCGCAGGGTTGGGATCGGCGGCCGGCGCCCAGCTCCGCTGCTCGTCCGGGGTGTACTTGTGCCCGTGCTGGTCGAAGTGGTCGATACCCTTGTAGAGCGATTCGCCGAGCGCGGTCTTCACGCGCGCCGGGGCCGGATGGTAGGAACCAGCCCAGTCGTGGATCGCGGTCATCCGCCCTTCCACGAATTGGGCCTTGAACGCCACGTAGACACCGGCATTGTGGAACGCCTCGTGCGGCAGATCGCTGATGTACCACCGTCCTTGGTGGTCGCCGACCACCGTCCGCATCACCGGGGCCTCGGACTCGGCCCAGCGCTCGAGCAGCGGCCCGCGCCGAGGCACACCGATGGTCGGCAGACCGTCCTCGCCGACTACGTTGGTTCCTGGCTTGCCTTGCGCGGGAGCATTTTTGGACGATTCCTCGGTCTCCGACTTCGATGTGCTCGACACCGAGGAGGAGTCGTCGTCGGTCTTCGACTTCCGCCCGGGGACACTGGGATCCTTCGTCCAGTGACCATCCTCCGACACCACGTAGCGGTGCTCGGCCCGTTCGTTCTCGGTGAGGCGGTACATGCCGCGCGAGAGCGGCTTGTCGTGCCCGGGCATGTCTTTGCCGTCGTCGTTGCCGCCGGACGGTGGCTTCTTCTGGCCGAATCCGTCACGTAGCGGCAGGTCGTTGCCTTCGGGCTGGCGGAAGAGTTCACGGCCCTCGTACGGGGACTTGCTGCCCTTGAACAGATCGATCGTCTGCTGGAAGCCGAGGACCTGCCGGAGGAACGATTTGCCGCCCGGCCATACGGGGCCGAGCAGACTGGGATCGACTCTGCGCCAGCGCAGTCCGGACGGCGTAGCGGCTCCCTTATCCGCCGGTGCATCGCCTGACTTCTCGTGCGTCCCGCCTGTGGTCGACTTATCGCCAGCCCCTTGGACGGTGTCGCGCGAGGTGGTCGAAGAGGCGTCACTATCGCGACGGGTGTTCTGCGATGTGATGGACGAACCGTCATCGCTTCCTGCGCGCGCACTGCGTGGCGCGGTGGACGAACCGTCATCACCGCCGGCGCGGCTACCGCCCGGCGCAGTAGGCGAGCCGTCAGCACGGCGACCGCCCGGGGCGGTGGAACTATCGGCACCGTCCGTGCGGGTGCTACGCGGCGCGGTAGAGGGAGCGTTCCCGCCATCCCGGCTGGATGCGGCGTTGCTGCGCTGAGTGTTCGGCTCGGCTGTGCTCCTCGCCGATTCCTTGACGGACGGTGTTTTGTCAGGGGCCGACGTCTGATCGCCGAGCGGGTTCTTTCCGCTGGCCTCGCTCTTGCTGGCGGACGGAGTTTTGTCGCTGACCGACGGTGTGCGGTCGCCGCTGTTCGTTTGGTCCGCAACGGATTTCGAGCGGGTGGGTTGCGACTCAGTTCCGCCGGTCTTGCTCGGCTGTGTCACCGAGTGGGTTTGCTGATCGGACGCCGGCGAACGGTTGCTGGATTGTGCTGCGGGGGCGTCGAACTGCCTCGTTTGCACACTCGGTGCGTGATCGTTGCCGGACAGAGCACTCGAACGGGACGGCGACGAACCACCGGCCTGCGAGGAGCCCGCAGCCGATGCCGACCTGCCGGACGCATCCGACTTGGATGTGGTCGAATTCGCGGCATCCGTCTTGGGTGTCGTCCCCTGGTGCGCGGAAGCGTTCGTCCCGGGGGTATTCGACCCAGCCGTGCTCGACCCCGCACCGGTAGACGCATTCGACCCAGCCGTGCTCGACCCCGCACCGTTAGGCGCATTCGACCCAGCCGCACTCGACCCCGCACCGTTCTGAGCACCCGCACCAGGCCCACCCGCGCTCGACCCCGCCGCACCGGATCCAATCCCGTTCTGCCCGGGCGCATTCGGTGCAGCACCATTCTGCCCAACCCCGGCCCCCGTCGACTGCCCCGAATCCGACAGCGACCGCTGATCCTGCCCCGTGCCATCAGTAGAGGAGCGCCCGGAGTTCGACACTCCACCCTGAGGATCACCGGAAACCTGCGACGCCCCATCGTTCTTCGGCGAAGACACAGACCCGCCGTCGTTGCCTTCGGAACGCCCGGCCCCCTCATGCCCAGCCGACCGATTCCCGGAACCGCCTGCACTCGAAGGCGATTCGCTCCCCGCAACCGAACGTCCGTCGCCCGACACCGGCTTCGACCCCGCGGCCCCGTCACTACCCGAGGACCCGCCGCCCTGCCCGTCACCGATCTTCCCGCCCGAAACCGGTTCAGTCGTAGGCGCTTTGACCGGCGGCCCACCCTCCGGCCCTGCCACCGGCCCATGCACCGGAGGCGTCGTCGTAAGATTCCCCGTCTCCGGCGTGTCCACATGCACCGAGGCCCCGGAGTTACGCCACCCCCGCGCACCGCCCGCGAACGCACCGGCGGCACCCGCGCCGAGCATGCGCGGATCCAGCTCGAACGGACCGCCGTTGATGAGCTGGTTGGCGACGCCGCCGCCGACCATACCGCCGACGCCACCGGCCCCGCCCTGGACCACGCCGGTGAGCAACTGCTGCCACCGCTTGTCGAATTCCGAGCGGGTGATCTTGCCGCCGGCGAATTTGAAGAGGTCCGCGCCGATCTTGCCGAACAGCGAACCGAACGCGCCACCGAGCGCACCGCCGAGCGCGTATTGTCCGAGCGACTTGCCGTCGAATCCCTCGCGATGCCCGGCGGCCATCTGACCGAGCTGCAACAGAATATTGAGAATCACCTGCTGCCCCATGGCATTCAGGGCGGCGATCACCATGTGCATCATGGTGGTTTTGAGCCATTGGAAGAAGAGCTGATACCAGGTGATCAGCACCACTTCCTGCGCCGGCGCGGTGACCGGGGAGAGCCACGCGAGGGCGATCTCCCAAATCAGCTGCACCAGGCCGACGATGATCATGATTTTGTTTTCCTGAATCGCGCAACCGACCTTGTCGCACGATTTGCCGAGTTGCGTCATCGATTTCGCGATCGCCTGCAGCGACGCGTTGTCCGACTCCTCGGTGAGATTCTTCAGCGTCTGCACCATCGACGCGTTCAATTCGTCCGCGGACGGATACGCCGCGAACACGTCCTTGATGGCGTCCTCGATGCCGGTCACCAGCGCCGTCAACTCGCCCGCAGCGTCGGACCACACGTCGGCGAGGGCGAACATGCCGTTCTCGCTGCCGGAGGGCCACTCGCCACCGGCGACGAAACTCAGCCAGTGCAGTTCCTCGGGCAGTTTGATATCGGATTGCGAAATCGCGTCGGGGACCGACATCTGCTACCGATCACCCGTTCGCCAGCCGGAGCGCTGCCACGGATTGCCCACCTCGGACGTCTCCACCTGCTCGTCCACCTGCGGCGAGGGCCTTCGCCGCTCGCGCCGCTTCTCCTTGCCGTCGCCCGGCGCGCCGCCTTGGCCGCCCGGCGGCATTCCGCCCGGCGTGCCGGGCATCATCCCGCTGCCGGGCACGCCGGCGCGGGTCTGGCTGCCGGGCTGCCCGTTCTTGTTCGCCAGTTTCTCACCGTCGAAGGCCGAGACCGACCGCAGCGACGGGAGCGTGCCACCCGGCCCGCCGCCCTTGCCGCCGACGCCGGGAGCACCTGACTTATCCAGCGGCGCACCGGTTATCGGGTCGATGGGTTTGTACGCGTTCGGCCCGAGCACGCCGGGCAGACCGGGGTTCAACGAGGCGTCGACGCCCCCGGGCAACGCACCTAGACCACGGGGCAGACCCTCGAAATCCCCTGGCAGAGAACCGGACTTCGACGCGAACGGCGACGCGGGACCGGACGCGCCCATGGCGGAGTAGTTCGCGACCGGCGGACCGCTGAAGGCACCGGGCCCACCTGTGCCGGGCCCGCCGGAACTCATGCCGCCGACACCGGGCCCCGGCCCGCCCGCGCCGGTCTCCCCACCGCTCGGATTCTTGATCTCCGGACCGCCGCCCGGCCCCTGGTACCCGCCCGGCGGCGGCACCGGCGGCCCCGTCGGCCCGTTGTTCCCACTGTTCTCACCGGTTTTCCCGTGGTTCGGGTCGGAGCTCACCGGCCCCTTGTACGGCCCCTGATTGCCTTTGGCGTCCTCATCGATGTAGTTCTTCAACATCCACTCGGCGAACAGATCCTCCCCGCCCGCGAACGCCTTACCGGCCTCCTCGAGCGTGCGGCCGTAGTTCACCAGCAGCTGCGCGTACACCGGCACCGCGCCGGAGGCGTCGGGCCCGGTGCTGCCGTTGCCGACCACCGCGTCCTTCGCCGACAGGTAACCCTCTTTGCCCTCGGCAAATTGCTTGCCCAATTTGTCGTCGCCCCAGGGCTCGCCGAGGCGTTGCAGGTTGCCGCTCAGCTTGGTGAGGATCTCGAAGAGCCCGTTGGGCGCGCCGGGCAGCTCCGCCAGTTTCTTGCCCTTGTCGATCAGTGCGTCGGGGTCGACCCGAACCGTGTTGTTCGGCTGCGGTGCCATCCCGATCCCTTACTCGTTGTCCTGCTGCGGCATTCAGCACCCGAGGGTTGCGGGTTGCGGTCGCGACCCTCGGACTGCGGAGGCGGCGGCGCGGGGAAAGAGGGCCCGCGCGCCACGCACCCATCGTGGCGAGTGGGGTCGCGCGGTCGCGTGCCGGAACGGGAGTGTTCACCGTCGGTTCAGCAGTTCACCCGGATGTAAGGTCGGCGGCGGGCAGGCTGACCGTCACCACCAAGCCGTGCGGCTGCGCCGACTCGACGAACAGCAGGCCGTCGTGCTGCGCCGCCAGGGTGGCGGCGATCGGCAGGCCGAGCCCGGAGCCGCCGGACGCGGCCGCCGCGCCGCGGAAGAACCTCGTGGTGAGCAGGTCGATCTCCTCCGGCGAGACGCCGACGCCGGTGTCGGCGACCGCGACGACCACCGACTCCGCCTCCCGGTCGACCGATACCGTGGTGCTCGCGCCCGCCCCGGCGTAGCGGGCCGAATTGCTCAGTGCCACATCGAGAATCTGGGCGAGGACGCTGCCGGGAAGGTTTGCTCGCGCGGCGTCGACCAGCGGCTCGAAGGTCAGGGTGAGGTCCGCGCGGACGAAGGCGGCGTGCCAGGCGGCGACGCGGTCCGCGGCCACCCGCACGGCATCGCATCCGGCGGGGCTAGCGGCGTCCGCGCCGGTCCGCTCCCCCTCCTCGGCGTCGGCGACCGCGCTGGCGAGCAACCCGTCCAGCAGCTCGGTCAGCCGATCCACCTCGCTCACCACGCTGACGAAGGTGTCGGCGGCGCGGTCGGCCGCGAGCATGGGCTGCAGGGCCTGGAGCCGAACCGCCAGCGCCGCAAGCGGATTGCGCAGCGAGTGCGCCGTGTCGACGACGTGCCTGCGCTCGGCGGCGGCCAGCGCGGCCACCGCGCGCGTCACCGACTCGACCCCGGCGGCCAGCTGCAGGATCTCGGGCGGCCCCCCGCTCATCGGCGGCCGCCGGGGCGGAACGCGGTGGGCGGGCAGGGTCGAGGTGAGCGCGTCGACCTCGCGCAGCAGGCCGGACACCGGGCGCAGGATCCAACCCGACACCAGCAGCGCCAGCCCGGAGAACACGAGCAGCGCCGTCGCGGTGCCGCAGGCCAATTGGGTCCAGCGGACGAGGATCTGGGTGCGGGTCACCGACGTCGAGACGGCGATCACCACGACGCCGCCCGCCTGCGGTGGCGTGCCGATCGGCTGCGCGACCAGCATCGGCTCGGTGTTCCACGGATAGAGCGAGCGGGGCAGTTCGAGCCAGTGGCGTGCCTGGGTCGCCGCGCGTACCCGCTCGTCTTGGCCGTCCATTCCCACCGCGCACAGCACCGTGTCGTCGGCGGCGCGCACGAGGACGCCGTTGCCGGTGCCGTCGCGGTAGCGCTGCGCCTCCTCGCACAGGTGCGCCGGATCCGTCGCGGCGAGGACACCGAATCGATGGGCGTCCTGGACGCGCTCGATCACCAGGCCGCGGGTGCGGCTCGCGGCCAGCTCACCGCCGATGCCGACGGCGAAGCAGATCATGCACAGGGCCGCCAAGGCGGTGAAGGCGGTGACCAGCCGGGCGCGCACGCGGCGGCCTGCTCAGCGGGACCAGCGGTAGCCGAAGCCGTGGATCGTGATGATCAATCCCGGTCGGTTCAGCTTGGCCCGCAACGCCCCCATGTGAACATCTAGTGAACGAGAGGTCGAGGGGGTCTTCTCGCCCCAGACCTCGGTCATGATCTTGTCGCGCCCCACCGCGACGCCCGCGTGCTCGGCCAGCACCCTGGCGACGGCGAACTCCTTCTGCGTCAACGCTATCGGCGCCCCGGCGACCTCGACCGAGCGCGCCGCGAGATCCACCTTGACGTCCCCGGCGAGCACGACTTCGGGGCCGGATTCGGTTGTCCGGCAGCGGCGCACGATGGATTCGAGCCGGGCGGCCAGCTCGCCGACCCGCGGCGGTTTGATGATGTAGTCGTCCGCGCCGGCGCGCAGGCAGGACACGGCGGAGTACTCGTCGTCCTCGGCGGTGAGCACGACGACGGGAACGTCGCTGACCTTGCGCAACTGGCGCAGCACGAGATAACCGTTGAGATCGGGCAGGCCGAGGTCGAGGATGACCGCGTCGTAGGAGGTGTAGGAGGTCAGCAGGTCGAGCCCGTGGGACAGGTGGTCGACGGCGCCGAAACCATGCGCGCGCAGTCCGTCGATGACGGCCTCGGCCACCCCAACATCGTCTTCCACGACCACGACACGTAGCAACCCGGCCCTTTCCCGCAACCCAAGGTCAATCCGACCGGTAAGTGAGGGTACCGCAGGCTCGAGCCAACTCGGCCGTTACGTCATGCCGTGGCTTGGGGCGCGGCCGTCCGTGCGTTGTTCGCGGGCATGGGCGCGAGAGCCATCGGCGGGTAGCCGGCCATGCGCGGGGCGGGCGGCAGGCTGGGGAACCGCTTGCGCAGACCGCTCAGCTGGCGATAGATCTCCCTGAGCTCCTCATGCAGCGCGCCGAGCTCCTCGTGCAGCTGCTCGGCCTCCTCCAGCAGCGTCGCCCGGAACAGCCTGCCCTGCTCGAGCTGCGCCCGCTCGGCCCGTACCCGCGCCAGCGCCTCCTCGGCCGACGTCCGGGACGAGGCCCGTCGCGCCGCGCCCGCCCGTCCGCCGGCGCGCTGGGCGGTGCTGCTGAATTCGGTATTCCGCATGGCAGATCCGGCCTTTCGGTAAGTCTTCGCCTGACAATTATGGACACAATTCCGAATTCGTCAACGGCGTTCGGAGAGAATTTGCAACGACTTAGGTACTACAAAGCCCAGGCACAGAATCTTTAGAAGCTCTTGAGGTTTTATCATAATCTTGATTTTCCTGGTAAGCATGCGCTCACCTGGGCAAACGCGCGTGCAGAAGGCAGCAGAAATCCCGCGTTGAGAAATACGCAACGCCATGCGAAAGGCGCGTCCCGAATTAAGCGAGACACGTGTTACGGCATTTACCGAGCCGTGTTCGATTTCCTCGACAGCACGCTCGCGACGAGCATGACGACCACGACAACGGCGACGACCGCGATGGTGGCGAGCAATCCGTCGCCGTATCCGCCGACAAAGGCGTTGCGAACCGCGACGGCCAGCGGCACGCCGTGCTGATCGCCCGCGAGCGTGACCGCCCGCACCCCGTCACCGACCGGATCGCGACCGATGCCCGCGCCGCCGACGGCGAGCACGTCGGCGGGGACGATGAAGCGGTTTCGATAGCCGTGGTCGACGAGTCCGCCGACGATCGCCGCCCCGAGCAGCCCGCTCAGCTGCACGAGTATCAGCTGTGCGCCCCAAGGGATTCCGGTGCGCGAGGCCGCGTGCGCGGCGCTCACCACCTCCAGCGCGATGCCGAGCACGAGGGCGCAGCCGAGGCCGGTCACCGTCACCATGGCGACGAGCGGGGCCAGGTCGCCGGGCTCGCCCGCGGTCAGGCCGATCGCGAGCCCGTCCATGATCGCGGTCGAGCCGATGATCACCGCGGCGACGACGCACCCCGCCCGATGCAGTGCCGCACCGACTTTCGCGCCGATCGCCGTCGCGACGCACGCGGGCAGGAACAGGGCGAGGCCCGCGACCACCGGCACGCGGCCCCCGAGCACCTGGAGATATTGAATGACCAGGTACACCATGCCGAACATCGCCACGATCGAGGTGCCGAGCGCCAGCATGACCAGCCGCACCCGCGGCTCGGCGCTCACCAGCCAGTCGTGCGGCAGCGAGCCACCGCGCCGAATCACGGCCGCGACCACCGCGAGCGCCACGCCGACGCCGAGCGCGATCGCGAAACCCGAAGAGGTCCAACCCCATTTGGGCGCCTGATACAGCGCGAGCGCGAGCGACCCGGCCGAGAGCGTCGTCGTGGCGACGGCGGGCCAGTCGACCGGGCTCGCCGGGTCGGCCGGGATGCCGGGCACGATCGCGAGCACCCCGATCAGCACCACGACATCCGCCATGGCCAGCCCGGCCATCACATACGGCCACCACACCTGGTTCAGGACCACGGCGGTCAACAGCAGCGTCGACATCACGCCCGCCGCGGAGCAGCCCGCCCACGCGGTGACCGCCCGCGCCCGGCCGCTGCCCTCGCCGTAGACGAGCACGACCAGCGCCAGCGTCGCGGGCAGAATGGCCGCGGCGCCCGCGCCCATGGTCGTTCGCGCGACGAGCAAGGCGAGCGGGGTATCGGGGCAGACCAGATGGATCACCGCGCCGGCTAGATAAAGGACAAAGCCGCCGACGATCACCCGCTTCGCGCCGAGTCGATCAGCGAGCGCGCCGCCCACCAGCAGGAACGCGACGTAGGCGACCGCGTGCGCCGCGGGCAACCACAGCGATATCGCCATGTCGGGCCGGTGTCCGAGCTGCCGGAGCAGGCTCTGCACCGCGATGGTCTGCAACGCGGTGTCTCCGCTGATCAAAGCCGCTGCCGCGCAGAGGGTAAGCAGTACCATCCGGCGGCGCCGGGGGCCGAGATGCATCGGCTCGGCGCCGGTGTTCGCCGTGCGCGTGGTCCGCGCGGGCGGGTCCATCTCGACAATCATCACGTGCCCTCTGTCCAGCCCCGGACATCAGATGTCCAACCCCGGACATCAAAATACCCGGTCCGGCGCGACGAGGTGCGGGTCGGCGGCGGTCAGCGGCGGCAACCCCGCCAGTCTGCGGACGGAGAGCAACTCGTCGACCTGGTCGCGGGTCAGCAGGCCCTCGGCGACCACGATGTCGGCGATGGCCTGGCCGGTCGCGAGGGCCTGCGCGGCCACCCGCGCGCACGTCTTGTAGCCGAGGTGCGGCGACAGCGCGGTGACGATGCCGATGGAGTTGTGCACGCCCTCGGCGAGATGCCCGCGGTTGGCGGTGATTCCGGCGACGCAGTCCGCGCCGAGGGTGTCGACGGCGGCGCTCAGGTGGGTGAGCGACTTGAGCATGCTGTAGACGATGACCGGCTCGAACGCGTTGAGCTGGAGCTGCCCGGCCTCGGCCGCCATGGTGACGGTCATGTCGTTACCGATCACCTCGAAGGCCACCTGGTTCACCAGCTCGGGGATCACCGGGTTCACCTTGCCGGGCATGATCGACGAGCCCGCCTGTACCGCAGGCAGATTGATCTCACGCAGACCGGCCACCGGACCGGAGGAGACGAGCCGCAGATCGTTGCAGATCTTGGACAGCTTCACCGCGACCCGCTTGAGAATCCCCGAGACCTGGACGAAGGCGCCGCAGTCCTGGGTCGCCTCGATCGGGTCGGCCGCCCGGACGACCGGCTCGCCGGACAGCTCGGCCAGGTAGCGGCAGGCCAGTTCCGGATAGTCGGGGTGTCCGTTGATGCCGGTGCCGATGGCGGTGCCCCCGAGGTGGCACTCCAGCAGCAGCATCGCGCCCTCGGCGAGCCGGGCCCGGTCCTCGCGGACCATGGTGGCGTAGGTGCCGAACTCCTGGCCGAGGGTCATCGGCACCGCGTCCTGCAACTGGGTGCGCCCCATCTTGATCACGTCGGCGAACTCGACCGCCTTGCGCTGGAATTCGTCGGCGAGGTCGCCGAGGGCGGCGCTGAGGATTCGGATGTGGGCGACCAGGGCCAGCTTGATGGCGGTCGGGTAGACGTCGTTGGTGGACTGGCCGAGGTTGACGTGCGTCAACGGGTCGAGCTCGGCGTAGTCGCCGCGCTCGAAGCCGAGCAGTTCCAGCGCGCGGTTGGCGATCACCTCGTTGGCGTTCATGTTCGACGAGGTGCCGGCCCCGCCCTGGATCAGGTCGATGGGGAATTGGTCGAGCAGGTTTCCCGACCGCAGTTCGGCGCAGGCGGCCACGATGGCGTCGGCCCTGCGCCGGTCGAGCAGGCCCAGGTCGCGATTGGCCTGGCACGCGGCCTGTTTCACGGTGGCCAGCGCGGCTACCAGAGCGGGGTAGGTGCTCATCGGCGAGCCGGTGACCCGGAAGTTCGCCATCGCCCGCGCCGTGTGGACGCCGTAGTACGCCTCGGCGGGCACGCGGAGCTCGCCGAGCGAGTCCTTCTCGACGCGGGTTTCGACGGACATCGGATTCCTCCAGGTGTTGGTGCTGTTCATCGGTGGTTCTTCACTGGGTCTGTTTGCGCATGGCAGCGGCGAGGTCGCGCGGCGTCGCCCGCGTGTGCTGATCGCGGCGTCCGTACAGGAGGGCGCTTCCGGCAGACCGCTTGTGCCGCGGCACTTCTCGGGGTCTGCCGTGCGGGGGCATCGGGGTCGGCCCGCCGCGCTCCTGTCACGTCACACACGTCGTACGTCATCGTCAGCGGTGGAGTTCCAGGGGGTGCCGGGGGTGACTCGCGTGTGCGGGCAGGTTCACGGTCTCAGCGCCTCGGGGCAGCGGGCGTTCGCGTCTTTCGGAGCGCCATGGGTCGACGAAAGGCCATGCCGGCTAAGGGCTGTCATCTATCGACCTTCCCGTGGCTCGATCATGCCATCGCAAGAAGAAACATACCGCTATCCAGCGGCTCATTCAAGAGCGGCACGTTGCTAGTCGCAATCATCCTCCGCCGCAGCGTTATTCCGGCGAGTTGACCAGTCCGCAGCCCCTCGAGCAGCGCGGACGAGCGCCGCCGGACGAGCTGTTCACCCGGCTGCCCGATGGCACAGCGGAGGTGACGCCCCGCGACTCGACTTGACCCGAGGGACCGGCCACGGCGGCGCGGGCAAGGCTGCTTCGACTGGGACGCGGCTGTGCACGATAACCGCCGCGAGGTCGACAGGCTTGTCGAACGCCATGTGAGAACCGTGGTCAATCGAGAGTCGACGTCCGGCGCCTTCCGCCGAATCTCTGGTCAGCGCAAGGGAATCATGGTATCTACAAGTAGACGACATAGCGGCATAGGCATTTGCCGAACCTGGGGCACGATGAAGGCGAGGCGAGTAATTTGTCGGAAACAATCATCGTCACCCCCGAAGACGTACGCGCGGGCGGCAATGAATTGATGGCGGCGAAGTCCGCATTCGAGACGGTTATGCGGACGCTCTCGGAAACCATCGACACCTACGGCCCGGAAACGTGGGGCAAGGATTCCTACGGCCGGGAATTCGCCGACGGCGAGCGCGGTTACCGCAGTTCCCGCAACAATCTGCTCAGCGGCGGCCGGGATATGGTGCGGACGGTCGGCGAATTCGGCACCGGACTGCTCCGCGCCGGAAACGCCGCCGAGGCAGCCGATTTCGGCAATTCCCACGCGTTCTGACGGACGCCGATGTCCCTGCATTGGCCGGAGGAACTGCGCTTCCTGACCTATGTCGTCGGCCAGGTGTGGCCGGACGGCGACGAAGACCGCATGTTCGCCATGGCCCAGGCCTGGCTCGACGCCGCGGAAAGCCTGGAGCGACAAGTGCTTCCGGTGGTTCGGACGGCCGAGGGTCGCACCCTGAGCGGCTACGGCTCCGGCGCGGGCCGGGAGCAGATCGCGGCGGCGCTGCATCAGCTGCAGGCCGGCGACCACTCGATCGAGCAGTTGGTCAAGGATTTCCAGCAGCTCGGCGCCTCCACCCGCAACGCGGCCACCACGCTCGAGGCCACCAAACTGATGACGATCTTCGCGGTCACCATGCTGGCCGCGCAGATCGCCGGCGCGTGGCTGTGGCCGCCGACCGCGCCCGCCGTCGAGGCCGCCGCCATCGGGGCCACCCGCGCCACGCTGTACCGGGTGAGCAATCGCGCGCTCACCGCGCTCGGCAACATTCCGCATGTGGGCGAGTACCTGGTGAAGACGCTGCGGTACCTGCCTAGGCTCACCGACGAGCCGGGGCGCATCGCCGGGCTCGTCGCGAAACCGCCGACGGCGCTCGCCGCGCGGGCGACGCCCGGACTCTTCGAGACCTTCGTCAACGCCGGATTCCGGGCGACCACCGCGCGCACGCTGGCCGAATTGCCCGCCGACGCAGTGCAATTCCTCATCTCCAAGGCGGTCAACAACCTGATCTGGGCGGGCGGCCTCGACGTGACGATCCAGGGCATCCAGATGTCGAAGGGACATCGCGACGAGTTCAACGCCACCCAGTTCGGGATGTCGGTCGCGGCCTCGACCGGCGGCTGGTACGCGGGCGCGCTCGTCGCGACCAATCTGAGCAAGTACGGCGCCAAGTTCCTGACCAGCCGGGGCAAGGATCCGACGGCGGGTTTCTGGGGCGCGGGGCTCGGCCTGGCGTCCGGCACGGTGCCGACGGTCGTCTCGACCCTGGTGGGCGGCGGTATCGCCATGGGGTTCACCGGTTCGTTCGACCCGACCATCGGACTCATCGGGGCGCTGTCGGCCAACTCGCTGATCGGATCGCAGCGCGGCTATATCGGCATGCGCGGCGACGAGCCCGCGACGACCAGGGCCGAAGATGGTGCGACAGTGCACAATTCAGCGCGCTCGACCCCCGGAGCGGACGGACCGGCCAATCCGGGTCGTCCGCAGTCGCTCAAGTCCACCGAGGAGCTGATCTCGGAGATTCGCGGGCGCGACGATGCCGGGTATCAGGCGGCGCGGGCCCAGGACCGCGCGGCCGTGCGCGACGCCGAGCGCACGCCGGAGGGCGCACCCGTCAACCGGCGGGCCAATCGCGACGCGCACGTCAACGAACAGCGCAGCCAGATAAAGGAACTCGCCGACGCGCGGCGGGCCGTGCTCGACGCGGAACTGGCGAACGTCCGGGCGCGGGATCGCGCGGCGGCGGCGCCGGACGATCTGGCGACGCTCGAAAATGTCGCGCAGACCAGGCAGCGGCTGAACGAGGCCGTCGACGCCGATGCCGCGACTCGGGCGCGTATCCAGGCACGGCTGGACGCTGACGGCCGGCAGCGGGTGAAGGTCGAACAGCCTGGAGCGGACGACCATAGCTCGGTCGTCAGTCAGCGCCGGTCGGACACCGCCGATCAGAGCCGGTCGGACGCCACCGAGCAACACCGGCCGGACACCGCCGATCAGCACCGATCGGACGCCACCGAGCAACACCGGCCGGACACCGCCGATCAGCACCGATCGGACGCCACCGAGCAACACCGGCCGGACGCCACCGAGCAACACCGATCCGGGAACGGCGATCGGCACCGATCCGGGAACGCCGATCGGCACCGGTCGGAAACCGACGATCAGCACCGGCCGGACACCGACGATCAGCGCCGGTCGCAGGTCGACGATGAGCACGGCCGCGTTTCCGCGCCTACGCCGAGAACTCACCCTGACGGCGACGCCTCTGCGAATTCCGTTCCAGGACGGCGTGGTTCGACGGATGACAACGAATCCCTCGAATCGGCGGGGAGCCACGCGAACTCCGACGGAGACCACCCGACCGCAAGCCGAGGTCGAAACTCGGGCCCGCGGACTCCGGCCGGCGAATCCGAGATCGTCACGGCTCCGATCGGACCGACGCACAACCGCACGCCTTCGCACGCCGACTCGAGCGACAGCGTCCCCTCCCGTATCGACCTCGAGCCCGGCGGCGCACAGCGGCCCGCGCGGGGCGAGGACCCCACTATGACCGCACTCCGAAACAAACTGAGCGCGGCCGAATCTCGCATCGCGACCCTGCGGGACGCGGACACCCAGGTCGCCACGGCGCACCGGCGCGCGCAGGCGCGAGGACTGGACGACGTGGTGGCGCAGCGCGCCATGCATCGAGATGCCTTGGCGGAGGCCAAAACCGTCAGAGAGACGACCAGAAGCGAGCTGAACCAGGCGCGCACCGCGCACGCCGACGCGCCCGACGAGCAGAAGGCCGCGCTCCAGCAGCGGATCGGTGAACTGGAGAGCACACTGCGCGCCCAAGACCGCACCATCGCGGACGAGACCGCGCACCTGGCCGTCCTCGACCGGCAGCTCACCAGGGCCAGCACCGACCTGGACACGGCGATCCGCACCCGCGAGCAGGCCGCGGCCGATGTCCGCCGGTCGATGACCGAGCTCGAGGACGCCGGTCGCGCGGCAGCGTCCGCCGGCGCCGCACACCCCGCCGCCCCCGCCCGCACCGGTGCGACACACCCCTTCGAGGAGCTCGCGCAGCTACAGCGCGAGGTCGACCAGCGCCGCAACGAGGTGGACCTGTCACAGACGAACCACGACGAGCTGGCGCGGGCGTCCGGGGCCACCGAGCGCCGTATCGAGCAGGAGCGCAACGACTTCGACGCCGGCCTCCGTACCGAACGCTCGATGATCGACGGCGGTTATATGAGCGGGAAGCCGAAGTCCAGGAAGCTCCCGCTCGCCCACGGCATGCCCGACCCCTTCACCGCGCTGCCCCCACCCACCTACGACTTCTGGCTATCGGGAGGAATACATGAACAGCCGAAGCCAGAGCCCGATCAGCCGGTCGATCCCGCCAAGCCCGACGAATCTGGCAAGCCCGAGCCCGATAAGCCCGGCGAACCCGATCCCGACAAGCCCGGCGGGCCCCAGCCTGAAAAGCACGACAAGTACAGCAAGCCCTAGCCCGACAAGCCCAGCAAGCCCGAACACGGCAAGCCCGGCGAACCCGAACGCGGCAAGCCCGGCAAGCCCGAACACGGCAAACCCACCAAGCCCGAACACGGCAAACCCACCAAGCCCGAACACGGCAAACCCACCAAGCCCGAACACGGCAAGCCCGGCAAGCCCGAACACGGCAAGCCCGGCAGGCCCGGCAAGCCCGGCAAGCCCGGCAAGCCCGGCAAGCCCGAGTCTGGCGAGCCAGAAGATGCCGAACAGCGATGAGAGACAGGCGACGTCGATGAGTGCCCCGCACCCTGCCCTCGATACGGAACAGGGCGAGCCGGAGAGTCCCGATGTCGCCTTCACGTTGACATCCGAATTCGCTACCAGCGCAACCGTTTCGGCAAGTACCACCTGCCCGACAGCCACCCCCACGGCACCACCCACGTCAGCCGCCACCGCCACCCCGACCGCCCAACCAGTCACCGCCCCGGCACCATGCGCGTCAGCTGCCATCGCCGAACCCGAATCAGCCTCCACCACCGCCGAACCAACCCTTGCCACGGCACCACGCGCGTCAGCCGTCGCCGAACCCGTGCCCACCACCACCGCCCTATCAACCACCGCCACCGCGCCTGCGCCTGCCGAACCTGCCGCCTCTCCCGTCGAACGGTTCTCCTCCCCTGTCACCACCCCTCCATCAGCGGACGAACTACACCGGGCTGCCGACCAACTCGCCACCGACATCACCGATCTGCTGCTGCCCGCAGCACCACCGGAGTGGCAGCAGCTCCGACTGGGGTTCTCGGTGACGGTCGCGGCGGTGACAGGCGACGCGGTGTTCTTAGCCGACGACGAGCCGATCGCCGTCGAAATGCCGTCCGAGGCCGCAGAATTGGCACAAGCGTTGCGGGCCGTGACGGTACTGCCGGATGAGCAAGCATGGTGGCACCTCACCTTGGTACGCAACCGAACAGGCGCCCCCACCTACGAATTCGGCTACGGCGACGCCCCGTTCCCGGTCGACCGCCTCCTGCCGACCGCCGCCTACCGCGCAGACCTCGAGCACTTCCCCCGCGAACGACTCCCCGTCTGGCTGGCCGGTCGGCTGCGGGCCGGCGACGGCACGGAGCAGTTGCCGCAGGCGCTGACCCGAGCACGACTCGACCGCGCACCCGCGACCCCGGTCCGATTCCTCGCCGCGCCGACGGTGTGGGCGCGATGGGCGACGGTGGCCGCCGCGGCCGTGGCGATCGGCACCGAGTGGGGTCCCCGAATCCTCGGCTCCACAGCGGTCTTCGAGGGCACCGACGGCAGCGGATCGACGCTGCACCTGCTCCCCCGCGACCGCGCGGTGCTGTCCGGCGGGATCTGGAACGCCCCCGAACTGGACGCGGCCTACAACGACGGCGCACAGGTGCCGGAGTACTACGCGGGCCTTCCGGATTGGCTCGACGGCTCGGTGCTGAACCACCGCGCGTACACGGGTCAGCTGTCGTTCTGCTACTGGTGGGACGGCGAGGATTGGTCGAGCGGGCAGTCACCCGACCCGACCGCCGTCGGCGCGGCCATCCCCGGCCTGTGGACGCCGGAGACGGTGATCGACATCGTGTGCGGCGTGCTCGGCCCTTCGGCGTCCCGCCCTGCCGTGGCCGAGCTGCTGATGGCCGCCGAAACCAACTCGGCCACAATCGAACTCGCTACAGCGGCGTTCTCGACAGACGAGCACACCGACGTAACCGCCGCGTGGTCACAGCTGGCGATGGCCGGACTCACCCACTGAGCGGGGCTGAGCGGGACTCAGTGCAGATGCTCACCCAGCGACCCGACCGCCCGCAGCATGTCCTCCAGACCAGGCGCCGCGCCACGGTCGATCGCTATGGGCGCGACCAACTCCCGTGCCCGCTCGGCGATCTCGAGCACCGCCTGCTGAGACGCCTTGGTGACGGCCTCGG
>NZ_BAGH01000058.1 GCF_000308715.1 Nocardia tenerifensis NBRC 101015
CGAGGCGGCGCCGACGTCCGGTGAGGAACTTCGGGTCGAGGTGCTCAGCGAGGGCGCGATGCTGATGGCCGAGCGGGTGGAGCTGATCACCCTCGACGACGGCACGCAGCTGATTCGCAAGACGCTCAGCAATGTTCGGCACGCGGACGCGGAGGTGCTCGCGGCGCTGGTCGGCCGCGCCGTCGGCGCGAATGTCCCGCATATCGTGCGGGCCAGCGACAACGTCATCTACATGCAGCTCATGCCGGGCGACTGGGCCAGCGCGCTGCACCCCGGCGCGTGGAGCCCACAGCAGACCGGGTTGACCGTCACGCCGGGCGGTATTCGCCTCGGCCTGTTGGACGTACTGATCCGCATGCCGGACCGCGGCATGACGAACTGGCTGGTCACCCCCGACGGACTCATCAGCGGTATCGACCACAGCCTCGCGTTCGGCGGCGGAAGGCGCCCGGACGCCGAAACCAGCAGCGGGTTCGCCCACACCTTCCTGGAGCCGGGCCCCGACGGCACGCCGCAGTGGCGTCAGCATGAGCTGACCTCCGCCGAGGTCGCCGAGGTCCGCCGCCGGATCGAGGAGTTGGAGCCGGCGTTCGCCGAACACCCCGACTGGTACCAGTCCGTCATCGATCGATTGGACAAGATCGAGCAGAACGCGCGGCCGGATGACGATCCGCCCCCGGCGGACGCCTCGACGCCGGGCGACGCGGGCCCGCAACGACCCGGCGGTCCGCGAGACCCCGGCGCGCCCGAAAACTCCGGTGCTGCACCACATCCCGAACGCAAGCCGCAATCTGACGGCGCCTCGCGTCCCGAGGGGACGCCGGAGCCGGGCGGCACTCCGCGTCCCGAGGGCACACCGCAGCCTGGCGGCAGTCCGCGTCCGGAGGGTGCGCCGGAACCGAGCGGTGCCTCGCGCTCCGAGGACACACCGCAGGCTGGTCGCACTTCACGCCCTGAAGGCGCACCGGAACCAGGCGGCACTTCACGTCCCGAAGGCATCCCGGAACCGAGCGGGACTTCGCGCCCTGACGGCACTCCGGAACCGAGCGGCACTCCGCGTCCCGAGGGCACTCCGGAACCGAGCGGCACTTCGCGCTCCGAGGGCACTCCGGAACCGAGCGGCACTTCGCGCTCCGAGGGCACTCCGGAACCGAGCGGCACTCCGCGCTCCGAGGGCACTCCGGAACCGAGCGGCACCTCGCGCCCCGAGCACACACCGCAACCCGGCGACCCCGCCCACACCAACGGCACACCCCGTCCCGACGGCACCCCCATCCCGCGGGCACACCACAACTCGACCCCGCCGCACAAGCGGCGGAAACCGCCCGCCACCGCGCCGCACTGACCGAGGCGCGCAACCTCGCCATACAAGCACTGGAACTCGCCGTCCGCAGGCGCAACGAGCTCGCGGAGTTTCTCGGTGTCGACCCCGCCAACAATTGGGCGGCATTGCGTCCGGGCGACGATCTCGCCGAGACGGTACGGGAGCTGAATCATCGCGTAGACGGCCAGGAGCGGCAGCCGCACGATGTGCTCCGCGTGAAAGAACTGGAGCGCCTGTCCAATCGCGTGCCGGAGGCCGAGGCGACGCTCGCGCGGTTGGCGGCCGAGCTCGCCGGGCTCGACGCCGAGTCCGGCCCGCGCGAGTCGCGCGAGGCCGAGTACGACCGCCTGCTGGAGGAGCGCGGCGAACGCGCCCGCCAGCGCGAAACCGCCCGTGCGACAAGGGATCAACTCGCCGAGCGCCTCGACGTCCGGGACCTGACCGGCGACGCGTTCGACCGCCGGATCCTGGAACTGCACGAGCAGGCGCGCACCAGGACGGTGCGGATGCCGGCCACCCTCGACAACCCCGCCAGGGTCGTGCACGAACAGGTGGCCGGGCCCGAGCGGGAGCTGCGCGACCAGACCATCCGCAGGCTGGTTCAGGCGGTGGAGGAGTTCAACCGGCTCGATCAGGCGGTCGAGCGGATCGACAGCCGCCTCGACGAACTGCACAGCGAGAACGTGGACCGGGACCGACCGCTCGCCGACGACGTCGTCGCCGCACTGGATCGACTGGCCCGTCAACGCGCGGCCATCTTCCAGGACAGCAGGCCGCGGCGCACGGTCATGGAAGACCTGGCCGAGCGCCTCGATGTCTCGCTGTCGGATCTCGGCCCGGAACCGGAGCGACTGGCCGAGACCATCCGGCACGAACTGAGCATCGACGACGGCACCGACCCCCATCGCCCGGCCATGCTCGAGGAGCTCGGGAAGGCCGCGGCCGACGTGATCAGGGCCGACAACGCGATGACCCGGCTCAGCGATCAGATGACCCAGGTCACCGAGCGATGGCGGGAGATCGTCGAGTGGCGCGACGCCATCGGCGCCGAGGGCGGGCGGATGGTGACCGACCGGGTCGGCATCATCGACGGCGAGCGTCCCCGGATCGTGGTCTTCGGTCAGCAGCCGGAGTCGGCGCGCGCGCACGCCCTGCACGACGCCGCGCTCGAACACGCGATCCGCACGAATGGCGCTGTCGCGCAGGCGATGCTGCGGCAACCGCAGATCGAGTACCGGCACACGGCGCCCGGCCGGGAGTCGGTGGTCCACCCCGGTCCGCCGCTGGAGCGCACCGCGACGGGCTGGGTCAAGGGCGACCCCGGCATGCTGATGGTCCGCTGGCGCGACGGCGAGGGCAACTGGCATACGGTCAATCCGAGCAGGCCCGACTGGACGGTCAATGTCGGCGACGACGGCAGGCTGCGCGGCGGCGCCGACCTGACCAGCTACGACCCGGGTGACCCGGATTGGTGGGCCGGCCTCGCCGACTACATCAACGACTTGGCGACGCCGTTCACCGATATCCCGCCGGGGCATATCGCGAAGAACATGCTGCCGATGAACCCGATGAACGTGCCGGTGAAGTACTTCCAGGACGGCATTCCGGACGAGGCGATCGTCAATGTGCACGTCGGCTCGGATTTCTATGCGATTCAACGGGATATCCGCACGCTGCTCGCGGCGATCGATCTCCCGATGGTCAAGCAGTGGATTCAGCGGCACCCGGGGATCGGGGACTGGATCAAGGCGCGGCCATGGTTGCAGAAACTGCCGCCCTTCGGGACGGTGTGGTCCGGCTTCGACTGGCACAAGCCGCCGGAGACCAATATCCA
The DNA here is from genome assembly GCF_000308715.1 of Nocardia tenerifensis NBRC 101015. GTDB lineage: Bacteria > Actinomycetota > Actinomycetes > Mycobacteriales > Mycobacteriaceae > Nocardia > Nocardia tenerifensis. The sequence goes on from NZ_BAGH01000058.1 coordinate 3,159, forward strand.
GCCGATGTTCCGCGACTGGGAGGCCGGCGAACATACGCGCCTCTACGAGCACGTGGAGATCCCGGAGTGGTTGCAGCGGGTCTTCGATCGGGAGATCGCCGATTGGCAGCGCGTACAGGATTGGGCCGACGCGGAATACGAGAAGTTCCGCGCCGACGACCGGCTGGCCGACAAGATCGCCGAGCAACTGCGGCACTACGGCGAGGATCAGCAGGCGGCCGCCGCGCGCAAGGTCGTCGACCTCGTGCGCAAGGAGTTGGTCGACGCCCACCGCGGCATCGACCCGACGAGGCCCGACGTCGCCGAGCAACTGAACCGCGTCGACCGGCAGATCGATGACCTGACCGAGCGCATGCTCGGGCTGTTCGACACCAATGACCGAGTCGCGGTCCGCGACACCATCGCCGACCTGCGAAACCTGTTGCTGGAGAGCCAGAACAACGGTCGCATCACCGACGAGCAGCTCAACCGACTGGCCGAGCAGATCGCGCCGCACATGTGGCACGACGCGACCGCCGAGGGCGCCGTTCCGCCGCCGCGGTTCACCAGGGAGCAGATCCAGCAGGTGCTCGATCACCTGATGACGGACGAGCACCCGGTCTCCGACTACGCCGACCCCACCGGCAGGGTGGTGCGCAGGCGGATGGATCAGCTCGCCGACGTCGCCGAGGCGATCAACCGGCTCGTCGAGGGCAAGCCGTTGAAGCAGGACATCGTTCTGCTCTACGACGCGCTCGCCGAGTCGGAGTTCCTGCGCGACCCCGAGAACCGGAAGAAGACCTGGCACGACGCGAACGTGCACGCGGTCGGCCTCGGCTTCCACTGGGACGCGGACCGTCCGCCGCTGACCGGCTGGCGCAAAGACATTCCGTACGCGCCCGCGCCGCTGCCGGAGCCAGCGCCGTTCCTGCCGCGCGACCGCTACCAGCTCGCACTGTCCGAGGCACGAGCCGTTTTGGACGCGCGGACCGACGCGTTGCTCGCGCTGGAACAGAGTCTCGGGATCGATCCGGCCTGGCTGTTCGACTCCTCGCAGCCGCTCGACGCGCGACTGGCGCAGCTGCGAGCGGATCAGTCGGACGCGGACGGCGCGCGCCGGGTGGACGATCTCGCGCAGGCCTTCCGCGACTTCGAGGACGCCGCCGCGGAGGTCCAGCGCCGCGAAGAGGACATCGCGCGCCACGACATCGAGCTCGACCGGGCGCGCGCCGCGATGCGCGCTGGACAGGGCGAACTCCCCGGCTCCGACGGGCAGACCCCGCAGGGTGATCGCGACGCGCACCACGAGGCCGATGCGCGGCTGGAGGCCGACCGGCGAGACGTGGCGGAGCTGCGCGAGCGGCTCGAACTGGACGTGGCGCAGGCCCAGGATCGACTCGATCGTGCCGAGGCCGCGCGCGCCGCGGCCGCCGCGAGTCTGTCGATGACGATCGAGCCGCACGAGCTTCGATCCGAGCGCGAAATCGAGGAGCGCGCAGAGGATTTGCGGGCGCGGACGCTGGACGTCACCGAGCAGCAGGCCCGCTTGGACCGGGTCGCCGAGCTGGAGCGGGCGGCCAAGGACTACCTGCTCGCCGAGGCCGAGGTCGCGCGTATCGAAGAGGAACTCGCCCATGCCGAGACCCGCGCCGAAGAGCTGACACCGCTCGAGACCGGCACAGGGGATCGGGCTCGCTCGAGCGAGGAGAGCTCGAACAGGCAAGAGCCGCTTGATAGTTCGTCGTCGGTGCGTCCGCACCCGGACGGCGCAGACTCCGAACATGGTGAGCAGTCGCATGATTCGGGCTCGGCGACACCTCGTGAGCGCGATGGTGCCGATCCCGAGCAGTCGGCCGACGCCTCGGTGCGGCCCGAACGTGACGGCGACACCGATGCCCAATCCTCCGCCGAGGCTGGGTCTACGCCGCATCGGAGTCGTGAAACCGCAGGGGATACCGACCGCTCCGAAGGTGAGATCAAGCCGTCGGGCGATGCGGAAGACCCAGGTCAGCCTCGTGATCGCGGCGACGCGAATCGTGACCGCTCCGAGGGAGATTGGGATGAGGACAAGTCCGGTGACGCCGAGACCAAGAGGCCGCGCGTAACGGAGGACGGCGACTCGGATCCTGATCGCGCTACGGACGGTTCTGATGATGGGCGGTCGCGTGATGCGAGCTCGGGTCGGCACCGTGAACTCGGAGACGCTGACGGTGATACCGATCGTGGTCGCCCCGAAGGTGATTCGGATGAGGACAAGTCCGGTGACGCCGAGTCCAGCAGGCCGCGCGTAACCGAGGACGGTGACGCGGATCGTGATCGCGCCACGGACGGCTCCGATGACGATGAGCCGTCGGGTGATTCGGCTTCGGGCCGTCGTCGTGAGCGCGGCGACGATGACGGTGACGCGGATCGTGATCGTTCCGATGAGGATGAGACGTCCGGTGATTCGGGTTCGGTCAGGGATCGGGATCGCGGCGACTCGGATCGGGACCGGTCCGACGACGACGATTCCGACGGCGCGGACCCCGACCGCCGCCGTGATCCCGACGTGAATCCGCCGGTGCTCCGCTCGCACATCCCGCATCCGCCACACGAATTCGAGCTCGAGTTCCCGCCGCCGGTGCTGCCTCCGCTGCCGCCGACCGCGCCCATGCCGGACCTTCCGGAGCACCGGGAGCCGCCGCGGCCGCCGGTACCGCCGCGTCCGCCGCACCCACCGACGACCCCGCACCCGTCGACGCCGCCGCACCATCCGACGCCCACCGGCCGTCCGGTCATGCCGCACCCGTCGACGCCGCCGAGGACGCCGACCACCCGGCCGACGCCACCCACGACACCCCCGACGACACCCCCGACGACGCCTCCGACTACGCCGCCGACGACGCCCCCGACGACGCCGCCGACGACACCTCCGACTACGCCGCCGACGACACCTCCGACGACGCCGCCGACGACACCTCCGACGACGCCGCCGACGACGCCCCCGACTACGCCGCCGACGACACCTCCGACGACGCCGCCGACGACACCTCCGACGACGCCGCCGACGTTCCCGCCCACCACACCGCCGACGACCCCACCGGGCCCGACGCAACCACCCACACCGACGCAACCGCCCGACCCCTCGCAGCTACCGCCCTACCCGGGGCAAGCCGGCCGCCCCGCCTACCCGGGACAACTCCCGCACCCACCGCAGAACGGCCTGCTGTCCCCGTCACCGGTCAACGGCTCCGCCGCCGGCCCGCCGTCGATGCCGCCGCCACCGATGGTGCCGCCGATGGCGGGATCGTCCGGCGGCGCCGGGGCGCGCGGCCAGGAGCGCCGACGCTGGAACGGCGAGAACACCGCGCCCAGTAGCGAAATCGTCATCCAGCCGCTCGAGGGCGGCCGCCTCGCGACGTTCGATCCGGAGACCGGCTCACTGCGCGCGATTACCTCGGCCACTGCCCCGGTGGGTGGCGTGCTCGGTTACTTCGGCGAGGTCCTCGCCGTGTTCTACCGCAAGGAGGGGCGACTCACGCTGCGGCTCGGCCCCAACGAGTTCGACCTCGAGGCCCCTGCGGTCGGCGTCGGCTGGCAGCATCTCGGCCCGCAGCACGCTCGATTCCAGGTGCACGTCGACGGCGAGCCCATCGTCGATTTCCCCTATCCGCTCAAGGGTGCGGGGAGCGACCTGGGCCTGCTGGTCCGCGACGTGCTGGCGGATCCCCGCCAAAGTGCCGGTGTATTCAGATGACCGGACGGCCGTGACCATAATGAACGCGAGGTGAGGAGGAATCATGCTCTTGGACTATCCGACCGAAGATGAACTGTGGCAGAGCTTCGCCACCGCGCTGGCCGCGGTCCGCAGCGGGGGCGGCGTCTCCTCGGACAACGGCCTCGATCTGCGCACCGTCGACGCACTTTGGGAGATCGCCGACGCCTATCCGAATATCCCCGAGGAACTGATCGCCGCCGCGCACGTCGCCTTCGCCGGCCAACTCGACGGCTCCAACGCGGCCGCCCGAGAGGCCGCGATCAATCGGGCTTTCGAGCAGGAGTGATCGAACTCGGCCCTTTTCTCAGCCATTAGGGTGAGAGGAAATCGGTCGTCCGCTGACCCGGAAGGTTGACATGCCGGACTTGAAACCCGTTGGCATATATCGAGAGATGTACAAGCGGGGGCACGACGATCTTCCCTCGATCCACGAGGCGCGCACCGACCAGCACCTCGACGACCGCGAGCGGATCCTCGAGTACCTGCGCAAAGCACCCGAGGTCTTCGACGTCATGGAGGCCGTCCCCAACATGGTCACCGGCGAGGGCTGGATCCCCGGCGGCTCCTCCCTGCACTCCGACGGCGAGTGGATCTGGCGCACCGACTCCCTCGAGTACCTCACCGCCCGGCCCTTCGCGCTCCCTGACGAATTCGTCGAGCACGTCCGAGCGAACGACTACACCCCGCCGGCCTTCGACCTGCGCGACGAGTCCTTCCGCGCCGCATACCTCCGCTATTTCTAGACCTCCGCGCGACCGTGCCGCCGGGTGGCGTGAGCGGTAAAGATCCTGGTCACGGCGTGTTGCGGGTAAGCGTGCCACCAAGATTCGGGTCTGTACATGCGAGGGCGACGCTAGTACCCATAGAATTGGCACGCTGTAGGAGCCGGCTGCGATGCCGACGCGCGCACACAACGTCAGCAGCGTCGCAGCTACGAGGAGGGCCAGTAGCGGATGAGTGGGCAGTCGCGGGGGTATCGATCGGTTCTGCCGGTCATGCCCCTCACCGAGTCGAGCACCCCGAGTCCACGCAGGAGTTTCCAGTCGTGGCGCCGCCCTCTTCGGGATGTCGAGTTAGTCAGGAGGGTGACCTGTGTCAGGTGACAAACCACCATCCCCGTTGGCCGGTATCGCCAAGCTGGCGAAGGACGGTGCGCTGGAGCTACAACCGGGGGCCCTCGAGGACTTGGTGAACGCGGCGAACGGTGCCCGCGTTCGCGTGTCGACGGTGCGGCGGGAAATCAACCGGATCGACAATCTGCCATCGTTCGCCGATCCGATATTGACCTCGGCGGAGACACTCGCCAAACGCTTCTCCGAGCGGGGCACCACACTCGGTGAGATCCTGGACGACCACATCAGGATTCTCGACGACCTCAACGATACTTTCGTCGCCGCGGCCAAGGCGTACAAGGGCGCCGACGAGGGCGGCAAAGCCGATTTCGGCAAACTCGAGCAGTGGATCAAGGATCACAAGAAACCGGGCCTGTACGACACCCTCGGTCCGCGCCCCGGCCCGGCGGGCTTGAGCGAACAGAACGACCGTCTCACGCCCAGCGGCAAACCGAAGACGGCGCAGCCCGATTGGAACGAAGCGGGCCAGCGCAAACCGGAAGAGAATTTCGGCCTGCCGCCGAGCCTGGCGAACGGGAAAGAAAACCAGTTCGCCGGACGAGGAACGCGTGCCGACGATCCGAGCAGCTTCAGCTACGAGCAATATCAGAAGATCATCACGTCCATGGACGGTAAACCGATCGTCGCCGCGCAGGCGGCGTCCGATTGGCGTTACCTGTCCGGTGAGCTGAAGTCGACGTTCACCATTCTGTCGAACAAGATGTCCTCGTCGGCGTCGAAATGGACCAGCCCGGGCAGCGCCGGTGACGACGGCGCCGCGGGTAAGGCGCGCAAGGCGATGAGCGCTTATGGCGACAGCGCCGATGCGTTGATGACGAATATGAACCTGATCGGCGACAACCTGGAATACGTCTCGGAGTGGCTGTACACCACCTACGTCGGTTTGATGAACGAGAACGCGAAAGTCATCAACCCGCTGCCCAACGAGACACAGCCGGCCTACGACACCCGCTCGCACGAGGTTCGTCGTCAGGGTTACATCCGCGCGATGAACGGCGCATATGTGCCCGGCGTCGAACACTCCGACCAGAAGATCGCGCTGCTGCCCGATCCGATTCCACCGGTAACGCAGCAAACACCGGGGCCTCCCGGCCCTCCGGGACCGCCCGGACCTCCCGGGCCCCCGGACCCGGATCGCAGAAGCAACTCCAGGATCAACAGCGCCAGCTCCAGGCGCAGGCCGAGCAGCAGCGCAAGCAGGCCGAGGCGCAGCGCAAGGCCCTGGAGGACCAGATGGCGAAGGCGCGTGCGGACCAGGAACAACGCGCCAAGCTACAGCAACAGCAGGAGCAGCAGCGAGCCGCGCAGCAAGCGAGTCAGCAGGCCGCCCAGCAGGTGGCGCAGCAGGCGCAGCAGATCGGCCAGCAGCTCGCGCAGGCCGCCCAGCAGATGGGGCAGCAATTGGCCAGCGCGGCACAGCAAGCCGCGCAGCAGGCCGGTCTGGCCGGCCTGCCGAACATCCCGAGCCTGAAGGATCTGGAGGAGCAGGCCAAGAAGGCCTTGGGCACCGCCGCGTCCAAGGGCGCGGGCCCGGGCCCCGGCGGTGTGCCGAAGGGCACGAGCGTCGGCCAGAATTTGGACAAGGCGGCCAAGCTGTTCCCGCGCGCCGAGGCCACCACGACGGGCACCGCGACCGGCGCGCGCGCGGGCCTGGCAGCCAATTCCGGCATGGGTATGGGCCCCGGGCCCGGACCCGGCGCCGCCGGTCAGCAGAAGGAGCACAAGCGAGCCGACTACCTCGACTCCACCGAGCACCTGGAAGAAGCGATCGGTGAAGCACCGGTCGTGGTCAAACCCATTGTGGAGCAATGAATCGCACCTGGGACTTCACCGATCTGGAATTCGCCGCGGCCTGGGACGCGACGCAGGCCGACCTTGTCCCGGAGCCGTTCGTCTACACCAGCGAGACGAAGTACTACGACGACGCTCGCGAAGCGATGCGCCAGGCGTGGGGGGACGTACTGTCGCGCTGGGGCGCCGAGGTGACCGAGATCCTCGCGGCGGTCGCGATGCCGGACATTCGGTTGATCATTCGCGGGCTGGACGGCCAGGATCCACTCAACCCGAAGAAAATCGTCCGGATGCTCGCCACGCGCAAAGGTGACTACGCGTATCTGATCACTCAGAAACCGGGCCGAACCTTTTGGCACGCTGGAGGTTTCACGATCAGCGAACACGAGGTGCTGTCTCTCGGCGATACCGTGGCCGCCGCCCTGCCGAAGGCCGAGGCCGGGCGGCAGTCCGATTTCGTGCTCGTCCAGCCGCGCGCCGAGGAAGAATTCGATTACTCGTACGGGCGCTCCAGGATTCAGGATTTCGACGACGGTGTAGATCGCCGCAGCGCCGAGTTCAACAATGCGACCGTCGACCTGGACGGCACCATCACGGTGCAGCAGGGTTATTCACGATTCGGACCCCGAGGCATTACCAATATGTATCTGCGATGGTGCGATCTGGTCGATGACGGGAGATACGTTGTGGTGCCGGGCCAGCCGACGACGGTGGTCGCCGCGGACACCAGGCGGCTGGGCGCGTTGATCAACACCCAGATCGCCGAAGTGGTCCGGGCGATCAAAGACGATCGCGCATAAGGAGTTGACATGCGTGAGAAGCTGTTATTGATCCCATGTCCGGAAGGGGGGCGGGTGTGACGACATCCAATGACGATGCCGCGCGGGAGTTTCCGACGGAATTCGTCGCGACCTCGCTGACCGGATCGATCGCGGTGCGCACGACCGAGCAGGGACTGCCGCTGGGCATCAAGGTGGATCAGGATCAGTTGCGCCGCGACCCCGCGACGTTGGCGGCCGAGATCCTGCGCCTGTGCAAGCAGTCGGCGAACCGGGCGGGACTGGCCCGGCGGGCGCAGCTGCGCGAGGCGGGCTTCACCTCGGAGATGTTGGCGATGACGGGCTTGCCGACCGAGGAGGAGGTCGCCAGGCAAGAGATCATCGACGAGCAGGAGTACGAGACCGAACCACAGAGCTGGCTTCGATCAGTCTGACCAGGACGAGAATTCGGGAGGTAAGTCATGGTCGACACGATGGACGAGTTGATCGCCCGGGTGCAGCAACAGATGTACCGGCTGCGTGACCTCAACGACGCGACCGCCGCGATCCTGGCGACCGAGACATCGGAGGACGGGGCGGTCACCGCGTCGGTGGACGGCAACGGCGCGCTGGTCGACCTGCGCCTCGGCGGCGCGATAGCCAAGCTTTCGCCGGCCGACTTCGAGCAGACCCTGGTCGACACCGCGCGGGCCGCCGCCCACCGGGCATTCGCCGAGCGCGCGGACCTCGTCACCGCCTATAACCAGGAAAGTGCGGGGTAGTGATCGAGAAATGACGTCGTGATCAGCGCGCAGTAGCTCCGATAGGTAAGGTTTGACGAAACATCTTGGGGTGTTTCGGGATTGGATGACAGTCATGAATCACATTGAAGTTGTTCCCGATGCGGTTCGGGCCTACGGTTCCGCCTCCGCCGCGATGGCCGCGGGCGTCGCCTCGGCAGGCGCGGTGGACCAGGCCGCGACCATCGCCACCGTCGTGCCGGTTTTCGGCCTGATCGGCCAGGAGTTCCTCGCCTCCTACGCCTTCGCGCAGGCGAACCACCTCAGCTCGGTGGCCGAGCTGGCCGCGGTGCACGCGGGCACCGCGCTCACCGCGCACGAGGCCGCCGCCACCTACGAGGTCACCGACGGCGCCTCCAGCGCGGCCATCGGATCGGTCAACTCGAAGTCATGACCATCCCCGGGGCCATCCCACCGCCGGGGGCGGAGCCGCTCGATCCGACCGTCCTGGATCTGTTGCGGGCCAGTTCACTCGCGCCGATGCTCGACCAGCCGGTGAACCACATCCTGCAGGACATGGGTCTGCCGAACCTGCCGGAGATGCCCTCGGTCATCCACATGCCCGAGCTGCCCCCGCTGCCGCCGTTGGATCTCACGGCGCTGATGCGGCCGCTGACCGATCTGGCGTCCGCGTTCGGCAGCGGGAAGCTGGGTGCCCCGCCGCCCGCGCCCGCCCGGCGAACGCCGAGGGCGCGCAGAACGCCGCGGCGCCCGCCCCCGCGCCCGACCCCACGCAGCTGCTGAGCCAGATCTCGACCGTCATGCAGACGGTGATGCAGGTCGGCACCTCCGCGATCCAGACGGCCATGTCGGTCTGGCAGGGCATGGCGGCGATGGAGGCGGCGAAGAAGGCGGGCGAGGCAACGCAGGACGCGGCAAAACTGGAGGGGCAGAGCCATTCCGAGAAGGCGGTCCTCACCAACGCCGCGGGCAGCGTCTTCACCGGCGCCGGGCTGATGTCGGCGGTGGTCGCCAAGTTCTCCACCACCCTCGCGTTGGCGCCGCTGTACGCGGCGACCCCTGCGGGACAGGTGTTTCTGGCCGCCTCCGCGGTCGAGGCGATGGCCGAGGCCCTCGGCATCACCGTCAAGACCAAGGGCGAACTGCTGGGCCACAGCGCCTCGATGACCGCCACCGGGACGAAGGTCCCGATCACCAACGCGCCCAAGGGCGTCGCGGGCGCGGGCGGCACCGAGCAGCTCAGCCAGTTGATGAGCATGGTCACGCCGTTGATCAGCACCGCGAGCACCGCGGCGCAGTCACTCGGTCAGCTCGCCCAGGCCAGCTCGGCGCTCAGTGCGCCGAAGCCTGCCATCGACTCGAAAACCCATGAGACGGCGGCACTCTCCGACGAGGAGAAGGCGAAGGCCGAGGCGGCGGCCGCGGGCGGTGCGGGCGCCCTGGGCGGCGGCGCCTTCGCCGGTCCGGGCCCCGGTGTCGCGGCCACCCCGGCCCAGCCGTTGAACCCGTGGCAGGGCACCCGGGTGGCGAGCGGCTCGATGGGTTCGCTCACCAGCCTCAGCGGCCTCGGGTCGAGTCCCGCCGGGACGACGGCGATGTCGACCGGCGCGGCGACCGGTGCGGGTGGCGGCATGATGCCGATGTCGGGCGCCGGGGGCATGGCCGGACTCGGCAAGGACGGCGCGTCGAGCAGCGACGCACTGCGCGGCCAGATGGTGACCAGCCAGCACGGCGACGAAGTGGTCGGCCGGATCGAAGGGGTCTCGCTGCCGGTGGTCGGCGCGCCGGACACCCATTCGGAGCCGCCGCCGGATAAAGAACTCACGCTCTGACTAAGGAGGGTCTCATGAGTAGTGACGGGGTAGGTGCGGCGTTCGCGAGTGTCCAATTCGACGCCGTCGCAGCGGGAAAGGCGTCGAACGGGCTCGACGTGCTGGCCGACCGGCTGGCCGCCGACCTGAAGGCGGCCGAGGAGGCGCTGACGATTCAGCCCGCCGGCGCCGACGAGGTCTCCGGCCGGGTCGCCCAGACCGGGAACGAGGTCGCGACCTCGTACCTGGCCAGCGCGCAGGCCAGCGTGACCGAGATGCGCAAGCTCGCGGCCACGTTGCGGATGCACACGAACGAGTTCAGCCAGATGGAGAGTGACAGCGTCGCGGGCTTCGACGCCGCGGGCGGCAAGTCCGTCTGAGGCGCGGTCCATGGAAAGGCACAGCGCAGCGATGATCGAACCACCGAAGCCAGGGTTCACCGGCGTGGTGTGGGAGGCCAGGGAGCCCGAGCGGCTCGCCCGCGACCTCACCACCGGGCCGGGCTCTGTGCCGATGGCCGAGGCGGCCGCCGAATGGGCGCGGCTCGCCACGGTTTTCGGCGCGGCGGTGCTCGAGTACGAGCAGGTGCTCGCCACGCTGCGCAGCGCATGGCAGTCCGGTCGCAGCGGCGAGGTCATGGACAAGGTGACCACGCTGCGGGACTGGCTGGTGGACGCGGCCACGACCGCCACCGAGAACGCGGCGCGCCTGCAGACGCAGATCGCCGCGTACGAGGTCGCCAAGCTGACCATGCCGAACACCGCTGACATCCAGCAGATCCAGCAGGTGCAGCACATGCTGGAGAACATGGGCGCCATGCTCGGCGCCCCGATCCGCGCGGTGGCCGCGGGCAACGACGCGGAAGCGGACGTGGCGAAGGCCGTCGCGTCGCGGGTGATGCGCAGCTACGAAACGGCCGCGGAACCGTTGGCGACACCCTGGCAGCATCAGGAGCCGCCGAAGATCGCGCCGGAGCAGCCGTTGGCCGCGGAGCAGGCCGCCGTCGCCGCGGCGACGGCGGCGCCGAAATCGCTGCCCGGGCTCGGCGGTGTGCCGATCGGCTCGATCGCGATGCCCAACCTGCCGCCCAGGGCGCTGTCCGCCTACCGCGCGCCGGTGTATTCGCAGGCGACCACGACCACCGAGCCGACGACCAAGGCCACCCAGGTCGGCACCGCCAACGCGACCGGGCAGTCCGCGCCGATGGCTCCCGGCGCGATGGGCGGCGCTGGGGCGTCCCAGGATTCGGCCAGGTTCCCGCGCGCCAGCCTGGCGGGCGAGGGCGACCAGATCGGTCTCGAGGGCGAGATCCAGGCCGCGCCCGCCGTGCTCGGCGGCACGGAGTCGGTGGCCAAGGCCCCCACCGAGACGCGGACCGAATCCGGCGGTGCGCCGTGACGACCCTGACCAACGACGCCTTGCTCGCGGTCGCCGACCGGATCGGCGTGCAGACCCTGCCGCTGGCGCTTTCGGTTGGGCCGCAACAGGATTCGTATGAGGAGTGGCAGCGGGCGCAGGAGCACGCGGTGGCGACGCTGATCGGCGACGGCCTGATCGACGCGCACGGCGAGGTCGACGCTGAGCTGACCGACACCCTGTTCACGCTGGCGCTCCCGGAGCAGGAACTGGTCGCCCGCATCTTCACCGAGCACGGCCCGCGCCGGGTCTGTGTGGTGCGCCGCGGCGACGCGCACGCGCTCGCGGTGCGCACCGGCGACGACTTCGAGGTGCGCAGGCTGTGGACGGACGGGTCGGCGTCCGATCTGGTGCGGCCGCTGCTCGCCGCGATGGATCCGTGCCCGCCCGCCGAGATCCCCCAATTCAGCGTCCCCGCCGCCGAACTCGCCGAGCGGCTCGACGCCGCCGCGACGTCGAGCGAGCTCACCGACGCCTTCTATGCCTTGGGTGCCACCGATCGCGACGCCGCCAAGCTGGGGCCCGCGTTCGGTGCGACGCACGCTTACGCCGAGATAGTGGCGTGCGCCCATGAGGATGGCGTGACCACCCGGGCGCCCGGTGCGGTCGCCGTGTACGACACCGCCCGCGGGCGGATCGTCGCGGCGCCGACGGTCTCCCCGGACCAGCAGGTGTGGTCCACGGTCACGCCAGGTACCGATCACCGGGTTGCGCAAGCAGTCGCCACGTTGATCGAGGGACTGCCCGGAGGGAGGTGGCTGCCTCAGTAGTACTCGGGTGGCAACCTCGGTTGTCTCGGAATTCAACGAGATCGTTTGTCTGATAACGATCATCAAATATGACGAAAGGTCAAAAAATGGCACTCACCTCTCTCGGTGGCGGAAGCGACGCGGTTGGCCTCGAGGCCGGTGGCATCTCCAAGGTCGTCAGCGATCTGCAGGACGCGATCACCAACCTGCGCAACTCGGTCAACCAGATCGACCAGGCGGCCCAGGATGCGAAGAACGGCTGGAAGGGCCAGGCGTCCGACAAGTTCAACCAGGTCGCCGACGCCTGGAACGACGAGGCCAAGGATCTGAACCAGAAGCTGAACGCGTTCTCCGAGGCCGTCGATCAGGGCAGCAAGCAGCTCCAGTCCATGGACGAGGTCTGATAGCTCGGCGCATACCCACCTGTTCACACATCCATCGCTCGAAGGAATAAAGAATGACCATCCTTTACGACCCCGCGTCCATGAACCACCTGTACGACGAGTTGCAGACGCACGGCGGAAAGATGAAGAGCGAGATCGACACGCTCCAGTCCTGCGCTTCGGCTTTCCACAGCAACCTGAGCGGTAAGAACGCCGCCGCGGGCTTCGACGCTAAGCACAAGGAACTCAGCACGTCGCTCGAGGACACGCTGCAGAAGCTGGACGACCTCGCCGCGCAGGTCGAGAACGCGCTGCAGCGCGCGCTCGAGGCCGATGGCAAGGTCGGCGACGGTTTCGCCGCCTTCTGACATGTCCATCACCTGACGGCCGGCCGGAACATCGAGTTCCGGTCGGCCGTTCGGCGTGAATCACCGATTATTGAACGGGCACAGTCTTTTCGAGTTATCGCGCGGCGAGTGATTCGCCGATGTAGTGCATCTCGTCCGGCGTGGTCACCATGAACACCGTCGCGCTCGCGGTCGCGGTGCGCACGGTGATCCGGTTCGGCGCGTTCGGGTCCTGGACCAGCGTGACGTCGGCGTCGATCGCGCTCGGCGGCTGTTCCGGCGTGCGCACGTGCACGATGGTGGCCCCGCCCGCGTGCGTGGTCGGCGCGATGCCGTCGAACACGAGCACCGTGGTGCTCGGGTAGGGCGCGGCGGGCAGCGGCGGCGCGGCGGGCGCGTGATAGCTGGCGCCGGCGGAGCGCGGCGCGATCGAGATGACGTGCGGCGCATCGAGATTGGTCACCATGGTGTGCCATGCGTCGGGGCGCGCGGTGTGCACGATGGCGTGCGCGCCCAGCGCGGTCGCCCGCAGGATCACCTGCTGGGCCAGGTCCAGATTGCCGATGACCTCGACGTGCCTGGTGCCCTCGCCGATCAGCGGGACCGCGATGCCCTGGCCGATCTCGTCGGCGCCGATCAGCTGCCCGCAGCCCGCCGTCGGCACCGCGATGTCGGTGAGCGCGGCAATGGTGCCCCGGTATCCGGCGTCGGCGCCCCAGCGGCCCGCGGATCCGATCGGCAAGGTGTCCAACAGGATTCGCAGCTGATTGCCGGGCAGCTCGCGCAGGCCGGGCAGCGGCGGCTCCTCCGGCTCGAAGGTGGTGTCGAACCGCACCACGGCGTTGAGCACGACCGTGCCCGCGTGGTCGGCGCGCGTGTCGTGCCGCTGCGTGCCGGGCCGCAGCCGCAGGGTCACCGTGGTGGACAGGCTCTGCACGGTCCAGATGTCGGCCAGCCCGCGCGGGCCGATCATGTCCGCGCCGATCTGATAGTGGGTCATATAGCGGCCCTGGTACTCCAGGGACTGCGGCGACTCGGTGAGTTGATCGACCTCGAAGCCGTGGGTGAGTTCACGGACCGCGGTGTTCATCTCGACGGCGGTCAGCACGGAGGTGGCGATGTCGTGCGCGGCGAGCCGGTTCGCCACCCGGCGGGTGGCGATCATCGCGGTGCGCAGAGCGCCGGTGCCGCCGCCGCCGCGTTTGTCCACCGCCTCGGCGTTGGCGAGCGGGTCCAGCCGCAGCACCAGCCAGAGGGTGCGGTGCGCGATGGCGGGCAGCGGGCCGAGAATGCCGTCGTAGAGGTGGGAGATGATGCCGGTGCCCGCCGTGCGCGCGCCCGTGCTCACGATGTCGATACTGGCCAGCGCGAGGTCGAATTGATCCAGGCAGCGGGCGATCTCGGTGAGCGGGAGCAGCTGATCGGTGCTCAGCGAGCCGCGGCGCAGCAGCGTCAACGCGTCCGGCGGCGGATCGATCCGCAGCATGGTGAGCAGCAGCTCGCCGTCCCAGCGCACCCCGTAGCCGCCGCCCTCGCTGAACGGCACGTCGAACGCGGGAGCCTGGGCCAGCCGCTCGGCCGGGCGCAGTCCGCTGCGCCGCCTGGCCAGTGCGCCGCCGATCCGCGCCGCCGGGGTGCGACCCCGGAGCGGCAGCAGGAAGATCAGCGCGAAACCCACGCCCGCGCCTAGCGCGCCCCACAGCGAATGCGTTGTGGCGAGCACGATCCAGGCCAGCGCCGCGGCGATCGCCACCACCGGCACGACCACCCGCAGCGGATAGATCCGGAACAGCCAGAACTCGGGGTCGCGCAGCGTGTCGTAGACCGAGGCGCGGCCGGCGGGTGACGGGGGTTCCCCCGTGCCCGCCGCTTCGGTCGCCTCGTCGGGCCTCGTCTCGTTCACAGTTGTCGTCACCCGCGTAATCCCTGTCTGCCACCCGTACGGCCGCCGCCCCATGGCCATGAAAACATCGGTTCAGGGCCGTCCTGGAATTACGGTACCGTGTCGATGAAGATGGTTCTCGACAGTTCGATGGAGACCTAGTGCCGGCACAGCTGACCACCCGCGCCCAGGTCAACGGGTATCGATTCCTGTTGCGCCGACTCGATCACGCGCTGGTGCGGCGCGATGTGCGAATGCTGCACGACCCCATGCGGTCTCAGGTGCGCTCGCTGCTGGTCGGCGCGGTACTCGGCATCCTGATCATCGCGGGCGCGGCCATCCTCAGTTTCCTGCG
This sequence comes from Nocardia tenerifensis NBRC 101015, assembly GCF_000308715.1. Taxonomy (GTDB): domain Bacteria; phylum Actinomycetota; class Actinomycetes; order Mycobacteriales; family Mycobacteriaceae; genus Nocardia; species Nocardia tenerifensis. Next base: position 18,281 of record NZ_BAGH01000058.1, read on the forward strand.
GCCGCAGGGCGCGATCGGCGACTCGTTGATCGTCTCGGGCAAGCAGAGCGGCGCGCTGTATGTCGTCGTGCAATCCGAGGACGGCAAGAAGACGCTGCACCCGGTGCTGAATCTGGCCTCCGCCAGGCTGATCACCGGCACCAACGCCGAGCCGCACGCGGTGAAGGACAGCAAGCTCAACGACATGCCGCGCGGCCCCATGGTCGGCATCCCCGGTGCGCCCAGCGCGCTGCCCGGCTCGTCGCAGGGCTCCCGGTCGGAATGGGCGCTGTGCGAGACGATCACGCTGTCGCAGGGCGGCAGCGCCGCCTCGGCCACCGGCGGCACCACGACCATCATCGCGGGCCGCCCGGCCCTCGGCGATCGGATCCGCACGGTCGGCAAGGACGAGGCCTTGCTGGTCAAGCGCAGCGACAAGACCTACCTGGTCTACGACGGCAAGCGGGCCGAGATCGACCCGGGCAACTCGGTGCTGGTGCGCGCGCTGAACCTCACGACCCACCGGGCGCGCCCCATCGGCACCGGAATGCTCGGCGCCACAACGGAAGTCCCCGCGCTCACGGCGCCCCAGATCCCGCAGGCCGGGCAGCCCGGTCCAGGGCCGCTGGCCAAGATCCCGGTCGGCGGCGTCATCTCCATTCGCGACGTCGGCGACGGCAAGCCGGACCTGTATGTCGTGCTCCCCGACGCGCTGCAGCCGGTGAGCCCGTTCACCGCGCAGGTGATCCGGTTCGCCGACTCACATGGCATGAGCGAGATCCCGACGATGCCGCCGGACGTGCTCGACCGGGTGCGCGTGGTGCACGATGTGCTGCCGGTCAACGACTTTCCGGTCGAGACCCCGAAGATCCTGAACGCCGAGGACGCCCCGGTAGCGTGCGTCGCCTGGTCCAAGACGCCGGGCACATCCCCGGGCAGCCGCAAGGCGGACGCGGGCGACGGCCCCAACGAACGCGCCTCGGTCACCCTGCTCGCCGGTGTGCGCGCGCCGATCGCCGATTCGGCGAAGGCCGTCTCGCTGGCCACCGCCGACGGCGCGGGCGACCGGGTCGACGCCGTGTACGTGCCGCCGGGCTCCGGCGAGTTCGTCCAGGTGACCGGCATGTACCCGGGCAGCCCGCGCCTCGGCAGCCTGTTCTACGTCGCGGACAACGGTGTGCGCTACGGCATTCCCGACATGGCCACCGCGGGCATACTGGGCCTCGGGGACACGCCGCGTCTCGCGCCGTGGGCCATCATCGGCCAAATGGTCCCCGGCCCAACACTTTCCACGAAGGATGCGCTGAAGGTGCACGACATGTTGCCGCAGGAACCGCAGCACTAGACTCAGCCGTCAGCCCTTGGAGCCGCTCGCTGTCGGAGCCGTCAGGCCCAATGCCGTACGCGGCTCGCCGAGCGGCCGGCGGTCGGAGCGGCCTCGGCTCCGAGTGGCTCCGGCTGAACGGCTCCGACCTTGAACGGCTCCGACCCCGAGTGGCCTCGACCCTGAACGGCTCCGGCCTCGAACCGCTCCGGCCCTGAGTGGCCTCACCCCTGAGTGGCTACGGCCCCTATGTGGCCGGATCTGAGCGCCACCCCTGAATCGGTCAGCGGACTGAGCCGCAAGCAGTGGCCAATCCTCTTGCCGTGTCGGCGAATTCGGGGCCACGCCGATGCTGCCCATGATCACCGACGCGGACCACGGCGACCTCCAGCAGCTGTGCCGATGGCCTCGTCCAGCGTCGCCGGTCCGCTCAGACGCTGAACGCGACGTTCAGCGAGGCGAGGATGCCGGTGAGCGCGGTGTGCATATCGGACGCCTCGATGCGCATCAGCATCGACTCGTCGATGGTGGCCAGGTCCAGCGTTTCGTCGTTGGCCAGCCGGAACTCGCGTTCCTCCTCGGCCGCCTCGATGACGTTGCGGATGAACCGGCCGTTGCCCGCCAGGTCGACGCCGCGGCGCGGCTGACCGCTCTGGTCGGTGCTCTGCTGCTCGTAGAGCTGGGTGCAGGCCAGCACGAGCAGCTCGAGCGCGTCGTCGGACAGCTCCGAGTCCCGCTTGTGCGCGATGACCTTGCCGATCTCACCGAGCTCGGTCGGCGTGTACGACGGGAACTGCACGCGCTTGGAGAACCGTGACGCCAGACCGTCATTGGCGGCGAGCAGGCGATCGATCTCGCCGTCGTACCCGGCGATGATGACGACGAGCCGGTCGCGGTCGTTCTCCATCCGCGCCAGCAGCGTGTCGACGGCCTCGCGGCCGAACGAGTCGCCGCCTTGCAGGCCGGTCTGGATCAGCGTGTACGCCTCGTCGATGAACAGCACGCCGTCCATCGCGCTGTCGATCAGCGCCTCCGTCTTGAGCGCGGTGCCGCCGAGGTTCTGGCTGACGAAGTCGACGCGCTTGGCCTCGATCACCTTGTCGGTCTTCAGGATTCCGACGCCGCAGTAGATCTTGGCGACCACGCGGGCGATGGTGGTCTTACCGGTTCCCGGCGGACCGGTGAACGCGAGGTGCTGGCCGCGCGCACCGGCGGCCAGGCCCTTCTCGGCCCGGATCTTCGCCATCTGCGCACTCGACTGCAGCTTGGCGACCTGAGTCTTCACCGAGGACAGGCCGATCTGGGAGTCGAGCTCCGCGCGCGCCTCGGCGAGGATCTTCTTGGCCCGGTCCTCGGCCTCGACCTGCTCGATCTGGCGCATCGACGGCGCGGAGGCCGGATCCCACTTGTCGGTGCGGGCGTCGATCGTCTCGCGGGAGGTGACGCTGATGCGGTAGGTGCGGTCGCGCATCGCGGCGGCGTTCGCCTCGAAATCCGGGGCCTGCGAGTACACCTTCTCGAACAGGGCCTGTGCGACTTCTTCGTTGCCGGATTCGCGCAGGCACAGACCGCGGCAGAACATGGCGGTCGAGCGCGCCGCCGGAATCGGGCCCTGCTCGGCCTGTTCCATCCGCCGGATCGCCTCGCCGAACAGACCGAGCTGCGCGCAGGCCGTGCCGACCATGACGTTCGCGCCGGCCGCGAGGTAGGGGTCATCCCACTCGGCGGACCCGGCCAGCACCGTCATCACGTCGGGCCAGCGCTGAGTGTTGTAGTGCAGCACGCCGCGGACGTACGCGCAGATGCGGTTGTCGATCTCGCGATCCGGGTCGCTCAGCTGGGACCTGCGGTAGGCGTCGAGTTCGTCGAGCACGCGCTCGGCCTCGTCGTACTCCTTGTCCGCGATGAGTTGGGCGGCCCAGGCCAGCCAGATCTCGGTGTAGCTCGCCAGCGGGTAATCGATATAGAGGCCGGGCAGGAACCGGCCCGCCAGCTCCCGCGGTCGCAGGCCGAGCCTGCGCTGCTCGCGGTACAGCGTGCTGGTACTGGTCCGGTGCATGTTGAACAGGACGTCCTTGGTGAGCTCACCGGCGGCGGCGCGGCCGAGCCAGGCGTCGCACATGGTGGGATCCCACTCGGTGGCGCGCTGGAACGCGAGCTTCGCGTACTCGAGGTCGCGCGCGGATTCCTGCCCTTCGATGGACAACCCCAGCGACAGAATTCCGGCGTCGAAGGCGCGTTGTGCTTGGCGATTGCCGGTCATGGCTGTCGGACCCCGAAGTCTTGGTTCGTAGTAGCGGATGAGTTGTTTATGCCCCCCAGACTACCGATCGCGCAGTGCCTGGTCTGTCCGTTACATTAGGTTCAGCTGCCGGGAGGTTGCAACGCAAGTGTCTCTGGGTGAGAGTCATACGGGTGTCGAAGTCCTTCACTCAGAAGACGTTCCACCCAGTGCGGTCGAGGCGTGAACAATCGTCAGTGGAGAGGCCGGGGGTCCGGGGTCGTTGATCGAGTCACCAACCAGTGGCACACGCGCCGCTGAGCCGGAGCTGAGTCGGGTTTCCGTCATCGGCGGCAACACTCAGCTCGACGTCGGGCTGCCCGCCACCGTGCCGATCGCCGGCTTCATCGGCGACCTGGTGGCCCTGATCGAATCCCGCAACCCCGACCAGGTCGAGGCCGACGACGACTCGGTGCCGCTGCAGGCGCAGCACTGGACCTTGGCGCGGATCGGGCAGGAGGCGTTCGCGCCGAGCCGCACGCTCAACGACGCCGACGTGCACGACGGTGAACTGCTGGTGCTGCGGTCGGTCACCGCGAAGGAATCGCCCGCCCTCTTCGACGACGTGATCGACGCCGTATCCCGGCTCACCGCCGAGGAATTCCGGAGCTGGACCGGTCCGTCCGCGCGGTGGATGGGCCTGGCCACCTCGGTGCTGACGGTGCTCGTCTCGATGGCGCTGCTGGTGATCTCGCGCGGGCACGGCGATCCGCTCGCTCCCGCGTTCGTGCTGTCGGCCGTGGGCATCGGCGCGTTCGTCGCGGCCGGCTTCGCCGCGCGCAAATACTTCGACCAACTCACCGCGACCTGGCTGTCGCTGGACGGACTGCTGCTGTTGTTCGGCGGGGCGGCGCTTTTCGTGCCCGGCGAACTCGGCAGCTCGCACCTGCTGCTCGGCAGCTCGGTGACGCTCGTGGCCGCCGTGCTCGGCTATCGGATCATCGGCGCGGGCGCCACCCTGTTCTCCGCCGCGGGCGCGGCCAGCGTGATCGCCGGTGCCGCCGCGGCGGTGTATCTCGCCTGGCACCCCGGCCTGCCGAAGCTGTCCGCCGGCCTGGTGGTCGTCGGCGTCGCGTTGCTGTCGATGGTGCCGCGGCTGGCCGCCTTGCTGGCCCGGCTGCCGATACCGCCGGTGCCGACCGCGGGCGCCGCGATCGACCCGGCCGATCACGAGCAGCGCCCGACCATCGAGGGCATCGGCGCGATCGGCGCCACCGCGCTGCCGTCGGCGTCCGGCCTCGGCGAGCGGGCCCGCGCGGCCAATCAGTACCAGTCGGGCTTGATCATCGCGTGCACGCTGAGCGCGGTGATCGGCGCGTTCGGCGCGGCCGATCCGCTGGGTTCGGCCCGCTGGCAAGGGATCACGCTGGCCGTCGTCACCGGCATCATCCTGTGCCTGCGCGGCCGGTCCTTCGCCGACCTCACCCAGGCCGCGACGCTGATCGCGGGCGGGTGCCTGACGTTCGTCACGCTGGTCGTCGGTGCGGCGTTGGGGGACAGCGAGTTCGAACTGGTCGGCGTCGGCCTGCTGGTCGCCTTCGCGGCGGGCACGGTCGGCTTCGGCGTGATCGGGCCGCATATCGAGGTCACGCCGGTGACCCGGCGCATGATCGAGATCTTCGAGTACCTGCTGATCATCTCGCTGATCCCGCTGGTGCTGTGGATCATGAACGTCTACTCACTGGCCAGAAACATATGAGTGCGGGAACCGATGGGACCTAGCGCTTTCCGTCGTGGCCTGCTGCGGACGGCGTGCGCCGCCGCGGTGGTCGGCCTCGTCGGTGCGCCGGCCCCGCCCGCCTCGGCGATCTCACCGCCCGGCATCGATCCCGGAGCCCTCGCCATCGCCCAGGCGCTGAGTGGCCGCCCCGCGCCGCTCGAGCCGACCGAGCAGCGTGACCAGTGCGCCGAGCCCGCCCTCACCGGGTCGCCGCCGAGCGAGCCGCCGATCGCGCAGCGGGTGCTCGACCTGCCCTCGGCGTGGCAGTTCAGCAGGGGCGCAGGCCAAAAGGTCGCGGTCATCGACACCGGTGTGCAGCGGCATCCGCGTTTGGCCGCGCTGCAGCCGGGTGGCGACTATGTCTCCGATACCGACGGCACGGTCGACTGCGACGGCCACGGCACCCTGGTCGCCGGCATCATCGCGGCGCAGCCGAGCCCCGCCGACGCGTTCACCGGCGTGGCGCCGGACGCGGAGATCCTCACCATTCGCCAGCTCAGCCTCGCCTACGAGAAGAAGGATCGCGGCAGCGATCGCCCGCCGGGCACCATCCGCGCGGACGGCTACGGCAGCGTGCTCACCCTGGCCGCGGCCGTCGTGCGCGCCGTGGATCTCGGTGCCACCGTCATCAACATCTCCGAAGTGGCATGCAGCCCAGCGGGTTCCGACACCGCCGACTCTTCGCTGGGCGCCGCGGTGAAGTACGCCTACGACCGCAACGTCGTCGTGGTGGCCGCCGCGGGAAACGTCGAGTCGAACGGTCCGTGCCAGAAGCAGAACGAGGGTTCCGGCTGGGGTTCGGTCACCACCGTGGCCAGCCCGGCGTGGTTCTCCCCGTACGTCTTGGCGGTCGGCTCGGTGGACGCCGACGGCAAGCCCTCGGACCTGTCACTGCACGGCCCGTGGGTCGCGGTGGCCGCGATCGGGCGCAATATCGTCTCCCTCGACAGCAAAGGCGGCGGCGTCGGGCTGGTGAACGGTGTGCAGACCGACGAGGGCATTCGTCCGGTGGACGGCACCAGTTTCGCGGCGCCCTATGTAGCGGGGCTGGCCGCGCTCGTGCGGTCGCGATTCCCGAATCTCGATGCGCGACAGGTGATGGAGCGCATCATCCGCACCTCGCATGCCCCGGGCACCGGCCACGACGACGCGATCGGCGCGGGCCTGATCGACCCGCTCGCCGCGCTCACCGCGCAGCTGCCCGACAAGCCCGTGAGCGAGGGAGCCGACGTGGAGCGGGCCATCGCCGCGCCCGTCATCCCGCCGGGGCCCGATCCGCGGCCGCGCCGCATCGCGGTGATCGGCTCGCTGACCTGCCTGACCGCCCTGGCCATCGGCATCGCGGTGGTGATTCCGTTCCGCCGCCGACGCCGGGACATCGACGCGGAGTTCGATCCCTGACCCTGGCGTCGCGCCGAACACAGACAGCTCGACCGATCGAAGGAATCCATGGCTACCGAAGGTTTCGTCCGACGACCCCGGATAGCGCCGCCACGGGCACCCGGTGGCGAGGTGGCGCTGACCGCGCCGCCGGAGATTCCGCGCCCGCTGCCCGCGCCGCTGATGATGAAGCTGATGCCGGTCGTCATGGTGATCGCGGTCATCGGCATGATCGCGATGATGGCGATGATGGGCCGCAACCTGCTGGCCAATCCGCTGTCGATGATGTTCCCGATGATGATGCTCATGTCGATGGTCGGCATGATGGCCGGCTTCCGCGGCGGAACCGGCAAGCGCGCGGTCGAGCTCAACGAGGAACGCAAGGACTACTTCCGCTACCTCGATCAGATCCGAAAAGACGTGCGGCGCACCGGCAGCAAGCAGCTGGAGACGCTGGTATGGAGCCACCCGGACCCGGCCGACCTGCCCTCGCTGATCGGCACCCGGCGCATGTGGGAGCGCAGGCCCAACGATCCCGACTTCGGGCACGTGCGGGTCGGCATGGGCAGCCACCGCCTGGCCACCAAGCTGGCCCGGCCGGAGACCGGTCCGCTCGAGGACCTGGAGCCCGTCTCCACCGTCGCGCTGCGCCGGTTCGTGCGCACCCATTCGGTGGTGCACAGCCTGCCGACCGCGGTCTCGCTGCGCGCCTTCCCCGCGATCAACATCAGCGGCCCGGCTCACGACGCGCGCATGCTGACCCGCTCGATGCTGATGGAGCTGGTCACCTTCCACGGCCCCGACCATCTCGCGGTCGCCATCGTCTGCGCGGACCCCGACGGGCCGTGGGCATGGGCGAAATGGCTTCCGCACCTGCAACATCCGACCCTGCGCGACGGCATGGGCTCGGCCCGCATGATGTACACCTCGCTCGGCGAGCTGGAGACCGCGCTCTCGGCGGAGCTGATGGAGCGCGGACGGTTCATGCGCAACCCGCAGCCGACCCAGGGGCGGCTGCACCTGGTGGTGATCATCGACGACGGGTACGTCAACGGCAACGAGCGGCTGATCAGCGAGTCCGGCCTGGATTCGGTGACCGTGCTAGACCTCACCGCGCCGGAGGGCGGCCTCGCCGCGCGGCGCGGGCTGCAGCTGGTCGCCGCGGACGGCGACGTGTCCGCGCGCAGCGCGGCGGGCGTGGAGAAGTTCGCCACCGCGGACCAGGTGAGTCCGGCTGAGGCCGAGGCGTTCTCGCGCGCGCTGTCGCGCTACCGGCTCGCCACCGCGGCCCAGATCGTCAGTCTCGGCGAGGGCTCGACGGCCGACCCGGGGCTGATGGCGCTGTTGAAGATTCCGGACGCCGCGCAGATCGATCCGGCGCGCGTCTGGCGCCCGCGCACCGCGCGCGAGCGGCTGCGCGTGCCCATCGGCATCACCCCCGACGGCACGCCGGTCGAGATCGATATCAAGGAGTCGGCCGAGAACGGCATGGGCCCGCACGGCCTGTGCATCGGCGCGACCGGCTCCGGTAAGTCGGAGTTCCTGCGCACCCTGGTGCTCTCGCTGGTCACCACGCACTCACCGGACGCGCTGAACCTGGTGCTCGTCGACTTCAAGGGCGGCGCGACCTTCCTCGGACTGGACTCGCTGCCGCACGTCGCGGCGGTGATCACCAACCTGGAAGAGGAACTGTCCCTGGTAGACCGCATGAAGGACGCCCTGGCCGGCGAGATGAACCGGCGCCAGGAGCTGCTGCGGTCGGCGGGCAACTACGCCAACGTCACCGACTACGAGAAGGCAAGGGCCGCAGGCGTTCCGCTCGATCCGCTGCCCGCGCTGTTCGTCGTGGTCGACGAGTTCTCCGAATTGCTCTCGCAGAAGCCCGATTTCGCCGAGCTGTTCGTGATGATCGGCCGGCTCGGCCGCTCGCTGCACGTGCACCTGCTGCTCGCCTCGCAGCGGCTCGAGGAGAACAAGCTACGCGGCCTGGAGTCGCACCTGTCCTACCGCATCGGCCTGCGCACCTTCTCGGCCAACGAGTCGCGCGCGGTCCTCGGCATCACCGACGCCTACCACTTGCCGAGCGTGCCCGGCGCCGGGTACCTGAAGAGCGACGCCTCGGATCCGTTGCGGTTCAACGCGAGTTACGTGTCCGGGCCTTACGTCGCGCCGGTCGGCACGGTGACCGGCGAGGACGGCACACCGGTCGGCGGGCAGCGGCCCGCGGTGTTCACCGCCGCGCCCGTGGAGACGCCCGAGCCGATCGCGGACGACTCCGCGCTCGATCTGCCGCCGTCCCCGACGAACCCGCTGCTGGAGCTCCCGCCGCCGCCCTCGGCGCTCGGCGCGCCCGGCTCCGAGGAGGGCATCCCGGACTCCCTGCTCGACGTGGTCGTCAAGCGGCTGACCGGCCACGGCCGCCCCGCGCACGAGGTGTGGCTGCCGCCGCTGGACGAGTCCCCGACGGTCGACATGCTGCTGCCCGACCCGGATTGGCGCTCGCCGGTCAACCGGCACGGCCAGTTGTGGATGCCGATCGGCGTCATCGACAAGCCGTACGAACAGCGCCGCGACGTGCTGACCATCAGTTTGGCCGGCGCGCAGGGCAATGTGGCGGTCGTCGGCGGTCCGCAGTCCGGTAAATCGACCACCCTGCGCACCATCATCATGGCCGCCGCGGCCACCCATACCCCGCAGCACGTGCAGTTCTACTGCCTCGACTTCGGTGGCGGCAGCATGGCGGGCCTGGTCGGCCTGCCGCACGTCGGCTCCGTGGCCGGTCGGCTCGACGGTGACCGGGTGCGCCGCACCGTCGCCGAGCTCACCTCGCTGATGCGCCAGCGGGAGGAGCGGTTCACCGAGCTCGGCATCGAGTCGATGGCCGAGTTCCGGCGGCGCAAGTTCGCCGCGGCGGCGCACGTGCCCGAGGGCGCGGCGTCGGCCGGAAATCCGTTGGCGGACGACCGATTCGGCGACGTGTTCCTGGTGATCGACGGCTGGGCCGCGATCCGCGAGGAGTTCGAGGTGCTCGAGCCGCAGATCAATTCCATTGCGGCACAGGGCCTGTCCTACGGCATCCATATCATCATCGGCGCGTCCCGGTGGGCCGAGATCAGGCCGGTGGTCAAGGACCAGATCGGTACCCGGCTCGAGCTGCGACTCGGCGACCCCACGGACTCGGAGATGGGGCGGCGCACCGCTTTTCAGGTGCCGGTCGGCCGCCCCGGCCGCGGCATGACACCGGATCAGCTGCACATGCTGGTGGCCCTGCCTCGGTTGGACTCCGACTCGAACCCGGACTCGCTCGCCGACGGCGTCACCCTGGCCCGGCAGGAACTCGCGGAGCTGCACGCCGGCAGGCGCGCGCCGGAGGTACGGATGCTGCCCATGCAGTTCCCCCGCGAAGACCTGCTCGCCATCGTGCGCGAACAGGACATCGAGCTGAGTCCCACCCGGGTGGCCGTCGGTCTCGGTGAATCCGAATTGCAGCCGTTGATCCTGGATTTCGGCACAGAGCCGCACTTCATGGCCTTCGCCGACGTCGAGTCCGGCAAGACGACGCTGCTGCGCAATATCGTGACCGGCGTGGTGGAGAACTCCACCCCCGATCAGGCGAAGATCATCATGATCGACTACCGCCGGACCATGCTCGGCGTGGTCGAGGGCGACCACCTCGCCGGGTACTCCACCTCGTCGCAGACCTGCGGGCCGATGATCCAAGAGGTCGCGGAGTTCCTGTCCAAGCGCATCCCCGGCGCCGACATCACCCCGCAGGAGCTGCGCGACCGCAGCTGGTGGGAGGGGCCGGAGATCTACATCGTGGTCGACGACTACGACATGGTGGCGACCAGCAGCATCAATCCCTTCGCGCCGCTGATCGAGTACATGCCGCAGGCCCGCGACATCGGCATGCACTTCGTGGTCACCCGGCGCATGGGCGGCGTCTCGCGCGCGCTCTACGACCCGATCATCGGTGGGTTGAAGAACCTCTCGGTGGACACGCTGATCATGAACGGCTCCCGGGACGAGGGCAAGATCATCGGCGAGATCCGTCCGAGCAAGCTCCCGCCGGGCCGCGGCACGCTGGCCTCCCGCAGCAAGGGGCAGGAGATGGTGCAGATCGCCTACCTGCCGCCGGTGTAGGAGGCGACGGAGATCTCGGGCAGGCCGGCCTCGAGATCCCAGCTGTCGGTGCGTCTTTCGAAGAGCGCACGGGACGGACCCGTCGCCACCGGGCCCGCTATGCGAGCGAGCTCGAAGCCCTCCCTGCGGTAATAGTCGTGCAGCTCGGTGTTGGTGGTCCACGCGTCGAGGCGGACCCAGTCGCGCTCCTGTCGGCGCGCGAGTCCGGCGGCGTGCGCGAGCAATCGGTGGCCGATGCGGTGTCCGGCGAAGCGCAGGTCGACGATCATGTAATGGACGACGACCGCGTCGAATAGTTCCCACGGCGACCAGAGCCCCGGGTCCGCGTGGCGATTCACGGTAATCGTGCCCGCGGGCTCGCCCGCCATCTCGGCGATCCAGGTCTCGCCCGCGTCCAGCGACCGGCCGACGGCGCGCGCGAAGATCTCGATGGGCAGGCCGCGGCCCGTGACCGTCCACTGGTCGGAGCCGCGCGCGGTGAGCCACGCGGTGCGTTGCAGGCGTAGTCGGCAGATCACGCCCAGATCGTCAATTGTCGCCTGGCGGAGCAAGATTGCGTTCATGCCGATGCGATACCCGGTCCGTACGGGACGCCGATGGTGCGTCCGATGACGCCGAGGCCCTCGGTGTCGCCGAGCTGATAGGCGAGCCGATTGCGCGCGGCAATCGAGCGGTGGCGGGTCGCCCTGGTGACCCGTTGGTGATTCGCGCCGATCCGCAGATGGTCGAGCAGGATCGTGCCCGTCGCGACGCCGAGCACGGTGGCCTCCTCGGCGGAGGCCGGCCGCGCCGTCAGGGTATCGCGGTGCGCGGTCTCCGCGTGGCCCCGGTCGGCCAGGCGCCGGGTGGTGCCCTCCGGAATGTCGTGCGGCGAGTCGATTCCCGTGGCCTCGGCCAGGTCGCGCGGGTAGAAGCTGACCTCCCACGACCACGGCTCGTTGTCGAGAAACTGGACGACCGTCCTGGCCAGCACCCAGGAGTCCTCCGGCACGCCGAGCCATAACGCGACCGAGGGCCCGGCCGGCTCCATCTTCGCGCTGAACTCCTTGGACGGCACGCGATTCGCGGCGCGCGCGATCTCCTCGAAGATATCGTGCGGCGACTTCGGCCGATCCTGGCGGATATGGTCGGTGACGACCGATTCCAGAACTTCCTGGTTTCGCACGATGGTCCCGCGGGAAGTAGCTGTATAGACAAGATTTTCGGTGACCAAGACCTGAATGGCGTTGCGAGCGGTCGTCAGCGAGACCTGCATGTGCTCGGCCAGTTCCGTGTGGCTGGGCAACCGATCACCCGGCTTCCACTTTCCCGCGCGGATCTCCTCGCGGAGGAGGTCTGCGATCCGGTGGTACGTCGGACCGTCCGCCATCTTGCTCCTCGGTTGGTCGTGCAGGTAACGAAGTGTACTCTTCGTGACTTCCTACGGCCCGGTAAAGCTTGACAGGTGCCTTCAGAGGTTTATTGTAATGAACGTCCTGATCCGGTGTTGTGCGGCGACGACGGCGAGGCAACGTGGCAGGTTCGGATACAACGGTCGTAATGGCTCTTCCCGGCGCCCTGCGGTGCGCCGAATCGGTGGTGCAGTCCCATACTCCCGGCCTGCTCCCCACTTCGGATCTACTTGTTCGGGCGTGTCGTGGACACCGCGTAGTCGGCGGTCCGCTGCTCTGGTTCGCCCGCGATCTCGCGGTGCTGCACGAGCGCAGACTGGTCGGCCGCGGTGGCTCGGTGGACACCGACCCGCTGGTGGTCCTTGAAATCGAGCGTCGCAGAGCCGAATTGGTCATGGCCATCGATGACTGGGTCGCGCGCAGCGTTCCCCAGCACCGCCTCGGTGCGACCCTGCACACCGAGACCGTCGGCGCGGTCATCGACCGCATCGCCGAATCCTCGGTGCGCGCCCACCACGCGCTGATGACCCTCGACGCCCACGACGAAAGACTGCACGGCGCCTGGCACCACCTCGCCGAACTCGCCGACGCCTACGACGACCTAGTCCGCGACATCCTCGCAGGCAGACGCCGCCTCCCCGAGTGGTAACCCCCGCACCCTCTCTCAGGCCCCGCACCGACTTTAGGGCCCTATTCCGAGTGCGTGGCCCAAGTGAGGGTGCGGGATCTACTGGATTGCGCCGCTGATGATGCTTGACGTGCGCGCCGATGCCTAGGGCGGTCTCGTCCGCGACATCCCTGCGGGCAGTCGACCACGACGCCGCACTCTCACTCGGGATCCGCACCGAGTTTAGGGCCCTATTCGGAGTGCCTGGCCCGAGAGGTGGTGCGGGATCTATTGGAGTGCGCGCCTGATGACGCTCGCGGGCAGTCGTCGCCTCCCTCCACGATGCTGCACTCTCATTCGGGATCCGCACCGACTTTCGGGTCCTATTCCGAGTGCGTGGCCCGAGAGATGGTGCGGGATCTACTGGGTTGCGCGGCTGATGACGCTCGACGTACACGCCGAT
>NZ_BAGH01000057.1 GCF_000308715.1 Nocardia tenerifensis NBRC 101015
GGCCGGTGCCGCCGCCCGCCTCGCCTGGTTCGCCGGTACCGCCGCAGTTCCCCGAGCCACCGAGTCCGCCGGTGTTTCCGCAGGCCCTTGTGCCGCCGAGTCTGCCGGAGTCGCCGCATGCGCCGGGATCGCCGCACGTTCCCGTACCGCCGCACCCGACGGTACCGCCGCCCGCCTCGCCTAGTTCGCCGGTACCGCCGCAGTTCCCCGAGCCACCGAGTCCGCCAGTGTCTCCGCAACCCCCTGTGCCGCCGATCCTGCCGGAGCCGCCGCACGCGCCGGAATCGCCGCACGTTCCCTTACCGTCGCACCCGACGATGCCGCCGAATCCGTCGGCATCTCCCGACTTTTCGATCCCGCTGAACCTGTCGGGCTCTCCGCGGACACCGGTCTCGTCGGACTGGTTCGGCTCGCCGGAGACTTCACAGGTTCCGACGTCACCGAATATCGGGCACATGCCGGTGACGCCGGAACCGGCAGTGCCGAGCCAGGTTTCGGCACCATCGGATCCTCCGGGCATCCCGCAATCACCGGGGATGCCACAAGGGATGCCGCCGTCGAACTCGCCGGTGCCGCTGAATTCGTCGGCTCCGCCGCACAGTGCCGCTCCACCGAGTCCACCGGCCGCCCCGCAGATGCCGGTCTCGCCGAATTGGGCGGTGCCGACGGAGCCCGGTCATGCTCCGGGGGCGCTGAATCTGCCGGATTCCGCACAGACTCTCGGTCCGCCGAACTCACATCTATCGTCACCCCCACATCAGCCGACACCGTTCGCAGGGGAACAAGTGGCGACCTGTGGGGCCGAAGGTCCGGGGATATCAGCACCTCCGCATGCACCGTCGGGAAATTCGGTTTCCGCGAACGATGCGCCGTCCTCCCTCCCACCGGGCATGCCCCCGCCTATGGGCGGCGGAGCGCAGTCAGGCGGAACCGGTCACCGCAACGGCGGAAGCAACGGCTATGGTCGGCGTCCATATGTCAGCGAGAACGCCGGTGGCCCAACGGTTGTCGTGCGTCCCTACGTCGGCTACGGCGTGTTCGCCGAGTTCGATCCGGTAACCGGCGCGTTGCAGGCGACGTCCGGCGGCTCGCACCGATTCGGTGGCGTCTACGGCGATCTGGGTGACGTCCCGGTGGTCCTCTACCGGCACCACGGCAGGCTCGGGTTGCGCATCGGCGGTAGCGACGTCGATCTCGACGGCCCGGTCGCCGTCGACTGGTATCCCTACGATCAGCGCAACACCAGGCTCGTGGTCAGCGTCGCGGGCGTCCCGGCCTTCGATGTGATCTACCGTTCGCTCCCGCCCGACATGGACCTCGGCCTACTGCTCCGCGACGTCCTTTCGGACCCGTCGAGAAGGGCCACTATCTTCGCTTGACCGTGTTGTATAGGCCTACCCGTTATGGCACAGTCGATCGCGCGGAAAGACGAGGTCCCGACGGTACGACTAGGGTGATCGCATGACGGAATGGCGCGCACTGACCGACGAGGAGATCGTCGATCTGGGTACCCGGCTGCGGGCGCTGAAGTGGTCATGGCAAATGGACGACGCTCCCCAGGTGGCCGCCGAGTTCGGCTGGGAGATAGCGGTCGCCGAGCCGAAGTTCGTGATGTTCGACGCCATCTTCGGTTTCGACACCGCGGGCATCATCGGCTGGGACGGCCGCGCGGACTTCATCACCGTCGAGGTGACCGGTGGGGGACGCGACGAATCTCCTGGGCAGTCGAACACCCGTGACGCCTTCGTCAGGATGAGTCGTGCGCTGACCGCCGCGCTCGGCGAGCCCAGTACGAGAAAGCCCGGCAGTTCGCCCGAGATTCGTTGGGCGGGCCCGGAAACCACCCTGGTATTGCAGAGACTGAAGACCATGATCGAGCTCACGCTGTTCACCAACGCCAAGCTCGCATTGCACGACCAGGCCATCGAACTCGAAGGTCGGGACGCGGATTGAACGGGTGGGACGAGTTCGCGGCCGGGCTCGCCGAGGAGCTGGCCGGCCTGTCGGCGGGCGCGGTGGTGATCATCGCCGAGTCGACCCCGGCGACCGAGGTTGCGCGCTACGCGCAGTTCCGGCAGTTCGACGACATGCTCACCGCCGAACTCTGCGGCGATAGGTGGCTCGAAGAGGCCGTGCAAGCGGACGAGGCCGGCAATCGGCTGATCGCGGACGCGGGATGGCGGCCGCCGGAATTCGACCACGTCGGCAATTGGTGGCACGAGTGGCCTTGGCCGATGTCGTCGGCCGAGTACGGTCAGGTGGCGGCCATGGTGGTCACCGGTTTACGCGACGCGTACGGCATCGCGGAACCCGCGGCGCTGGCCTATCGAGCGTGGAATGAGAACACGGGCAACAGCCCGATAGAGCTGCCGATGCTCGGACTGTCCCCGGCGAACTGAGGCCGGCACCGGGCGGCCGGCCCGGCGATATTCGCCGCTCGCCGCGCCGCCCGCTGTGCCAGGATGATTTCGAGCGGCCACGCCAGTGAGCCGGTCGATATCCGGTGTGCCTGATTGAGGAGAGATCCGCGACGTGACCAGACCAGACGACGAGGCTTCGCACAACGAGCCCCGCGCCGAATCGGCTACGGATCACGAGCATTCCGTCGAGTCCACGCCGGAAACCTCCGCGGCCCAGACGGCGTTCATGCGACGTTTCCTGGTACCGGCGCACGAGTCGGAGTTCACCGACCCCTCCGCCGAGGCACCGGCCGTCGCCCCGCGGTCCCTCGACGCCTCGCCGGAAGCCGACGCAGACTCGGGCGTCGATGACGAAGGCGAGGCCCCCGACGTGGGCTTCACCCTCGCCGGCGCCGCGCCGCAGACCGAGGACGTGGCCGAGCGGGCCGGCGCGATCAGCCGTCAGGTGGCTCGCGAACTCGGCGCGGCGGGTCCGGAAGGCTGGACACGGCTGGAGGCGACCTTCGCGATGGCGGTCGGCGCCGAGGTGGCGATGGTCGTCTTCACCGACGAGCAGGACCGGGTCGCCCGGGCCTTTCCGCCGGAGGACGTGCTCGCGATGATTCGCGAGCATCGGCATCTCTCGGCTCAACTCAGCGATGGACCCTGGTGGCGTTATCTGCTCACGCTGACCAGCGAGGGGCAGGTCGAGGTCGACTACGACTACGGCGATGAGCCCTTCCCGGACGACCAGTTGTTCGCACCGGAGATCTACCGCGCGGACCTCGAGGTGTATCCCCGTGCGTCCCTTCCCATTTGGCTCGCCGCCTACCTCGGCCACGGCGATCGCCAGTCCCGCACGCCGCGGGAGGCCGCCGCGCAGGCGAGGGCGGATCGCGACGTGGGCAGGCGCGGCGAGCTGTCGGCGGACGACTTCCCGCCGTTCCCGCTCATGGCCGCCCGGTGGGCGGTGATCGCCGCCGCGTTCGTCGCGGCCGGATCCGAACTCGGACCGCGCGTGCTGCCATCGATGAGCTGGTTCGAGGGACTCAAGCGCAGCGGCTCGACCTTGTACTCCCTGCCCGGCGGGCGCGCCGTGCTCTCGGGGGGCGTGTGGAACGCGCCCGCGCTGGATCGCGTCTACAACCACGGCGAGCCCATGCCGCGGCTCTACGCGGGCGCGCCGGAATGGGTCGCCAACCCGGTCCTGAACGCGCGGGTCGCGGGCGGGTTGCTGTCGTTCTGCTACTGGTGGGAGGGCGGCACCTGGTATCGCGGCGAGTCGCCGATCGCGGACGAGCTCAGCGACGCGGTGCCCGGCATGTGGACCTCGGAGACGGTCGTCGACATCGTCTGCGGCGTGCTCGGCGACCGGGTGACGCCCCGGCATCGCGCGGCGGCGGCGACGTTGGTGTCGGCCGCGGAGGTCGGGGTCGCGACCCGCGCCACGCTGGTCGACGTCTTCGGCGCCGACGGTGAGTTCGATGTGGACAGCGCCTTCTTCCAGCTCGCCATGGGCGGGGTCACCATGACGCTGCCCGAGCCGATGCCGCAGGAGGACGCGCTGGCCAGGGTGCGTCAGTTCCTGATCGACAGCGGTATGGACACCTCCCGATACCCGCTGGCGGACCTGCGCGCGGACCGGATCAGCGTGGGCTGGATGGTCTACGTACCGACGAAACCGGATGAGATCGCGATCGGCCGTGCCCTGTTCTACATCGCCGACGACGGTGTGCTGGAACAGTCTTCGTCCTCGGTGGCGCCGTCGATCTATATCGCGGAGTTCGAGCAGCGATTCCAGCAGCGGCACAGCGCGATGGAGGCCTCGTGAGCCGAGCGGGAGCGAGGCACGGAAGACGGGTCTGTCAGAGGCGTTTTCGCTGACCAGAGCATGCTCGGGAGAGGGTCGTGCCCCCATATTCTGGGGCTCGGCAGGGCACCCGATTGGAGTGGTCGGCGAGTGTTGTTGGTGTTACGGTTGTTTGACTGATCGTCACTGCGCACGTGAACCGTGCATGAACAGACACGGTAGGAACGGCGCGCGGGTCGTGAACAGGGCGGCAAGCCCGGTCGGCACTGGAGGGAAGGGTTCACGATGACGGAGAAATTCGAGATCGATCCCGCCGCATTCCGCGCAGCCGCAGGGAAGACCAGACAGGTGGGCACCCGCGTAGCCGGCGTGTGGTCGACGCTGGAGTCCGCGACCGCCGGTCGCGGCGCGCCGTGGGGCGACGACAAGCTCGGCAAGCAGTTCGCCGACGGCGCCGACGGGCAGCCCGGCTACCTGGCGTCGAAGAAGAACATGCGCGACTTCGCCGTCGGCGAGGGCGGCAACGGGGGGATGTCCGGCGCGTTCAACGGGCTGGCCGACTCCCAGGCCAAGGTCGCCGACGATATCCAGACGAAACTGGAGGAACCGAACCGGCGAGGCTTCGAGTACAGATGAGTGAGGGTCGGCCGCTGTGACACATGATTTTTCGCGCGAGAATGTCGCGGGGCTCATGGATGAGGTGCAGTCGCAGCTTCGGAACATCGCGCAACTGCAGCGTCAACGCACCGCGCTGATCGGCAAGGCCTCCGAGCGGGGCGGCCGGGTCACCGTGGCGGTGAACGCCGACGGCGTGCTGATCGACGTCAAATTCGGCCGCGGCGTGGAGGATCTCGAATACCCCGAGCTGGCGCGCGCGATCCTGAAGGCCGCGCAGGACGCCACCGCGGACGTGATGCGTCGAACGCAGGAACTGATGGCGCCGATCCAGCAGGATCGGGCGCGCCTGCCGAAGCTGTCCGACCTGGTCGAGGGCATGCCCGACGTGAGCTCGCTGATGCCGACGATGGAGCGGGCGCCGCAGACCAAGCCGGACGCGCGCGACCGCGCCACCGTCGCGGCCGAAGACACCGGAATGACCTTCGACAACGTGGAACCCGTCGAGCAAGTCAAGCCGACGAAGCCGGGGGTCACCGATTCCGGTTGGTGATCGGTTGGTGACCAGACATGGCGGATTTTTGGGACGGCGTCCTCGACGTACTCGGGTGGGTCGCCGGTAGCGACTGGCCCGAGGGTTCCGAGACCGGGATGCGAGGCCTGGCCGACGACTGGCGTAACGCCGCCAACGGAATACGCGGCATCGAGGCCGACATCATGGCGGCCAAGAACGCCGCACTCGCGGCATATCCGCACGGGGTGGCGCGCGACGAAATCGGCGGCGTCTTCGACAAAATGTGGAGTGGCGCGGGCGCCTCCAAAGAACAAGAAAATCAAAACCTCCAGAAAATGGCGAAGTTCTTCGAGGGCATCGCCGATTCCGCCGATAAGGTGGGCGACGAAATCGAGTACGCCAAATGGATGATGGCGTCCTCGCTCGGCCTGCTGGCGCTAGAGATCGCGGCGGCGTGGCTGTTCCCGCCGACCGCCCCCGCCGTGGAGGCCGGCGCCATCGCCGCGACGAGGTTCGGCATCCGAATGATCGCCCAGCGCGTGATGGCCGCGATCAGCCGGGCCTTGGGCAAAATGGTCTTGCCGGGCTTGTTCAAGTTCCTTGCGAAGCACGTTGTCATCGATATGACCCTCGGCACCATGCAGGACTTGGGCATCCAGCAGATACAGGTGTGGCAGGGCCATCGCAAAGAAGGCGTCAACTGGAAACAGGTCGGAATGACGGCCCTGTCCTCGGGCCTCGGCGCGGGCGTGGCGGGCCCGCTCGGCGAGAAGCTCGGCCACGCGCTGCAGGGCAAGATGCGTCCCTTCTTCGCCGGCGCGATCACGGGCGCGGCCGCGGGCTCCGTGGGCGCCGTCGCGGGGGCGCTGCCGCAGTTCGCGATGGACGTCGCCGAAAGAGGCTGGGGCGGCGCGTTCAGCAACCTCGATCCGCGGATGTTCACCGCGGGCGTCTCCAACGGCGCGATGTCGGGCGGCAACAAGGCGTTGTCGAACGGGTACTTCAGCACGTCGCCGAAGTGGGGCGGCGGCATACACGTCGATCCGACCGGTGTGCCGCGGGTCGGGACCCCCAGCACATCCGCGCCGACCGGGGTCGGTGAGAACAACTCACCCGGTGTCCACCCGGCCGGCTCAAACGGCGTGGGCAACAACACTTCTGGTGCTACGAATGGTGCGACGCAGGGCGGCGCCGGCGGCTCGTCCGGCCGGACCGGCGGCGAGGGTTCGAGCGGCGGAAGCAATAATCGAACGGGTAACTCGGGAACGGGTGACAACACCCGTAATACGGGCAGTGCCGGCGACGGCTCGACGTCGCGCACCGGCGACGGCTCGACGTCGCGCACCGGTGACGGTTCGTCGCCGCGGAGCTCGGCCGACACCCCCGCGCACAGCTCAGGCGACGGCTCGTCGAGCCGGTCCGGGGACGCAACGGGCCACGGCGACAAAGGATCTCAGCAGCATCAGGGTGGTTCGGACAACCGCGGCGCCGACGGCGGGCGCCACGAGGGCGGTTCCGAAAGCCGCGCGGGCCTCCCGCAAGATCACAACACCACCACCGCGGGGGACCAGGGCGGCAGCGCGCACGATCGTGGCGCGGGGGAGTCCGGAGCCGCTGGGACCGACCGCGGTTCGGCTCCACAGCAGCATGCCGGAAGCCAGGTTGGCGGCGCGCCCGATTCGGGACAGGCTGCGCCCCAACATAATTCGACTACATCCGACCCGGCTCGGACCGGCGGAGACGGGTCGCAGCCGAGGTCGGGTGTGCCGGGCGAGGCGCGTCAGTCCGCCGGCGGCGGCGATACCGGACGCAGCGTCGACTCGGGTCGCAGCGCCGATCCTGGGCGTAGTGCGGATCCGGGTCGCGGCGCCGAGCCCGCCAGGGCGCAGTCGGGTGGCGAGTCGCGCGCCGGCGATTCGCGGGCGAACGCGCCGGAGGCGCGGCAGAGTGCGGACCGGCCGCGCGCGGATACCCGTGCGGGCGTCGCGGAGCCGAATGTCCGTGGCGGAGAACGTAGTTCGACTCCCGGTGTGCGCGCGGAGGCGGGCGGCTCCGAGGCGCCTCGGTCTTCGGATCGGGCGGCAGGTGAGAGTGGAGTAAAGGTCCGCGCCGAATCGCCGGGCGGGAGTTCTGCCGTGCGTCCGGAGGGGGGTGCTTCTCGGCCGGAGGCCGGTGCGCCGCGTCAAGAGGGTGGTGCGCCACGCTCGGAGGCGGGTGCTCCCCGTCAGGAGGGCGGTGCTTCGCGGCCCGAGGCGGGCGCTCCTCGCCAAGAAGGTGGCACTTCGCGGCCTGAGGCGGGCGCTCCTCGTCAGGAAGGTGGTGCTTCGCGTCCTGAGGCCGGTGCTCCTCGTCAAGAGGGTGGCACTCCGCGTCCTGAGGCCGGTGCTCCTCGTCAAGAGGGTGGCACTCCGCGTCCTGAGGCGGGCGCTCCTCGTCAAGAGGGTGGCACTCCACGGCCCGAGGCCGGCGCTCCCCGCCAGGAGGGTGGTGCTCCGCGTCAGGAGGGTGGCGCCCCACGCTCCGATGATGCCGCCACGCGCCCGGACGACTCCGCCCCGCGCCACGACGACTCCGCCTCGCGTCCGGAAGATGCTGCCCCGCAAACGGATCGGCCTCGCGACGGCGAAGAACCTCGCCCGAAGCGCGAACCGGGCCTACCCGGTGAAGGCGATGCTCGACCCCGCGACGAAGGCGCGGCTCCGCGCAACGACGAGGACCCGGCCGCGCGCCGCGACGACTCCGACAGCGACCGGCCGCGCGGCGACGACGACCCCGCACCGGTTCCCCTGCTGGTCGGTCCGGATGCCGGAAGCGGTTCGCCCGCAAGGCATCCCGGCGGCGATGGTCCGTCCCGTCATCCCGACGGCGACGCGCCGGCGGACCGCTCCACGCGACCCGAGGGTGACGCCGACTCCGCCGATGAGCCGCGCCCGCGCGGCGACGACGAACTGCGTGGCAAGTCCGGTCTGTTCTCGGTGGTGGAACTGATCCGGCGGTTCGGCGGCGAGAACTTCCGCCTGCCCTCGCGCAGGATCGGTCCCGAGGGCATGACCGCGGGTGAACTGGTGGCCGCGGCGGGCGGTTCGCTGCGCGAATTCAGGGGACCGGAAGCCATCGCGAACCGCCTGATGAACCTGGGCGAAGGCGCGACGGCGCTCATGGTCGACGTGTACAGCGGCCCGGCGGACCGCCACGGCGTCGGCGCGCACGCGTACCTGATGGTGCACGAGAACGGTAAGATCTCGATCCGCGACATCACGCTGGGCGGCGACGAGGGCGGGGCGCCGACCCGGGATGTAAGCCGTTCGCTGGCAATCCTTTTCAACGGCGACGGCACCCCCGTCGACCCGGTGCCGACGCACGTGCGCGACGAGCTGATGGCCGCGGGCGCAGACGCCGCCGACCCAGCGCGTATCGGCCAGCGACCGGGTGGTGGACAGTTCTATCGCGGTGCGGACGCGCAATGGCATCATCCCGCCGACGCTGACAACACCTGGCGCGACTCGCAGTTCCGGCTGCACAGCTATGAAAACGGCCAATACATCGAGGACCATCTCAGCACCAAGAAGTTCGCCTTCCTGGCGGACGAGGGCCCGGCGAGCAAATACGAACCGGTGCGGCCGCTCACCGAGGCCGAGTCCGCGATTCAGGATCAGATGCAGGACATCGCCGAGCGCCGGCAGGAGTTGCAGCGGGAGCGCGACACCATCGCCGCGGATCTCGTCGATCGGCTCATACCGGAGTTCTCGAAGTACGGGCTCACTGATCTCCCGGACGGGATCTCTGAGATCCCCCATCTGAAAGCCAGCAAGCTCGGTGACGTGATCAGCGAGCTCAGGGATCACATTCGCAACGACCCCGACCTGAGCGCACCGGAGAAGGCCGCCAAGGCCGCCCTCCTGCGTGAACTGCGAGCCAACGCCGAGAACTACAACGATCTCGGCCCGAAGATGGTGACGGCCTCCAAAGAACTCGGCGAACTCGGCGCGCGCGCTTGGGGCTTGGATCCCGGCCTGCATCCCGGCGCGGTCAACCTCACCGACTCCCCGCACGCCAGGGACGGCTCCAATCTGGTGGATCTCGCTGTGCTGGTACCGGATCCGAACGGTGGCCCCCCGAAGCTGGTCATCGTCGAGGCCAAGGGCGTCGGCTCCGGGCTCGGCGGCGCCAATACCGTGGACGGACGCGCGCAGCAGGGTTCGCCGGAGTACCTACGGCGGACGCTGGCGATGGACGTCAATCTCCAAGTGGTCCTGAACGCGACCCCGGAAGGCTTGCGCGCCCTCGGCATCATCGACGATTCGCCCGCGGGCCGTGACTTCATCCGTGTGCGTGACGACATGCTGAAGGCTTTTCACGACGGAACCTTGAAGATCGAGTATCACAAGGTGCACGTCGATATGCGCGGCGGGATCAAGGTCAGCGAGTTCAACCTGAACCGCGACGGCGTTCCGGTTCGGATGGACACCATCGGCATGGTCGACTCCGAACACACTCCGGCACAGCACGATCAGCCTGCACAGCACGATCGTCCGGACAGTGCCGTCCCGGACGGCCCGCACCCTCGGCCCGCCGACGATCAACCCGGCCAGCCGGACGATCGCCGCGGACAGTGCGGCGAGTACGCCTTGAACGGCCTCCGCGAGAGGCACGGCGACCATGTCTGGTTGCCGGAGCGCACAATCGGCCCGGACGGTATGACGTCCAGGGAGTTGGAGGCGCTGGCGGGCGGAGAGTTGCGGCCCGCCGATCACGCGGATGTCCGGCAACGCTTGCTCGACCTGGGTGACGGGTCCTCGGCGCTGATCGTCGACACCTACGGCACCCGCGACGAGTACGGCGTCGGCGCGCACGCGTACGAGATGATCAACGTCGGCGGCGAGATCGTCATCCGCGATATCAGCGTGAACGACCACCCGTACCCGCCCGTGGCGCCGCAGGAGGTGCGTGGCACCCGCGCCATCGTCTTCGGCGGGCCGGAGGGCCGCCCCGAGCATCCGATCAGCCGCGCGGATCGACTGAGGATGCTCGAGTCGGAGGCGAACGCGGCCGAGCCGAGGGTGGGTGAGTCCCCGGACGACCGGCGGCACGACGGCACCGGCAGCCCGCGTCACGAACTCACCGACAACTCACCGCCTTCCGACGCCGACGACCTCGACACGACCGACGGTGGTCGGCAGGATGCGGGCTTGCCCGAAGTCGAGGTGGTCGGTGAGCCGGGCCCTGGTGTGACGCCGGAGATGTTGGAGGCGGCGAAGCGGTCGGTGGCCGAGACCGGTGAGCCGTTGGTGATTTTCGGTAGTCGGCAGACGGGTGTGTCGGAGAAGTCGGGGCTGCCGTTCCGTGCGGATAGTGATCTGGATCTGGCGGCGACGTCGTTGGACGGGTTGATGACTCATGTGGGGCTGCATGAGGAGAACAGCCCGATTCCGATGGCCAAGGATGTCGCCGGGATATTCACCGAGGAGGAGGTCCGGGAGAAGGGCTACCTGCTGATCAAGCCGGTCGCGGCCGAGCCTGGGACCGGGAGCCCCGTTCGTCCGGCCGACGAGGTCGCACCGGTGCCCGAGCGTAGCCCGAAAGACCCTGAGGCAGAAGCGAATCCGGCATCGCGCCCGGCCGATGAGAACGGCGGGACGCAGGATCGGGCACCGAGGGAACCGGACTCCGAAACTGGAACGCGGCCACGGCCATCCGATGACATGGCCGACAATGACGATGCGCCGCAACGTGAACCGGATTCCGGCAACGACAACGGACCGATCTACCACGACCACCTCCCGAACGGCGAAGGCGTGGTCCATCGCCCCGACAGCACCTCGATCGGTGAGGACACCACCACCCACAACGTCCGCGAGAACGCCCTGCGTCTGGACGGCGTGCACGACGTCGTCGTGCACGGCAGCGAGGACGGCGCGCCGATCCCCGGCCACGGTGATAAAACCCATCCTGAACATATCGTCCAGGCCCTGCTCAACAATCCGCATTACGTTCCAGGCACGCCGGTCAGGTTGCTGGCGTGCCACAGCGGCAACGAGCACGGCTGGGCCCAGTATGTGGCCAACCGGCTCGGCGTCGAGGTGCTCGCGCCCACCGACGCCGTCGGCGTGGACCGCTCCCGGGGCCCCGGCACGGCCCCGGTCATTCGCAACGGCGGCGAGTGGCGCACCTTCCATCCCGATCCCGCGGTCGAGCCGCACCTGAAGGTCCGCCAATCCGGGCACCAGCCGGAAGATCGGGTGGCGTCCGGGAGCGACTGGCGAGACGGAGCCGAGCCGCGCGGCCCCAGCGATCGACTGGACTGGATGGACGGTGACGACCGTCCCGACAAGACGCCGCCTTCCGACGACACCGTCGAGCCCGAACCCGCTGATGGCGGTCGGCGGGACGAGGATCTGCCTGAGGTCGAGGTGGTTGGTGAGCCGGGTCCTGGTGTGACGCCGGAGATGTTGGAGGCGGCGAAGCGGTCGGTGGCCGAGTCCGGTCACCCCTTGGTGATCTTCGGTAGTCGGCAGACGGGTGTGTCGGAGAAGTCGGGGGAGCGGTTCCGTGAGGATAGTGATCTCGATCTGGGGGCGACCTCGTTCGAGGGGTTGATGGCGCATGTCGACCTGCACGAGGTGAACAGTCCGATTCCGATGGCCAAGGATGTCGCCGGGATGTTCACCGAGGAGGAGGTTCGTGAGAAGGGCTACCTGCTGATCAAGCCGGTCGCGGCCGAGCCTGGGACCGGGGCTCCGGTACGTCCGGACGAAGCGTTGCCCGTGCACGACAGTGGCCCGAAAGACCCTGGCGCGGAGGGTAGTACGGATTCGCGTCCGCGTCCGTCGGACGAGAACGGCGGGGCCGACGAACAAGCGCCGAGGGAACCGGACGCCGATCCGAGCCGGCCGGACGATCCGTCGGTGGACTGGATGGACGGTGGCGATCGGCCCGACGGCGATCAGCCGCAGTTCCAGATGCAGGACGAGTGGACGCCGCTCGACGCGCAGCAGGTCGGCGAGGAACTTGCGCGGCAGACCGGGCTCGAGGTGTTGGGCTTCGACTCGACGGTCGATCCGGAGGTAGCGCGCGAGATCGCCAGGGGCGTCATCGATATGCGCGAAACGTACCCCCACGCCGATCTCCGCGGTATTCGCATCGGTGAGGTTCCGGACCGGGGGATCGCGTACACCCAGCCCGTGACGAATCGCGAGACCTTCGTCAAGCACAGCAAGTTCATCATGATCAGCAAGGATTTCGTCGGAAGCATGGACGATTTCCGGGCGCGGGTCGAAGAGCGTGTGGAAACAGGGCATTTCAAGCCCAGCATCATGACGCGTCCGGTGTGGGGCGCGGTGCTGCACGAGTACGGCCATGTGATGGATCACCACGGCCAGCGTGCCGCGCTGCGCCACATGGATCCGAACGACCCGAACTCACCGCGATACGTCGATCGGGTCCTTCAGGATTACTACCAGGCTCGTGCCGCCACGGACCCGGCATTGCCGCCGACCAGGGAGGGCTACGACAACTGGCTGAAACAGCTCAGCGGTTACAGCTTCAACGAGGACGGCACGTTCAATCCCATAGAGGCCTTGGCCGAGGGCTTCTTCGACGTCGAGTTCAATGGACGGCAGGCGGCGACCGAGCCTGCCCAGGTGATGCACAAGCTGCTGCTCGATTTGGCGGCGATGGGTCCCGAGCAGTTGGCACCGCGCCGGGCGGACACCGACGGCACGCAGGAAGCGGCTCGGCCGCAAGGGGATTCGGCGGCTGAGACGAGACAGCGTCCGGTGGATGAGCCGGATGCGTCCAGACCGCAAGGTGAGTCGGGCGCTGAGCCGAGGCCGCGTCCGTCCGAGCCGGGTTCGCGTCCGTCCGGAGAGGAGCCGGGGGCGCGCCGGGTCGAGGACGAGTCGGGTCCGCGTCCGACGGGTGACGAGCCGGGGTCGCGCCGTGCCGGGGATGAACCACGCCCGCGTCCGGTCGGAGACGAGCCAGGTTCGCCTACTCCGGATCGTTCGCGCACGCAGGAGGATTCGGCGTCCGAGCCGAGGCCGCGTCCGGCGGGGGATGAGCCGCCGCGCCCGGCTGGTGACGAACCGAGCCCGCGTCCTGCGGATTCGACTCGGCCGCAGGGTGATCCGTCGTCCGGGCCGAGGCCGCGTCCGGAGGGTGACGAGCCCGCCTTGATGTCCGGTCATCTGCCGCGTGAGCGCGAATCGGCTTCGCAGATGCTGCCACCGCGGCCTCCTGCGGATGCTCCTCGCACGCAAGGTGATTCGGGGTCGGAGCCCAGGCCGCGTCCGGCGGGCGATGACCCGGCCGGGCGGCCCAGCCACCTGTCGCCCGAGCGGGAGTCCGCTTCGCAGATGCTGCCGCCGCGGCGGCCGGCGGATGCGGCTCGGCCGCAAGGCGATTCGGTGTCGGAGCCGCAGCCGCGTCCGGCCGCCGGCGAGCCGGCTCGGAGGCCGGCCGACCACCTGTCGCCGGAGCGGGAATCGGCTTCGCAGATGTTGCCGCCGCGTCGGCCGGGGGAGCCGGTCGACGGGATGGACGGCGATGTCCGCGTCGATGGTGGTCACTCGGAGCCGCCCATTGTCGACAGGTGGACGCCGCTGGACGCGGCGGAGGTCGGCCGGAGATTGGCCGAGGAGACCGGGCTCGGGGTGTACGGGTTCGATCAGCCGGGCGTTCATCCCGAGGTCGCGCGCGAAATCGCCAGGGCCATAGTCGATTTGCGGGCTCGTTACCCGCATATCACCCTGGGCGGCATCACCATCGGCTCGTTCATGAGCAGGAACGTGGCGGAGGTGATACCGGGTATCCACCCCGAGACGCGGGTGCGGTACGCGGAGACGATAAAGATCAACAAGGAATTCGTCGGCAGTATGGGGGCCTTCCGGCAGGAGATCCAAGACGGCGTGGGCCGGGGACGGCTGGGCGCGGATCTGCTCACCCGCCCGGTCTACCGGGTGCTGGTGCACGAATACGGCCATGCGGTCGACTTCCACGGGCAGCGCGCCGCGCTGCGGCCGATGGATCCGAACAATCCGCACTCGCCGACCTATATCGACCACGTCCTGCAGGACTACTACAAGTACAGGGCCTCGCAGGACCCGGCGCTCCCGCCGACCAGGCAGGGCTACGACAACTGGCTGCGTCAGAACCTCAGCCCGTACAGCTTCGACCGGGACGGACGTTTCGTTCCGGGCGAGGCCGTGGCCGAGGCGTTCAAGGACGTCGTGCTCAACGGTCCGCACGCCAGCGAGCCCGCGCGGGTCATGCACAAGGTGCTCATGGATCTGGCGGCGCTGGGCCCCGACGCGCTCGCCCCGCGTCAGCCGCGCACCGAGCCGGAAGGCACTCGGCCGCAACAGGTTCGGGAGCCGGGGCCGCATCGCGCTGCGGACGAGCCGGCCCGGATGGCGGTCGATCCGCCGCAGGACCCCGGTTCCGCGAGGGACGACGGCGGCCGGCACGAGAGCCTCGAGGACTGGTCCGCTCGCATGCGCGCCGAGTCCGCCGAGTGGACGGCTCGGATGGCCGCCGAGCACGCGGCCGCCATGCGCAGGCTCGCCGACACCGAACCGGTGGACTGGGCCACCCAAATGGCCGCCGACCACGCGGAATGGCGGGCACGCATGCTGGCCCTGCGCGCCGAGTTCTCCCGCGAGATCGCCGACGGCGTCCTGCCCCACCCCTCCGCCGAGGCTCCACCGGAGGAGGCAGGCAAGCATCGCGCCCCCGAAACCTCATCCCCCGGCGACGTCAAGGTCTGGCCACGCGACGACGCACCCACCCCACCCGAACCCAACGGCGCGGGCAGCGGCAAGAAGCCCCCGGAAACCCCTCCGCGCGTCGGCGATTCGAGCGACCCAGGCGAAGAGGGCACGAACCGTCCCGACCGGCAACCCGGCGAGGAGACCCCCACACCCCAGGGCGAGTCCAACGGCAAGCCGAGGCCCGACCACGAGACCGGTGCGACGCCGCGACCTGAGGGCGAATCAGATGGCAAGCCACGCACTGAAGACGAGACTGGTGCGACGCCGCGTCCCGAGGGTGAGACCGACGGCCAGCCACGTCCCGAGGGCGAGACCGATGGCAAGCCGCGCCCTGAGGGCGACACCGGTGCGACGCCGCGCCCCGAAGGCGACCCCGATGGCGCGCCGCGACCTGAGGCTGAAAACACCCCTCGCCCCGAGGATCTCATCGATGCGCGCCGCGAGGCATTGAACGCTGAGCGCGATCGCGCTGTCGCGGAACGGGATTCGGTGCGGGCCCAGCGGGACCAGCTGGCCGGGCGTCTGCGGGTTTCGTCGGCCGGCGATTGGGTCGCGCTGCATCCGGACCATCTGCAGCGGACGCTGGAGGAGCTGCGCGGCCGCACCATGGAGGTGCGCGAACAGCCGCGGGAGATGGCGCGCATCGACGAGCTGGAGCGGCTGGTCAACCGGGTCGACGAGGCGAACTCCGAGATCGCCCGGATCGATCGCGAATTGGCGCGGCTCGACGCGGAACACGAAGCGGCCGTTCGACGCGAGACCCCGGAGGCGGAGTACGACCGCCTGCTCGAGGAGCGGCGCGAACTGGCGCGCGAACGCGAGTTCGCCCGGGCGAAGCGCGACGAACGGGCCGAGCACCTCGGTGTCCGAGACCTGGTCGGCGACGCGTTCGAGCAGCGGGTGCTCGAACTCTACGACGAGGCGCGGACCAAGAAGACGCGGATCGGCAGCAGCCTGGACTCTCCGGAACGGATTGTGCGCGAACCCGCTACCCGGGCCGAACTGGAACTGCGCAACCGGGCGATCCGCAAACTCATCGAGGCGGTCGAGGAGTTCAACCGCCTCGACGAGGCCGTCGCGGAGAAGGACGCGCGCCTGGCGCAACTGCACGACGAGGGCGTCGGCCGCGATCGCCCGCCCGCCGACGATCTCACCGGTGACCTCGATCGGATGGCCCGCGAGCGCGCCGATATCTTCCGCGACACCAAGGCGCGGCGCTCGATGATGGAGGACCTGGCCCGGCGGCTCGGCATCCCGGAGTCCGAGCTCGGTCCGCACCCGCGTCAGCTGGAAGAGACGCTGGAGTATCACCGAACCCGCACCATGGACAACAGCGAGGCCGCCGCCGAGCGCCACCGCATGCTCGACGCGCTGGAAGACGCCGCGCGCGACGTGCTCGCGGCCGACAACGCCATGGGCAGGCTGCAGGACGAGATGGCCCGGGTCACCGGCCTGTGGCGCGACATCGTGGCGGCCGAGGGCGGCCACATGGTGAACGACCGGGTCGGCATCGTCTACGGCGAGCGGCCGCGGATCATCGTGTTCGGTCCGCGCGGGGAGTTCGAGC
Source organism: Nocardia tenerifensis NBRC 101015 (assembly GCF_000308715.1). Classification (GTDB taxonomy): domain Bacteria; phylum Actinomycetota; class Actinomycetes; order Mycobacteriales; family Mycobacteriaceae; genus Nocardia; species Nocardia tenerifensis. The sequence goes on from NZ_BAGH01000057.1 coordinate 16,673, forward strand.
ACCCGCGGGCCGGACACGACCGGGACCTCGCCCACGCCATCCGCACCGAACCCGCTGTGGCACAGGCGATGATGCGGCAGCCGCGCATCGAGTACCGGCAGGTCGTCACCGAGCAGGACGGCACGTGGCGGCAGGTGCCGATGCGGGGACCGACCATCGAGCGCGTCGACACCGGCTGGTTCAAGGGTGAGCCCGGCCCGTTGTTCGTCCGCTGGCAGGACGACAGCGGTCAATGGCACACGGTAGATCCGAGCAAGCCCGAGTGGCGCGGCAACCGCGGCCCCGAGTACGAGTACGTCGAGCTCGGCAATCCGGACTGGTGGGGCGGGCTCAGCGACTACATCAACGACCTGGCGACACCGTTCGCCGACATCCCGCCGGGGCATATCGCGAAGAACATGCTGCCGATGAACCCGATCGGCGCGACGACCACGTACTTCGAACACGGTGTGCCGCACGACGATATCGTCACCCTGCACGTCGGCGGCGATTTCTACGCCATTCAACGCAATCTCCGCACGCTGTTCGACGCGGTCCGGCATCCGGCGGTGCTGGCGTGGATCCAGCGGCATCCGGCGATCGGCGACTGGATCGAGGCGCGGCCGTGGCTGCAGCGTCTGCCACCGTTCGGCACCGTGTGGTCGTCGGTGCAGTGGCATCGCCCGCCGGAGACCAACATTCAGCCGATGTTCCGCCGGTGGGAGTCCGCCGAGCACACCAACAACCCGCAGCGCGGCGAGATCGCGGAGTGGCTGCAGCGCGCGATCGACACCGACGTCGCGAAGTGGCGGGAGGTGCAGCAGTGGGCCGACGGCGAGTACGAGCGGTTCCGCGCCGACGATCAGCTGGCGGACCGAATGGTCGAACCGCTGGCCGAGTATCGCGAGCAGCAGAAGCGGGTCGGCGCACAGGAATTGGTCGACCGCATCCGCAAGGAACTGGTCGATCCGCACCGCGGGGTCGATCTGGGCCGCCCCGATGTCGACCGGCAGCTGGCCATGATCAACCAGGCCATCGACGTGATCGCCAGGGACGCCTTCGACCACTTCCCGACCGACGATCCGGCCGCGGTCCGCGACATCGTCACCGATATCAGGCAGCGCCTGCTCGATATCCGGAGCGAGCGACCCATCACCGACGCGGACATCACCCGCATCGTGGACGAGCTGACCCCCGGCATGCGCCCGCTGCTGCCGAAGATCGAGGACCACGCGAAGCCGGACCCCTTCCCGCGGGGCAGCTCGGCCGACGGCGAGGTGCCGCCCCGGCCGGAGTACCCGCAGCTCACGCGGGAACAGCTCCAGCAGGTCATCGATCACCTGATGAACGACGAGCACCTGGCCAGCGATCACGCCGATCCCAGCGGCCGCCTGGTGAAGCGGCGCATGGATCAGCTCGCCGACGTGGCCGAGGCGATCAACCGGATCGTGGACGGCAAGCCGCGGCCGGAGGACGTCGTCCTCATACTCGACGCGCTCACCGAGTCGAACTACCTGCGTGACCCCGCGAACGCGGGCAAGACCTGGCACGACGCGAACGCGCACGCGGTCGCCGAGGGCTTCCACTGGGACGCGAACCGGCCGCCGCTGACCGGCGACCGCGCGGGCATTCCGTACGCGCCGGAGCCGATCGCCGCGCCGGGGCCGTTCCTGCCGCGCGACCGCACCGAGCTGGCACTGTCCAAGGCGCGCGTTCGCTGGGAAGTGAGCACCACCGCGCTGCTCGACGCCGCTCGGCAGGCCGGGGTCGATCCCGACGCGCTGCTGGGCGCCGACGATCCCGCCGCCCACCTGGCGGACCTGCGCGCGCAGCAGCAGGACGCGGACGGTCAGGACCGCATCGATGCGGTGACGCGGGCACTCGACGAGTTCCACGAGGCAGGCGCGGAGGTGCAGCGCCTCGAGGAGCGCGTCCAGCAGCACGACGCCGACCTCGACCGCGCCCGTGCGGCGCGTGGTGGGCAGCCGGAATCGACTGTGTCCGAGGGGGATCCGGCGACGCGGCCCGAAACGCCCGCCGATCCCGAGCGGCAGCGGCGCGAAGCCGAGGCGGATGCGCAGCGGCGCAACGAGATCGATCGTTTGGAGCGGGAGAAGGCCGAGGCGTTGCGCGCCGCGGACGAGGCCGAGGAGCAGTTGCGGCGGGCGCAGGATCCGGCCGACGCGGAGGACGCGTTCGAGCGGCAGCGCCAGGCCGTGCGCGACGCGGCCGAACTGGATCGGCAGCTCGCCGAACAGGTCAGGGAGGGCGCGTTCCGCGAGGCGGGCGCGGAACCGCTGGCGGGGGTGCCGCAGGTCGGCATCGTCCCGGGCGACCCGCGTCAGGTGGTCGTGGTGGTGCGCGGCGAGTCCGCGGATCCCACGACACTCGTCGATCGAGCCGTCGCCCAGCACCCCGACCTCGCCGATCTGGTCGGCCCGAACCGCGACAACATCGTCGTCCTGCGTCTCGTCTCCGGTGAAGACGGCCGCACCCAGGTGCACCGCACCGACCCACCCGACGCGCCGCCCCTGCCCGCCCCCCGCCCCGAACCCGACGCACCCAGCGACGGCGGCGGCGCGAAGAAGCCGCCGAGCGGTGAAGCTCCGCGCACTCCGACGACGGAAGACGCTGGGGCGCAACGCGAGTCGGGCGACGACGCGGGCGCGACGGACAAGCTCACGGGCGAACTGAAGCCGCCGCAGGAGACGGCTGAGCCGTGGCAAGAAGCGGCTGAGCCTGCCAAGCAGACGACTGAACCCGCCGAGGAAACGGCTACGCCGCGAGAGGAGATGGCTGAGCCCGCCGAAGAGGCGGTCGAACCGGCACAAGAGGCGAAGCCTCGCGAAGAATCGAATAAGCCTGCGGCAGAAGAAAATAAGCCCGCACCCCAGAACGCCGTGCCCGGCGAAGACGGAACAGCGAACCAGCCCCATCCCCGCCAGCCCGGTGACTCCGGCCAACCAGGTGAGCCGCGCCAATCGGGTGAGCCGCGCCAATCTGGCGACTCGGGCCAACCCGGTGAGCCGCGTCAATCGCGTGGACCGCGCCAGTCCGGCGACTCGGGTAAGCCCGGTGAGCCGCGCCAGCCAGGTGAGTCGCGCCAGGCGGGCGAGTCGGCGCAGCCAGGTGAGCCGCGCCAATCCGGTGAGCCGCGCCAATCCGGTGAGCCGCGCCAATCGGGTGAGCCTCGTCAGGCGGGCGAGCCGGGTCAGCCGCGCCAGTCCGGCGAGCAGGGTCGGCAGGGTGAGCCGCGCCAGGCCGGTGACTCGGGCCAGCCAGGCGAACCGCGTCAGACAGCTGAGCCGCGTCAATCTGGCGAGTCGGGCCGACCCGGTGAGTCGGGCGAGCCGGGTGAGTCCCGCCAGACGGGCGAGTCGGGTGAGTCCCGCCAGACGGGCGAGTCGGGTCGGCCGGGTGAGCCGCGCCAGCCCGGTGACTCAGGTCAGCCAGGAGAGCCGCGCCAATCTGGTGAGCCGCGTCAGTCCGGTGAGGCGGGTCAGCCAGGGGAGGCTGGTCAGCCTGGTGACCCGGGTGGTAGCAGTCGTCAGCCCGTGGGTGGGTCGCCGGATCAGTGGACGGCGGGTGCGCCGCGGCCTTACGAACCGACTACTCGGACGGCGGAATTCGAGGGGCTGGTCGATCGGATCACCGTGGCGGCGGGCAATGCCGAGCGGCTGCTCGACCATGTGCGCGCGTCGCTGCGGGGGCTGGGCGTGGACCCGGATGGGATGAGCGCTCGGGAGCTGGAGCGGGCGGCGCGGGAGGCCGCGGACAACGCCGAGGCGCGGGTCACGGCGCTCAATGAGCAGGCGCATGTTCCGGCTGCCGAAATGGTGCAGTACTTCGATGATTTGAAGGCCGCGCAGCAGCACTACAACGAGGTCTCGCGGGTGACGGCCGACGTGATGAAGACGCTCGGGCAGTACCACGAGTCGGTGCGCGCCAAGAACGACCTGCGGGTTCAGGCGGCGGCGGAGATCGCGCGCGACGTGCTCGCGTCGGAGGGGCGGCCGCTGGCCGGCGCTGAGGGCGTCGCCGTGCTTCCGGGCGACAGGCAACGGCTGCTTGCGGTTTCGCCGTTCGCGGCTCCGGAACACATCCTGGGCGCCGACCTGCGCGCCGACCTCGCCCAGCAGGGTGTCGAGGTCCTCTACCGTCAGGTGCTGGTCGACGATCGGGGCCGGGTAACCCTCGTCGATCTGGCGCCGCCCACCGGTGCGGACCCAGCCGGCACACCGCGTCCGCCGGCGACCCCGCCTCCGCCGGGTGGTGGGACACCGCCTCCGTCGAACGGCGGCACACCCCCGCCGCCGCATCCCACGCGGGGTGGCGAAGGTGCGCCGACGCGAACCGGCCCGTCGGAAGACGGTGCAGGACAGCGGAAACCGTCGAGCGAGGGACCGCGCCCCGAGAACGAGCCGCGCCCCGAGAACGAGCCACGCCCCGAGAACGAGCCACGCCCCGAGAACGAGCCACGCCCCGAGAACGGGCCGCGCCCCGAGAACGGGCCGCGCCCCGAGAACGAGCCGCGCCCGGAGAACGACTCACGCCCGGCCGAGGTGAAAACCGTGGAGCCCGCGCAGGATTCGAGCGCCGAGCCCGCCTCCGACGGCGCAGGTGGCGGAAAGAAGCCGCCGCAACCGCCGACGCCGCCGGCGGGCGACCCCGGTGACGGCGGTTCGGACGGCGGCGGTCACCGGCCGCCGGAGGGCGACCCGG
>NZ_BAGH01000056.1 GCF_000308715.1 Nocardia tenerifensis NBRC 101015
GTCGCACTTGAGCGCTTCCGAGGTAAGGGGGTTTTGTCGATCACCTTTCGTCAGCATTGAGTCCGTTGTGGCCAACACTGCCGGTGCGTGAGCAGGCGCTAGCTGCTGTCATCACCATATCCTCGATCAGACGTCATTCGCTTGGTCAGACGATGCTCCTAGCGCTGTATGCTGTGCAGTCTGCTGAGAACACGGTGGTCGGCGCGGTAGCGCCCGTCAGGCGATATCGGGGGTTCGGACCGCTGGCCCCGATGCGAACACGGTTCCGCCCGATTCCTACTGACGTTCGAGGTGTGCTAGTTCAGGATACTTCGCCCGTAGGTCGAAGGCCCGCGCCTGCTCATCCGACTCTGGTGTGGTCATGCCCGCGGTCCACGTAGCATCGGAGACCGGAAGCATTGCGCACAGGTCGTTGAAGAGTTCGTCACGTTTCACCGAGTCGACGAGGTGGAGGCCAACGTAGATACTGAGATTGCGGCGCTCGCCGGGATCAATGTCCGTGTGCGCTGCGCGCCAGCGTCGTTCGAGCCAGGGTTTCGGTGTTGCGCTGGCGCAGTGCCGGGTCTGCCAAGAAAGGCCGTTGACAGATTCGGCTCGCGTTCGAACAAAGCCGTCGACCACCGCGGCAAGGTCTGCGACCTCGGCTTCCGTTGTAAAGATCTGAAACTCAAATTCTTGTACGAAGGGACACGGAGTGATCGCTGCACTTGGTGGCTCCGACGGCACATACTCGACTGTAACCGATTTATTGGATCGAGCATCGATCGCAGGGAGTGGGGGTAAGCCATCGACAATTTCTTTTTGCCACTCATCGATGGTCAGTGGCCGGTCCCAAGCCTCCGTCCCGTACCATCGGCGATTCTCTAGCATAGCCAATGCTACGTGCTCCACCCCTAGATAGTGATAGCCTTTGCTGTTGGAAATGTCTGCCGCACGTTCCAGCATCTGTGCGAGCGTGAATGTGACATCACCCTTCACTCGCAGCTGATTATTGTCGGTCATGAACTGGATGATAATCTCAGTGCCGACGATGCGCTAGGAACTCGACTGCCACATGCTGCTACTTGGCAGTGGAGTGCCCAGTGCCGGAGCAACATGACGGTGTCGTGTACTTTCGTACATCAACGTGATTGTCTGTGTAGCAACGGGTTTCGTGCTTCGTGGCTTGCCGGACGTCCGGCTGACGTCCGGCAAGCAAGATGTGCTACACCCGCCGGATCAGCCAGCCGTCGAACTTGCCGCCACGGCATACGCCGATCCAAGCCTGATCGGGCTCGGACTGGGGTGCATTGAAATCGGGCTCTCCACCCATCCGGATGCAGTCGTTCGGCCAGATGGTTCCGGGGGACGGCGGAATCGGTGAAGCCTGGGCTGTTGAGCCGAAGATGATTCCGCCGACAGCGGCGAGTGGCAGAATGAGGGCACCAAACTTGTACTTCATTTATCTACCTCGATTGTTCTATTTGCGATCTGTTGCTCATGCATGATCGCTTTGAATATATAGGCTGAAGTAAACGTCACGCCAAGGCGTGTGGTCGGATTGGCAGCATGTTCGAAATGCTGTCAGAGAACTGCCATATTCAATACCGTTGGTAGACGCATTGATGTATTATCAGCCAGCGCATACCGCCGAACTACGGCGCGCCAGGCCCGCTCATGTCGATGCACGTCCTCACTTGTTACGGCGGCTCGGTCCGCTGCTATACGGCCGGCGGTGCCCGGCTGCCCATCTCACAGCGTGACGCGCTGGTCCTCGGCCAGGAAAAGCTTGTCCCCGGCGACCACTCCGAAGGTCGTATAGAACTCGGCGATATTGCGCACCACCTGGTTGGCGCGAAACTCGTTGGGCGAGTGCACGTCCCTGGCGAGCAGCAGCTCCTTGCGCTGCGTGGTGAGCTGCTGCCGCCAGATCCTGGCCCAGGAGAAGAACATCGCCTCGAGATCCGGCTTGACGCCGTCACGTTCGGCGGCCGCGCGATAGGCGGCCAGCGCGATCTGCAATCCGCGCAGGTCGGCCAGGTTCTCGCCGACGGTCAGCGCGCCGTTGACGTGCTTGCCCGGATCCAGCCCCTCGGGCACCAGCGCGTCGTACTGCGCGATGAGCTGCTTGGTCTTGGCCTCGAACGCGGCCGTGTCCTCGGCGGTCCACCAGTCGCGCCGGTTGCCGTCGCCGTCGTACTTGGCGCCCTGATCGTCGAAGCCATGCCCGATCTCGTGGCCGATGACCGCCCCGATGCCGCCGAAGTTCACCGCGGCCGCGGCGTCGGCGTCGAAGAAGGGCGGTTGCAGGATCGCCGCGGGGAAGGTGATCTGGTTCGCGTTCGGGTCGTACATGGCGTTCACCGTCTGCGGCGGGAAACCCCACTCTTCCCGGTCGACCGGTGTGCCGAGTTTGCCGAAGGCCCGGCCGGTATGGAAAGACCTTGCGGCACGCAGGGATTCGACCAGCTTGCCCCTGCTGATCTTGACGCCGGAGTAGTCGACCCAGGTGTCCGGGTAGCCGATCTTGGCGACGATCTTGTCGAGTTTCGCGAGCGCGGCCGTCTTGGTCTGCGGCGACATCCACGACGAGCCGGTGAAATCCCGCCGGTACGCGGCCATCAGATCGGCGACGAGCGCCTTGGCGCGGTCCTTGGCCTGTTCCGGAAAGTTCTGCGCCACATAGAGTTTGCCGAACGGCTCGCCGAGATACGTGTTGACGGTGTCGAGTCCGTCCTTCCACGGCTCCTGACGCTGAGCCCGACCCTGCAACGTCTTCTCCACGAACTCGAACGCCGGATCCGCCACGGCCTTCGGCAGATACGGGGCGAACTCCTTGACGACCGCGACGCGCAAATACTCTCGCCACTGAGCGATATCGACCTCGGCCCATACCTGCCCCGCCGTCGTGACGAACGACGGCTGCCGGACCACCACCTTCTCGAACAGCTGCCTCGGCCGATCGGTGCAGCCCGTCAGCCAGGCGTCCCACTCGAATTCCGGTGCGAGCTTTACCAATTCGGACCAACCGAGCAAGTTGTAGGTGGTGTCCGGGTCACGGTCGCGCACGCTGTCCCAGTAGCCGGCGGCCATCTTGGTTTCCAGCGCGAGCACCCGCTGCGCCGTGCCCGGCGGGTCGGCCAGGCCCGCGCCCGCGGCGATGTCCTTCAGATAGGCCTGATAGGCGGCGAGCTGCTCGGCGTACTCGTGCTTGCGGTAGTACTGCTCGTCCAGGTTGGCGTCGATCCCGGACTGGCTGATCTGGGCGATATAGCTGCCGGAGTTCTTCTGGTCGACCACCACCTGAAGTCCGATCAGGCCCGCGACGGGCAGGGCGCCCATGACCCGCGCCAGCTCCGCCTTGGTCTGCGCGCCGTCGATCGCGGCGATCAGGTCGGCGATCGGCGTCAGGCCGAGCCGCTCGATCTCGTCGCGGTCGAGCCTGGCGTCGTAGAGGTCGCGGATCTGCTGTTCGGTTGAGCCGGGTCGCGGATCGCGGATGCCCTCGACGATGCCGCGCAGCTGCCGATCGGTGCGGTCGGCGGCCTCGTCGAAGGAGCCGAACGACGATTTGTCCGGCGGCAGCCGGTACTCCGTGAGCCAGGCGCCGTTGACGTGCCGATAGAGATCGTTCTGCGGTCGGATCGCCGGGTCGGCCCCCGCCAGGTCGACGCCGGTGAGCTTGACCGCCGAATTCTGCGAACTCGGGGAGCACGAGGCCACCGTCGCCGCGGCGGGCACGGCCGCGAGGGCGAGCAGGAAGGCGCGGCGATCGAGACGGGCGGACGAGCTCACGAGCATCCCCTTTTCGGTACGGTCGAGCCGAACGGTGCTTCTCCATTTGATCTTGCTCGGTCCGACCGTACCGGCGCCGACGACGCGCCCGTCGTGACCTAGACCCCGATTTGGGAACGACCTGCGGGTTCACCTACACTAGAGCGGTTGCCTGCGGGAGCTATGCCCGCAATCCGGCAGTGAACCCCCAGTGGTTGGTTCTCGAGTTGCACATTCGGATCCAGAAGACCGCTGGCAGGCGCGCGTCCGGAGGGCAACTGACCATGCCCGTCGGGTCGGCAATCCGGCGTGCGTATACATCCAGGTCCAGGAGGAGCTGAAGTGATTCAGCAGGAGTCGCGACTGCGCGTCGCCGACAACACGGGCGCGAAGGAAATCCTTTGCATCCGCGTTCTCGGTGGTTCGTCGCGTCGCTATGCCGGTATCGGCGACATCATCGTCGCTACCGTGAAGGACGCCGTCCCCGGCGGCAACGTCAAGAAGGGTGAGGTCGTCAAGGCCGTCATCGTGCGCACCACCAAGGAGCGCCGTCGCCCGGACGGTTCCTACATCAAGTTCGATGAGAACGCCGCCGTGCTCATCAAGGCGGACAACGACCCGCGTGGCACTCGCATCTTCGGCCCGGTCGGCCGGGAACTGCGCGAGAAGAGGTTCATGAAGATCGTTTCGCTGGCCCCGGAGGTGCTCTGACATGAAGGTGCACAAGGGCGACACCGTGCTCGTCATCTCGGGTAAGGACAAGGGCGCTAAGGGCAAGGTCATCCAGGCCTACCCGGACCGCAACCGCATCCTGGTCGAGGGCGTGAACCGGATCAAGAAGCACGTCGCGAACTCCACCAACCAGCGTGGCGCCTCTTCGGGTGGCATCGTGACCCAGGAAGCCCCCATCCACGTCTCCAACGTGATGGTCGTCGACTCCGATGGCAAGCCGACCCGCGTCGGCTACCGGACCGACGAGGAGAGCGGCAAGCGGGTCCGGATCTCCCGTAACAACGGGAAGGACATCTGACATGACTACCTCCGAGCAGACCCAGCCGCGTCTCAAGGCGCGCTACCGGGCCGAGATCAAGGACGCGCTGAACAGCGAGTTCAACTACGCCAACGTGATGCAGATCCCCGGCGTGGTCAAGGTCGTCGTGAACATGGGTGTCGGCGACGCCGCCCGCGACGCGAAGCTGATCAACGGTGCGGTCCGCGACCTCGAGCTGATCACCGGTCAGAAGCCGGAGATCCGCAAGGCGACCAAGTCGATCGCGCAGTTCAAGCTGCGTGAGGGCATGCCCATCGGCGCGAAGGTCACCCTGCGTGGCGACCGCATGTGGGAGTTCCTGGATCGCCTGGTCTCCATCGCGCTGCCCCGTATCCGCGACTTCCGCGGCCTGTCGCCGAAGCAGTTCGACGGCAACGGCAACTACACGTTCGGCCTCAGCGAGCAGTCGATGTTCCACGAGATCGACGTGGACTCCATCGACCGTCCGCGCGGTATGGACATCACCGTCGTGACCACCGCGACGAACAACGAAGAGGGCCGCGCCCTGCTCAAGCACCTCGGCTTCCCGTTCAAGGAGAACTGACGATGGCCAAGAAAGCACTGCGGATCAAGGCTGAGGCCAAGCCGAAGTTCGCCGTCCGCGCCTACACCCGTTGCCAGCGCTGCGGTCGCCCGCACGCGGTCTACCGCAAGTTCGGCCTCTGCCGTGTGTGCCTGCGCGAAATGGCGCACCGCGGTGAGCTGCCGGGCGTGCACAAGAGCTCCTGGTGATTTCGCACTCCTCGTGAGTGCACTCGCCTAGGTCGTAACTGAACAAAGGGCACGGTCTCCAGCCGGAGACCGTGCCCTTTGTGCGTTCAATCCCGTTACCTCAGTTCAGCTTCGAGTTCTGGGCGGAGGGGCCGTCTGAGGGCGAGGCGGACCGCCGGCTTCAGTCGCTGGCGCGAACTCCCGGCAACCGTATTCGAATGCCAGGACTGCCAGAACGTTTGACAACCCGGACAACGCGAGACAGGGTAACTGCGTCCGCCATTGGTAGTGGCCAACGTGAGTGGGGTTGAGGAAGATTCTAGAGAAGACCACGTTGTTGTCTGCATGTTCGGCCGACGAGCGCCGCGAGGTGTCGTGATGGCCGGCGGCTTTTACAACCATTATGACGAGCCTGATGAGTATTGGGACGAGGAACCGCTCCGCCCGACGCCCAAACCGCCTCCTGCAGTGCCGGCTCCGCAAGGCCCTGTCGGCCAGCCTCCCTCCTGGGAGCAGCCGGTCGCTCCACCATCGAGCCCTACTGTTCCGCGTGTGGACTCTCCTCCAGATGCCCGGCCAATTTCTCCTGGTCCGCCGACTTATCCGACTGGAATAGCCGGCTTGGACTTTCGCAATCTGGTCGACGACTTGGACCGGCTGCAGACGGAATTAGGCGCTCAGGCTGCCGAGTACGAGTGGATCGATCGGGTCAGTCGTACGATGGAACGAGCAGGACAAGATCCCAGCGGCACCGTGCAGACAACAATCGACCGCCACAACTTCCCGATACAGTTCACCATCGCGCGTGACTGGCAGGCACGGCTTGGCGGGCGACGACTCGACGCAGCGCTGATCGAGGCAGTTGGCGTCGCGTTCGCAGATGGCTGGCGGAACGCGACCGAAGAGGTACGGCGTGCACGAGAACTGGGCGAGCAGCCTCCACCGCAGCCCAACGAACTGGCCGCGACTGTACCGCCGATCGACCGACCACTGGGCGAGATTATAGAAGATATATTAGCTATGTCTGCCGACTCGACTGCTGCAACCGGCCGGGGCGAGGCCGTACACAAATCGGAGCATGATGTACGAATCCGGTTCGGATTCTCCGCATACGGAATTTCGTCGTGCGAAATCGATCAAGACTGGGCGCAGCGCCATGCGGTCAGTCGAGTCGTCACGGAAATAAATAGCCAATTGATCGCGCAGCGGCAACAATACTTTGCCGACAATGAGACGAAGCCAAAGGTCGGGAGATTGTTGACCGCAGCTGAACAACTGATCGGCTTGCTGCAGAATGGCGATTTGATGAGGTGGCAATAATGGCGCCGACAGCGGCACAAATATCTGTAGCGCTTGCCGCGCTACGGACGCAAGCGACCGGTTGGGCTGAGCGAGCGACCACGACTGCCGATCTTGCTACCGAGGTGGTGACGTACAAATACACCGAGCGGGAGGCCGGTCTTTTCGACGGCTTCATCGACGAGTACGACAAAGTCATCGATTTGCTAGCCGCCCGTCTGAAGGAAGGTGAGTTGGCTTTCAAAGAGATAGCTCGAACATTGAACACGGTAGCCGGTGTCTATGAGCAAGAAGACCTCGCTCGTGAGCACGAATTGCGTAACCTTTACTAGATCTGAGGGGGAGTTAGATGGATCTGTCTACGGCTCAAATGCAGCAAATCTCTAAAGACCTTATCGATAAAGTAGAAGAGCTGGCCGGTTTGCCGAGCGAGATTCGTAACACCTTCAATAATGCGGCGAATTCCGCTATTGTAAGGTATGTATTGCGAAACGGTGACGAGATTATCGAGCTGGGTAACAAGTTCGCCGACGCCATCAGTGACCTGTGGGACAAGTTTACGGAGTCGCTCAAAGGTCTGGCAGCGCCGGGATTCTTCATCAGCACTTCGTTCGACTGGGCAGATTTTGCTGCAAAAGCGAACAAGATGGCGGCGGAACTGGAAGATACAGCCGTCAAAGTCGACAGCTACTGGCAGGGTTCTGCGGCCTCGGCGTACGGTACCGCAATCGCCCCCCAGCGGACGGCCATGGCACGAGTCGGTTCGGTTGCAAATTCGGCGCGGAGTGCGATGATCACCGTTGGCACCGCCGGAATCGCCTTCTATGCGTCCCTGTTGGGTATCGGAATCTCTATCGTCATCGAGGCGACCGTGGAGGTACTCGGTGCAGGGACAGGAATCGGTGCGATTCCAGCCGGTATCGCCGGCCTGATCACCGCCGCGAAGTTTGCGGCATTAGTCACCGCCGCCATTACCGGTTTTGTTTCGATCCTCAACTCTGAACTGACGCAGGCTCAAGCGTTGCAAGTAGAACTGGACAACCCTCAGGGCTTCCCATCCGGGCACTGGCCGACAACAGGTGCGGCTGGCTTCAGCGACGCTACTGTGATGGATGGCGATGCGGACTGGTCGGTGAAGACGGCGTAATGACCTCGAACCCGGATGCGTATAAGTCAGCAGTTTTAGCTCGTCGAATCGCGCGGATTCGCGTTGTCGTCGCGACCTCGGCCTCGATATTTATGTTCGCGGTGTCTGCCGGAATCGTCTTGTTGTTTCGTTACTCCGATCCGTCGGCAACTGGGTTCACCAACACCGAGAACATCACATTGCTCATCGCAACGGTTTCCGCCGTAGTGTTCGTATGCGTTGGAATACTCTTGTATCGTGGTCGTGCTGGCGTGGGAATGTTCCGCGGGGCGGAAGTCGTACTCTGGCTCGACTTTATTGTCCTCGGTGTATCAGCCATTGCGCTGTTGGCAATAGGGTCAGCTTCCGCAGTTGTCTGGATAGCGGCCATCGGCTTCGGTTTCGATTTAGCGCGACAACTCAGGCAAGGCCCGCTCCCACGCGCAGTGTGAACCAACCACGCAGATCAGAGTCGCGTGGCGGCAGTTCAGGGTTCGGGTGCACCCGGTGGTTGGCGGACATGCCATCGCACTGGCAGCGGTGTGGCGTACTGATGGAATGATCAACGCGCACAAGGTAATCCACGACGGCTCCTCGATGTTTGTCCAAGAGCACCGCTCTACTGACGATAGAAACCGACCTGGTAGTCGCAGTCTTCATCCACCACAAACGGATCGCTGATATGTTTTCCCAGTTCGGCTGCCTGCTCCGAGGTGACGTCGTGACCGTAGATCTCGATGCCGTCCTCGATGCCGAGAAACTTCTTCAGTGTCCGGAGATCCAGGTCGGGAAGCGGATATTCGATCACCAGTGTCCCGGTCTTCTTGTCGTAGGCTTCCAAATAGTTCACGTTGTCTCCAAAGGGTTTTCGATCGCTCCGGTCTTCGTGATATCGGCTCACCGACCCGGCTTACGACCGGCCTCCGGCGGTTTGTTCTGCTCACCCGAGTTAGCGTCGTACTCGCCGAGGTGCTTGCCGTTCTTGCTGTACTTCTCCATCGCGCCGTGTTGATAGTCCCACTCGTAGAGATTGCCGTCGCTGTCTTCCCGCCGCTGCCTGTACCGGGGGCCGACCTTCTTGACCGGCCGAGCCTTCGGGTAGCCACGCCGATGGCCGCCGCTTCTGCCGCGGTGGGGCGTGTCGATGTCTATCGGCGGCTGGTCAGCAGTCCGCGCAGAGGTCGAGGGAACCGGGGCGACGTCTTGTGCGTCATAGTAAGAACGGGGTCGCTGACCGCCGCCCGAATCGCCAGCGAGAGGAGTCGGTTATGAGAGATCCGTCGTCGCTGTCGGTTGAGCCCGAAGAAGTGAAGGCGTTAGGGCGCATGGCCTATGACATCGCGGAAGAGTTGAAGTCCGGATATTCCTCGCTGGTGACCGAGACGAAGGCCACGATCGATAGTTGGGCGGGTAACAATGCGGGTGCGTTCACCGCCGCGTGGGAGGAGTTCCATGAGGGCGCGGATCAGGTGTGGGATGCGTTGTTGGAACTGGCGGAGAAGCTGGGGGTGACGGCTGAGACGTTGCGCTCGGCCGATCAGTCCTTCGCCGCCGGTGTCAGTTCTTTGGATCTGCCGTGAGGGGGCCTGATGTCTGCTGATACGCCGGCGTTTTCGGTGGATTTGGACAAGCTCGAGGAGTTGGCCGCGCGTATGCGCGCCTACAAGGCGGCGGTGGCCGATCGGCTGGCGCAGCTCGAGGCGAAGGCCAAGCAGGTCGAGGGCGTGTGGGTCGGTGCCGCGGCGACGGCCTACAGTCAGGCGCACTCCGAGTGGGTCGCGGGGGTCACCGATATGCAAGACGGGCTCGCCGCTCTGGAATCGGCGTTGAAGACCGCCCATGAGAGCTACACCAACGCCGGCACCGAGGCCCGCCGGATCCTGGGCATATGAGCAAGCTCGAGGTCGACCCCAAGGTCTATTACCAGGCCGCCACGAACTGCTTCGACGCCGCCGCCGCGCTCAACGACAGCTTCAAATACGTTTTCGGCGAGCTCAACAGCTGCGGGCACATGGCAGGCCGGGACGAAGACGGCCGGGCTTGGGCCGCCTCCTACGACGAGTCCGCCCGCGACGCGGTCGCCTTCTTCGACCAGACCTTCACCACTCTTCGCGCCTACGGCACCGCCCTCAACGACCTCGGTTTCGAACACGCCAAATCCGATGCGACGCTGAAGGGTACGGCGCAGCCGGATCGCCCGCAGGATGCGGCATCAACAGTGGTGTTCGGCCCCTACGCCCTGCCCGCGTCGGCGGCCGGTGGAACTCCCCAGGGTTTGGCGAAGGCGTCCATCGAGGTTCTCGACGCGATCAATTGCCCCCTCCCCGACGGCAACACCGACACGTTGACCAAGGCCGCTGATGCCTGGGACCGTCTCGGCACGATCTACCAGAACACCAACGCCAAAGACAAAATCACCATCGCCGCAAGCCTTTTCGACGACGTCACCTCCAGCGACGCGGTGCAGGTCCGCGAAGATTTGAAGACGATCGAGACCTCCATCGCGGCCCTGCTCGACACCTGCAAACAGATCAGCAAAACCTGCCTCGACTACAAAGAATCCATCGTCGAGCTCCGCAACGAGATCAAGGGCTTCATCGACTCGATCATCCAAGAAGCCGCCATCGACGCCACCGTCACGGTGATCGCCACCTGCCTCACCGGCGTCGGCGGCCTCATCGCCGGCGCCAAAGCCGTAGAATCCGCCCGCCGCTGGGCCGTCCGCATCAAGGAAGCCGTAACCGCCTGGCGCGCCCGCAAAGTCCTCCAGCTCAAAGGGCTCGCCGACGATGCGAAGACCGCCTTGGCGAAAGGCAAGCAGGCAGTCAAAGACCTATATGACCGGCTGCCTGGAAAGCGTGGCCGCAATGTTGATGTCGTACCTAAAGCGCAGCCGAAGGCCATTGTCGACGACAAAAAATTTGACTATCTCTTCGGCAAAGCGGCGGACGATCCGCATAATACGCCGAGGTCGATTCAGAATCAATCGCAACTCAATCGAGTCGGCGTCTTTGACAATCCGGCTGGAAGAGATCTGCTGAGCCGTCACTTCGACGAGGTGATCAGGTCCGATGACAATATTTCTCGAACTTTCTCCACTGAATTCGGTGACTTTCAAGTGAGAGAATCGCTCTTCGCTGGCCCGAATGGTATCTTGAAGTTCGAAACGACGTGGCAAACAACGCCAGAGGGTCTGCGCTTAACTACTGTCATCCCGAAGGGTGGAGCATAATGTCCGACCATGAGTTCATAGTGCCGGAGGAGTCGGAGTTTCTCGAAACGTTCGGCGCGGAACGCGTTGCTATCCCGGGAACCATCGCCTCTTTCGTAGTCGATATTGTCCCCGACGACTGTAACAAAGTGGAGCTGTCATATGACGTGATTGCTCGATCTGTTCGTGTGCGATGGATGCAGGATTCAACGCTTCTTATGGATATTTTTCGTGAGCAGGTGAACCGCATCGCCGTCGATAGGAAGGGGATCGTCAGAATCTCCGCAAGAGGAGGCGATTTGTCTGGGGAACTTACGATTGAGGTGTATCCGGTTCAAATCACCGACGTGTTCCTTGTGCGATGAATCATACAAATATGCGGGGTATTTTTATTGATTGCGTCGGTAGATCGGGAGCCCGACAATGGTTCGAAACTATACTGAATATCGAAGCTTGCATGGCATCTATTTAGAAGACGGCTATGTCCTCGATATTGTGGAGAGTGCTTCCGAGATCAGATTTGTGCTCGAAGCTGTCTTGATGCCCGAACATGCTCTGTATCGTACGCCTATGACCGGTGAGTGGTACTGCTATGCGGAAGGCGCCCTAGTATTCGGTGAAAGTCGTGATATTGAATGGCTTAAGCTCTCATTCAAAAGGTACAAGGACGCAGCCGGTATTGAGGATTGGGGAAACATCGATTCTTTGACCGATTCGGATGGTGTGTACACGGCAGTCGGTGACTGGGGTGGGGTCCGCATTCGTAGTGGCACTGATCCTGAGTTCATCATCTCTGACAGTTGGGCAAAGTAGTGTTTCGTGAAGTATATTCAATGTTCGGAATATTGGTAGCGTTGCGGGGATCTAACCACTATGTATGAATCGGTGAGCTCGTATAATGGCATTAGTCTACTATTTTGAAGTCGCGACACCACTGGCTGTGGAGCAGGTTGCTCGAGTTTGGTAGATGTCGCCGTCGAGTATGATCTCTCGGATAGTCCGATCGATGCCAAGGATGTATCGGAGATCGGGATGGTCACTCGGCTCGGTACGTGGACCAAGGTGGTTGAGGCGAAACCGCCCGCATGGGGAGACTCGGTCGAGGAGGATTTCTGTTTCACGCCGACGGTGCGAGTGATGTTTCTATATTAAAATTTACGGACATCGTGGCACGGGGCGATGACATGGTTCGGATAGTATCCAGACTTCTGGATGAGTTCCAGGAAATCTGGTGCTGTCTATGAGTGACTCTATCACTGTGTGGCTCCTTCGCCGAAACAATATTTTAGATTTGAGACGGATGATAATATATGGAGCCATCGACGATTGGCGATGATTTCTGACCCCTATCGGCGAATGAATCACTCATTTACCTGGCTTTTGTCGATACTTTCCGCCGAACGCCCACAGAGCAGGTGAAATGAGTTACGTTTTCGATGTAAACGGCGAGACGGTGTGGAGCCCATCGTTACGGGTTGGTGACCTGTATGTCCGGATGGCTCGGGAAGTCGGGTCGGTCCTGGGTGTGACGACCGGACTCAACCCGCTGGCTTTGGATATGTGGGATGTGGATATCAACACCTTCGAGGGCTTCGTAAGGCTAATGCACGAAACCTATTTCACGAGCGGGCATCCGGTGCTCAAGGGCCTTCTCGAAGGCGTCCTCGCACCGTCCATCGTGATCCTCGAGCGCGGAGGCGGAGAAATCATCCTCGGCACCACTGAGGAGCGAGAGTTTCGCGATCGAGCCCTGGCCATGCCGATGGCTCGGCGATAGGCACATAGGGCGGCTATCTTGTCAGGTCGGCGAAGCTGATTTCGCCGAGCACAACGTGTTCGAGTTCGATGAATCCTTCGCGGTGCAGGCGGTGTAACCGGTACTCGGCGGCGTGGGCGTCGAGGCGGAACTCGCGGACCTCTTCGATGTCGTACTTGGTGTCGAGAGAAACGACCAGGTAAGCAGGGATGCCCGCACGGGCGTACTGAACCTTTTTGTCGAGCAGATCCTCGGCCGCGGTGGACGGTGAGGAGACTTCGACGACGATCAGGGCATCGCCTGCTTCCGGCTTCGCGCCGCGCTCCGGCAAGCAGCGGTAAACCGTCACATCCGGTCGGCGGAACGTGAACTTCGGTACCCGCCAGAGGACGACGTCGATATCGGTTTCGACGCGCACACACGGTTCGATACTCGGCAACTGCTCGAGGGCGCCGGCGAGCCGACGCGCGACCCGATTGTGCTCCGGTACCGGTGAGTCGCGCACGATCACATGTCCGTGCACAACCTCGATCTCACGCGAGAGGTGCTCGGACAGGTTGCGGTACTCCGCCTCGGTCATCTCGTGCGGCAGGACAGCCGACGGTTCGAGCGTCATGCCTGAAAAGGTATCTACTCGGTCCTACGCCGGATCTCCACGCGGATCGGTATCGGCGGGCCTTCTGTCGCCCGGGTGTCGCCGCCGAGCGATCCTGCGCCTGGGCTGAGGGGCGTTCACCGGTCGCACCCGGATTTGGCTGTCAGCTGGGCGTTGTCTACACTAGACCGGTTGCCTGGGCACCTCTGTGTCCGCAGGTCTGTGCGCAGTGACTGCGGACACCTGTGACCCGCCCGGGCGCCGAGAACTCGTTCAGAGAACTCATCCGGTCGGCAAGCGTCGGCCGGACCAGCCCAATTGCTGTAGGCCCACGGTCGGCACCGGTGTGTCGGCGTTGCATGGGAACCGTAGCGAGAAAGGTGTCGAGGTCTAACCATGACCATGACTGATCCGATCGCGGACTTCTTGACTCGTCTGCGCAACGCCAACTCGGCGTACCACGATCAGGTGAAGGCTCCGCACTCGAAGCTCAAGGCGAACATCGCCGAGATCCTCAAGCGCGAGGGTTACATCGCCGATTACCGGACCGAGGACGCGACCGTGGGCAAGTCCCTCGTCGTCGACCTCAAGTACGGCCCCAGCCGTGAGCGCAGCCTGCAGGGCCTGCGCCGCGTCTCGAAGCCGGGTCTGCGTGTGTACGCGAAGTCCACCAACCTGCCCAAGGTCCTGGGCGGCCTCGGCGTGGCGATCATCTCCACGTCGACCGGTCTGCTCACCGATCGCCAGGCGGCCAAGCAGGGTGTAGGCGGGGAAGTCCTCGCCTACGTCTGGTAAGGGGAGGTAGGACAATGTCGCGTATCGGCAAGAAGCCCATCGCAATTCCGGCCGGCGTCGAGATCACCATCGACGGCCAGCACGTCTCGGTGAAGGGTCCCAAGGGCACCCTGACGCACACCGTCGCCGAGCCGATCACCATCAACAAGGGCGAGGACGGCCAGCTCGAGGTCGTGCGCCCGAACGACGAGCGCCAGAACCGCTCGCTGCACGGCCTGACCCGTACCCTCGTCGCCAACATGGTCGAAGGCGTGACCAAGGGCTACGAGAAGAAGATGGAAATCTTCGGCGTCGGTTACCGCGTGCAGGCCAAGGGCTCGAACCTGGAGTTCGCTCTGGGCTACAGCCACCCGGTGCCGATCGAGGCCCCGGAGGGCATCACCTTCGCGGTGGAGTCGCCCACCAAGTTCTCCGTGTCCGGAATCGACAAGCAGGCGGTCGGTCAGATCTCCGCTGTGATCCACGGACTGCGCAAGCCCGACCCGTACAAGGGCAAGGGCATCCGCTACGCCGGCGAGGTCGTTCGCCGCAAGGTCGGAAAGACGGGTAAGTGATCATGGCGCAAACCGAAAACCAGATCGCCAAGCGCAAGCCGCGTGGCAAGGACGTGTCCACGACGCGTCGTCTGTCGAAGACCCGCCGCCACTTCCGTCTGCGCAAGAAGGTCGCCGGCACCACCGAGCGTCCGCGCCTGGTGGTCAACCGCTCCTCGCGGCACCTGCACGCCCAGCTGGTCGACGATTCGATCGGCAAGACCATCGCCGCCGCGTCCTCGATCGAGGCCGACGTGCGCGCGCTGGACGGCGACAAGTCGGCCAAGAGCAAGAAGGTCGGCGAGCTGCTGGCCGAGCGTGCCAAGGCCGCCGGTATCGAGGCCGTCGTGTTCGACCGTGGTGGCCACGACTACCACGGCCGCATCGCGGCCCTCGCCGACGCTGCTCGCGAAGGTGGGTTGAAGTTCTGATGATCAAGACCAACGGAAGGAACGTCTGATGCCGGGACGTCAACGGCGTGACGGCGGCAACGGACCCGCCGGACAGCAGAATGGTGCCGCGGGCGGCGGCGACAACCGCGACGGGCGCGGCGGTGGCCGCGATCGCCGCGGTGGTGGCGACCGCCGCGACCAGCAGGCCGAGAAGAACCAGCTCGAGCGCGTAGTCGCGATCAACCGCGTCTCCAAGGTCGTGAAGGGTGGTCGTCGCTTCAGCTTCACCGCCCTCGTGATCGTCGGTGACGGCAACGGTCTGGTCGGCGTCGGCTACGGCAAGGCCAAGGAAGTTCCCGCGGCCATCCAGAAGGGTGTCGAGGAGGCTCGCAAGAGCTTCTTCCGCGTCCCGATGATCGGCAGCACCATCGTCCACCCGGTGCAGGGTGAGGCGGCGGCCGGTGTCGTCATGCTGCGCCCGGCCAGCCCGGGTACCGGTGTGATCGCCGGCGGCGCGGCGCGTGCCGTGCTGGAATGCGCTGGTATCCATGACATTCTGGCGAAGTCGCTCGGTAGCGACAACGCCATCAACGTCGTGCACGCGACGGTTGCGGCGCTCAAGCAGCTGCAGCGTCCGGAAGAGGTCTCGGCTCGCCGTGGCCTGCCGCTCGAGGACGTGGCCCCCGCGGGCATGCTCCGTGCGCGCGCTCAGGCCGCTGGAGGTGCCAGGTAATGGCGGATCTCAAGGTAACCCAGATCAAGAGCACGATCGGCGCCAAGAAGAACCAGCGTGACAGCATGCGCACGCTCGGTCTGCGCAAGATCCGGCAGACCGTGGTTCGCGAGGACAACCCGCAGAACCGGGGACTCATCAATGTCGTGCGCCACCTCGTGACAGTTGAGGAGGTCTGACATGACCATCAAGTTGCATCACCTGCGCCCCGCGCCCGGTGCCAAGACCGAGAAGACCCGGGTCGGCCGCGGTGAGGGTTCCAAGGGTAAGACGGCGGGCCGTGGTACCAAGGGCACCAAGGCGCGCAAGAACGTCCCGGCCGCCTTCGAGGGTGGGCAGATGCCGCTGCACATGCGGCTGCCCAAGCTCAAGGGCTTCACGAACCCGTTCCGTACGGAATACCAGGTCGTGAACGTCGGCGTGATCGCCAAGCTGTTCCCCGAGGGTGGCGAGATCGGCAAGGCCGAGCTCGTCGCGGCCGGCGCGGTTCGCAAGAACCAGCTGGTGAAGGTCCTGGGCGACGGCGAGATCGGCGTCGCGGTCCAGGTGACCGTCGACAAGGTGACCGGCGCGGCCAAGGAGAAGATCACCGCGGCCGGTGGCTCCGTCACCGAGCTGGGCTGACGGTACTCTGCACGTAGTGGCACCGGACGAGTGAAGGCTCGTCCGGTGCCACTGTTAGAGTTCAAGTTGTTGTCTGCCAAGCCTCGTCATGGTTTTCAGCGTCCCCACATGCCGGATCGCCGGATCTGGGGTATTGCTTGAAACATCCATGCCCTGACCACCATGTCGTTCGCCAGGAGGATCTGTGCTTTCCGCCTTCGTATCGGCCTTCCGGACTCCGGACTTACGGCGGAAGATTCTCTTCACGCTGGGGTTGATCGCGCTGTACCGCCTAGGTGCCGCGCTGCCGTCCCCCGGCGTCGATTACCAGGCCGTGCAGGACTGCATCAAGCAGGTCTCCGGCGGTGAGTCCGGCGGTATCTACCAGCTGATCAACCTGTTCTCCGGCGGCGCGCTCCTGCAGCTGTCGGTGTTCGCGATCGGCATCATGCCGTACATCACGGCGAGCATCATCATCCAGCTGCTGACGGTCGTCATCCCGCGGTTCGAGGAACTGCGTAAGGAAGGCCAGTCCGGCCAGACCAAGATGACGCAGTACACGCGTTACCTGTCGATCGCGCTGGCGATCCTGCAGGCGACCGGTCTCGTCGCGCTGGCCTCGCGCAAGCAGCTGCTGCAGGGCTGTGACAAGGACATCATCGCCGACAACGGCATCTTCGGCATGATCATCATCGTGCTGGTGATGACCGCCGGTGCGGCCCTTGTCATGTGGTTCGGCGAGCAGATCACCGAACGCGGTGTCGGCAACGGCATGTCGCTGCTGATCTTCGCCGGTATCGCCGCGCGCATTCCGACCGAGGGCAAGCAGATCCTGGACAGCCGCGGTGGCCTGGTGTTCGGCCTGGTGTGTTTCGCCGCGCTGGTGATCGTCACCGCCGTCATCTTCGTCGAGCAGGGTCAGCGGCGAATTCCGGTGCAGTACGCCAAACGCGTGGTCGGCCGGAAGATGTACGGCGGCTCCTCGACCTACTTGCCGTTGAAGGTCAACCAGGCCGGCGTCATCCCGGTGATCTTCGCGTCCTCGTTGCTGTACCTGCCCAACCTGGTCTCCCAGCTCACCTCCTCGCGGAACAATCCGGACCCGAGCTGGTGGCAGGAGATCATCGCCAAATACCTGGTGAATCCCGGCAACCCGGTCTACATCGCGATCTACTTCGGTCTGATCGTGTTCTTCACCTACTTCTACGTCGCGATCACCTTCAACCCGGAGGAACGCGCGGACGAGATGAAGAAGTTCGGTGGCTTCATCCCGGGGTACCGTCCCGGCAAGCCCACCGCGGACTACCTCAATCATGTGCTGAGCCGCATCACCCTCCCCGGCTCGATCTACCTCGGTCTCGTTGCTGTCCTGCCGAATCTTTTCCTCGATATCGGCGCTTCCGGTAACGGCCAGAACCTCCCGTTCGGCGGCACCGCGGTGCTGATCATGGTGAGCGTCGGCCTGGACACGGTGAAGCAGATCGAAAGTCAGCTGATGAATCGAAATTACGAAGGGTTCCTCAAGTGAGAGTTGTACTGCTCGGTCCGCCGGGTGCCGGCAAGGGCACCCAGGCCGTCCTGCTTTCGGAGAAACTGGGCGTCCCGCACATCTCCACCGGGGATCTGTTCCGCGCGAACATCAGCCAGCAGACCCTGCTCGGCCGCGAAGCGCAGAAGTACATGGACGCGGGCGATCTGGTGCCCAGCGACGTCACCAACCGCATGGTCGAGGCCAGGGTCAACGAGACCGACGCCGCCAACGGCTTCGTGCTGGACGGCTACCCGCGCACGGTCGACCAGGCCGACGCGCTGGAGAAGATCCTCGCCGAGATGGACAAGAAGCTCGACGCGGTGCTGAGCTTCGACGTGCCGGAGAGCATCGTCATCGAGCGGCTGGTCGAGCGCGGGCGCACCAGCGGCCGCAGCGACGACAACGCGGAGATCATCCACAACCGGATGGTCGTCTACCGCGACGAGACCGCGCCGCTGCTCGAGCACTACGACGGGCTGGTCGTTCAGGTGGACGCCGTCGGCACGATCGACGAGGTGCACGCGCGCGTGCTCCAGGCCCTGGGCCGCTGATGCCGTTCGCGACGGACCACTGATGGTCTTCGGCCGTAAAAGCAAGAAGGTGGTGCCCTTTCGCACCACGGGTGAGCTCGACGCCATGGCGGCGGCGGGCGCGATCGTCGGTCGCGCCCTCGTCGCGGTGCGCGCGGCCGCCAAGCCCGGTGTGTCCACCCTGGAGCTCGACGAGGTCGCCGAGCAGCTCATCCGGGACGCGGGCGCGGTGCCGTCGTTCAAGGGCTACCACGGGTTCCCGGGTTCGATCTGCGCATCGGTGAACGACCGTGTGGTGCACGGGATTCCGTCCGCGGAGGAGATTCTGACCGAGGGCGACCTGGTCTCCATCGACTGCGGCGCCATTCTCGATGGGTGGCACGGTGATTCGGCGTGGACGTTCGGCGTCGGCACCATCATCGACGCCGACCGGTTGCTCAGCGAGGCGACCAAGATGTCCATGGAGGCCGGCATCGAGGCCATGGTGCCCGGTAATCGGCTCTCCGACGTCTCGCACGCCATCGAGCTCGGCACGCGCGCGGCGGAGCGGGAGCACGGCCGCGCCTACGGCATCGTCGACGGCTACGGCGGCCACGCCATCGGCCGCGAGATGCACCTCGACCCGTTCCTGGCCAACGAGGGCGATCCGGGCAAGGGCCCGAAACTCGTGGTGGGATCGGTTCTCGCGATCGAGCCCATGCTCACCCTCGGCACCACCCAGACCCAGGTCCTCGACGACGACTGGACGGTCGTCACCGTCGACGGCACCCGCGCCGCCCACTGGGAACACACGGTGGCCGTGACCGAGAACGGCCCCCGCATCCTCACCCTCCGCCCGGAGTAACCCTCTTCCGGCGCGGTTATCCGACCGATTCCAGCTCGTAGCATGGGTATGGAGCTGAGTGCGAGCCGGTCGGGCGAAGACATGGCGACGCTCGACGCAGAGGTCCGCCGACACGGCCTGTCGGAGAGATCGGCCGCAGTCCATGGGGCAGTCGAGCCGTTGCGAAACCGCGCGATCGAGGACGCGTACGAACAAGCCTGGGAACTATGGTCGGAGGGTGGCGAGGAACAACTCTGGGCGCTTGCCGCCGCCGATGGCCTGGACGATGCGCCGCGGCAATCCGGTGCTGGCAAACTTGATCCGGTTCACGGCCATGAGGTAAGCAGCCGTGCCCAGCCGTCATTGGGAGCAATGACGGCGCCAACCGCCGCGCGACTCGGCGAGCCATCACAAGCATCCTGATCACCAGCAATACCGAAAGGGTTTCCCCTTCCAGGTGCTCCTGGAAGACGTTCCGGGTCTTCGGGTTTCGTCCAAGGCACAGGCCGAACAAGTTCGCTCCGTATCGGTGGAACGAGTCGGCCGTGTGCTCGGCCGGCTGACGGCCACGCTGCTGGCCGAGATCGATCGCGCCCTGCGACTCCATCTGAACTTGTAGACCGACTCCGATCGCGCGGAGGGGTACCGGGCGGCGACAGTGGGCGCCGTCGATCCCTGCCGACCCCTCCTGTGCGGAAGATCGAGCGGCGCAACGTTGTTCGCGACGGTGTCGGTCGGTTGCGCCGCGTGGCGAGGAGTCGATACGCACCGACGCCTGCGGGGTGGCGGCCCCGCAGGACGATCTCGCCTGATCGGCGATACCCAGCGGCTTTGCTGGATCGGTGTCGTCGTTCCTTGCGCCCTGTGCGCGCGACCGTGACGTTGTGGCCGGGCGGCGTTGCCCGGTGTCGAATCAGGCCGACATTCGGTGCCTGATTTCTACGGTTTCGAACTATGCCTTCAGCGTAGGTCCGGGTGGGTGGGTGGCACCCGAGTAGACAACTACTCGAATTCGATTGGCGCGGCCCGCAGTTCGAGTGGGCCCCACCCTCGCATGGAGTTGGTCACGTGACCGAAAATTGCGTGTGGTGTGCGAATTCCCTTGCGGCAGGTAGTCGGTCGCGTACCGACGAGGCGGCCGCAAGGGGCTCCGGAATCGATCAGCGCCGACGAAGTGTGGTGCGGAGCACCAAAGTCACCAGGGGAAGGTCGAATTCGCCCTCGGCCGTCTCCGGCCTGCCGCGCAGATACTCGGTGATGCGCCGCAGCACCTCGGCCCGCTGCTGCGGCGAGACGACCAGTGTGTGCGAATGCGTCCCGATGGTCGCGGTCAGCGACTCCGCGGTGCGCCGCTGGGCGTGTGGGAACTCGGCGGCCTCGAAGTCCTCGAACAGCGGATGCTCCGGCAACTTCCGCGAGACCAGCTCCAGCGGCGGAACCGAGGCGTCCGTGCGAGCGACGCGCCCCAATTCGGCGACCCAGTCCACCCGGGTGTCGTCGGTGTTCCACAGCGCCGCGAACGTACCGCCCTTCTGCAGCACCCGCGCGAACTCAGGGAAGGCGCGCTCCTGATCGAACCAGTGGAACGCCTGCCCGGCCACGATCGCGGCGACCGAGCCGTCGGCGAGCGGAATCTCCTCCGCCGTCCCCTCATACGCGCGCACCCCGGGCAGCCGCCGCATCAGCTCGATGCGCATGCCGTCGTCCGGCTCGACCGCGATCACCGTGGCGCCCGCGGCGAGCAGCCCCTCGGTGAGCTTGCCGGTGCCTGCGCCGAGGTCGAGCACGACCGGTGCGGGCACGGTCGGAACGGCCTCGAGGGCCCACCGGACGGCCGCCAGGGGATAGTCCGGCCGGTGTTCGGCGTAGTCGGTGGCCTTGGCGCCGAAGGAGGCCGCCCGCCGGGCATGGAGGGCACGCTTGCTCGCATCTCGATCAGTCGTATTCCCCATGCGCCCACCATAGGCCCTGTGTCGAAGTCCCATCCGGCGCCTCCGATGGCTGGATCGCCGCCTGGCCGCGTTGTCGTCGTCGCCGATACAAACCCGGTATCGGCTCCTCCTCCGCCTTGCCAGGCGACGATCCAGCCACCGGATGCATCCGGCCGGACTTCGACACAGGGCCTAAGCGGATAGGCGCCGAGTGCGTGAGATTTACGACGCGCCAGGCAACCGGCGCACGCCCGCGCAGACCTCGGCGGCGAGATCGTCGTAGCCGACGGCCAGTTCGGCGAGGCGCTGCCACGCGTCCCACAGGTCCCACTCGGACGCGCTCGCCAGCGCGGCGTAGGCGTTGGCGGTGAATTGGGCGAGCCGGTCGATCACGGCGCCGACCGTCTCGGTGTGCACATGCGCCGCGCCGTGCGCGGGCGGCAGCTGCACGGTGATCCAGCGATCGATGTCACGCACCAAACTCGCTCGCAGCGCGTCGATTTCGTCGGTCGCCTCACGGCCCGCGCCGAGCCTGCGCTCGTGCAGTGTGGTCAGTTCGTGCGCGCACCGCAGCAACGGGTTGTTCTGCGGGTGCTCGCCCCGGCATGCCTGCAGCACTTGCTGTTTGGCGGGAAGCTGTCCCGTCGTCATCGCGGCCCCATGTTCCGGCACGAGCGCACGGTGTCCACGATGGCCGCGCCGGACGGCCGAAACCCGTTCTCCGGGGCCACGATCCACTCCCGGTACCCGGCTTGCGAGTCGGCGGGGGAGGGCAGCGCGATCTCGCCGCCGACCGGCACGATCGAGACGTTGAGCCGGAACAGCTCGGCGAACAGCCGGACATCGTCGGGCAGGTCGGGCCGGATCAGAAAGGTCCAGCGCTTCGACCGTACGTGAGAGATGACGGGGCCCAATGGATTTCGGTGATATATCAAATCGTCGTGGACCTGCTGGCCGAGCGCGGCGGGCATGGTGATCGCACCGACGAATCCGGCCCGGACGATGATCCGCCCGATTTCTGGTAAGAAACCGGCGGGAAGGTCACAGGTATGGCGGTAGTAGGCGCATCGGGCGGCTGGAGTTTCCGCCAACGCCAGTTGGTCCATGAGAAGAGCCTCGACTAGCATCGTTGTCTGGTGAAGCCGCCCGAGCGGGTGTGCGGCGGTCGCTGAGGGTGACCTACGACACCGTTCGGGCGTGATCTCAGTAGAGCACTCCATGGCAGGGTATAAACGTTCCGTTCAATTAGTTCTCGAGTTGTTCGCCTGAACGTTTCGCGTAATCCGCCCGCCTGACGTGCGAATCGCCCGTCATTCCCCAGTTCCCGCGATCGCCGAGAATGGCAGGGTCGCGATCACCGGGTACTTTAATGCTCAATCTCCCGGCGCGACCCTGAGGCAAGAGCGACGTGCCCCTCGGCCCGCTGGTGTGGTTCATCTGGGCCCGCAACTCGACTATTCAGCCGATGCGGCCCACCGCCGCGGTGTGACGGGTCAGGGCGTCGTACGGAAGAACAACGCGCGATCACCGTGCTCGGCGAGCGGGGTGGTCGCGCTGATCTGCCGCAGCCCGCTCGACGGGAGGTAGGTGAGGTTCGCGAACATCTGCGTGTTGCCGAACGCCGCGCGCAGCTTCGTCTCGTTCGCGCGGTCGGCATTCAGGTCGGCCAGCATCTTGAAGTCCAACGGCGCCAACGGTTTATCCAGCGGCGCCTGCCCCGCCGGCCGGCCGAGCGCGGCGTACTGGGTGGCCGCGCCGTGCTCGTACCAGCACAGCTCGTAGGCGACGTGCTCGGTGACCGTGATCGCGGCCACCGGCCAGTCCTGGGACAGCCGCATCGCCAGCGGATGCTTGCCGACCGGCGTCAGCTCCCAGTTCAGGCTCATCACCGTCACCCAGCCGCCGTAGGGCTGATCGATCAGCACCACGTCGTCGCCGAGCTTCTCGGCGGTGTTCACCTCCGCGTCGGTGATCTTCCACCGATCCTCGCGCCCACCGAAGTAACTCACCCGATCCAGCGGATAAGCATCGTCGGTGGCGTACGCGCCGATGATCGCCGCGCGGATCTGCGCGATCGCGTCCGGCACGGGGCAGTACACGCTCAGCGCGCCGAAGCCGGTGCCGATCTGCACGGGCATCGAGGGCGGATCGGGCTCCGCGCCGGGCAGCAGCGGCCGCAGGCCGACCAGGGCGAGCTTCCAGTTGATCTCCTCGACGGTCGACAGGTCGCCCGAGGACTTGAACAGGATCTGCTGTTGGGTCAGCCGTCCCGCCTGCTCGAGCGTGCGGCAACCGAGCTCGGCGAGCGCCTTGTACGACTTCGGCGTCAGATCGAGATCCTGAATCCCGCACGCGCGCAACCGGATCGACATGCCCATCGAGGTGAACGCGGAGTATCGCTCCCGATACATCGACAGCGCCTGCTTGCGCGAACGCCCGACCATCAGCGTCCGCAGCAGCGTGCTCAGGCTCGCCAGGTACTTGCCCGAGAGTTCCGGATTCGCCGCGGCGAGCGCACTGCGAATCCGCGCCGCCTCCTCGGTCGCCGCGACCGCCGCGTCCTGATCGAGGCGGCCGAGCCACACGCCGCACTTGGAGAGTCCGTCGGCGCAGAGTCCCGCGACCTCCGGATGGATGCGCGCGACGTGCCGGTAGGTGTCGCACGCGCGACGGATGGTGGTGGTGGCGAGTTCTCGGCGACCGCTGTGCCGCGCCGCGAGCTCGACCGAGCGGAGGGCCTCGTTCAGCTCGCCGGCCAGGCGGGCGTTGAGCACCTGTCCGGTGGACAGCAGCCGCAACCGGATGGCGACCGCCTCCTCGGCGGGCGCGAGCGCGTCCCTGGTCCGGTCCCGTACCGACCCGTTGGTCTTAGTGGCGATGAAGCCCTTGGCCAGATCGACGAGCGAGGTGGCCAGTCGCAGATCCGCCTCGATCGAACGATCAAGCGCCGCATACCGATCCGCGGCGACCCGACGCTCCAGCGCGTCCAGATCCATCGCGTCCCTCGTTTCCAGCATGATCCTCCGCTAACCGGCGGCCTCGCGCCACCCGCAGTTCTGCGCACGAGTCTGTCATGGTTACGGGCTCGGCGCACCAGGATCCCCGGCGGGCGGCGCGGCCGGGGCGTAAGCGTTGGTGGTCAAGGTTTCTCGGCCCGCACGCGACCGGGTGATCTCACGCCTCGAGCAGCAGCGTGACCGGTCCGTCGTTGACCAGTTCGACGTGCATATGGGCGCCGAATCGCCCGGTCGCCACGGTGGCGCCGAGTTCGCGCAGCGCCTGGACGAACGCCTCGTAGAGCGGCTCCGCGACGAGCCCGGGCGCCGCCGCGTTCCAGGACGGCCGCCGGCCCTTGGTGGTGTCGGCGTAGAGCGTGAACTGACTGACCGCGAGGATCGGGGCGGCCAGGTCCGCGGCGGAGCGTTCGCCCTCCAGGATCCGCAGCCGCCACACCTTGTCGGCGAGCGCCTTCGCGGTCGCCTCGGTGTCGCCGTGGGTCGCGCCGACCAGCGCGAGCAGGCCGTGCGGAAGCCCGGACGCGACGGGATCGATGCGGCCGACGATCTCGTCGTCGACGCGCACCTGGGCCGAGGCCACTCGTTGCAGCAGAACTCGCACAGCCATTGATCATGCCGTGCCGGACCGGGGCGGCGGAGGCGGGTGCCGCTACCAGAGCGAGCGGGGGCGAATGTTGTTCGCGAGGTCGATCAGCGCGTAGCGGTGCAGCCGGTTCGACGTGGCCCGCGCCACCGCGCGCAGCACCGACTCCAGGCCGCCGCGCAAACCCGTCTCGGTATAGCGGAAGCCTAGGATCGTGGTGCGCGGATCCGGTTGTCCGCCTCGGTGCAACCAGGCGAGCGCGGCGCTCAGGACGATGGCCTGCAACTGCAGCAGTCGCGGCTCGTCCGGCAACGCGTGCAGGTGGGCCGCGGCGGCGTCGAGGTCCGCCTGGGTCAGCTCGGTGACCGGCTTGGTGACGAGCAGCAGGCACGCGGTCATTCGGGCGGCGTTGTGGTGCCGCGACGAATGCGGCACCT
>NZ_BAGH01000055.1 GCF_000308715.1 Nocardia tenerifensis NBRC 101015
GGTCCGAGGGGCACTGCGTGTTCGCCGCGAATCTCGGCCCGACGCCGGGCCTGCGTGACGTCGTGAGCGGCCAGGCCGGCTCCGGATCCATGGGTGTCGGCCCGGTCGGTGCCGCGATGCTCGGCCGCACCATCTACGGCGTCGGCGACATCGACCGCATGGCCACCGAGCTGAGCGATGTCGTGCAGGCCGTGCGCGCCGCGACCGGCGCCCGCCAGGTCGCGCTCGTCGGCCACTCCACCGGCGGCAACGTGATCCGGCAATACCTGCGCGCGCACGGCCCGGAGGCCGTGACGCAGGTGATCACCCTCGGCACCCCGTATCGGGGCTCCACCTGGGCCGGGCTGCGCACGAACTATCCGGACCTCGCCTCGCTCGGTCTGGAGAACGCGCAGATCGCCGCCCAGGTCTTCGGAACTCCGGGTCAGCAGCAGGTGGTTGGGTCACCGTTGCTGAACCGGCTGAACGCGGGAGGCGAGACCGTGCCCGGTGTCCGGTACACGGCGCTCGCCTCCCGCGCCGACGAGATCATCACCCCGCAGGAGACCGCGCTGCTGTCCGCGCCCACCGGCGACAATCGCAATATCTGGCTGCAGGACGGCTGCCCGACCGATATCGCCAATCACAGTGGGCTGCTGGGGGATACGCGCGCCGCCGCGGCCGTGCTCAGCGCATTGGCCAACGACAACCGCCCCCTGCCCTGCTGAACGGCGGCTACGCCGGGGTGACCCACGTGGTGATGTCGGCGTGCACGACCTCCAGGCCGTGCTTGTCGTAGATCGAGACCGGCACGATGAGGTCCCGGCCCTCGGTGACGGTCGCGAAGTCGGGGATCTCGTCCAGCTTCGCGACCGCCCGCAGGCTGGTCTCGGCCTTGGCCAGGTACTGCACGTTCATCGCCTTGGGGATCCAGCGATGGGTGCTCGGCACGGTCGCCTCGCTGAGCATGCCCATCGCCACCTCGGCCAGGTTGCAGGCCGCGATGGCGTGGTAGGTGCCGAGATGGTTGTGGATGCCGAACCACTTCGGCGAGGTCACCTCGCACAGGCCCGGCTCGAGGCGCACGACGCTCGGCAGCACCGTGCCGAAGTACGGCACCCGCGCCACCATGCCAAGGGAGAACAGCGTGTGGCCGAGCCGGTTGTCCGGCAGTTTCTTCCAGCTGCGGAGGGTCGCAGTCTCTTTCGTCATGCGCTCATCTTACTGCCGAGTAAGTTAGCGTCGCGCGGTGTGTCCCGATTACCTGGTTCTCTGCTATGTTGTTCGGTTGCGCCGAGCTGAGGCGCGGCTGGGGCCGTCCCCATTTCCATTGGCGGATAAGGGAACTGGGAGTTCTGAAGCATGGGTATTCGTACTGCCGTCGCGGCGTCGGCCATCGCGCTCGGTGGCGCCGCCATCGCGGCATCGGCCGGTGCGGGCCAAGCCGCCGCCTTCACGCCGGTGATCGCGCCGGAGGACGGCATCTACCTCGGCGTCGACCTCGATCACAACGAGACGGTCGCGCTGCAGCGCAGCCCGCTCGTCGGGATGCTCAACGGCCCGCTGACCACCGACGGCCTCTTCTACGTCGACGAGAAGTCGGTCTATCAGGGCGGCGTGGAAATCGACGGCATCCGCTACCAAGAAGACCTGGACTTCGCTGGGGTCACCGGCGAGGCCGCGAGCACGCGGAGCGGGACGATCTCGCTCGCCGTCGTCGACCCCGCCGTATTCGCGGGCTCGAGGTACGTGATTCTCCAGGTGCTCGGCTGATCGGATCGGCCGAGGATCTCGGCTGATAATGACGAGCGGCGGCGGCTGTCGCGGTTCCCCGGAACCGCTGCTCCGCCGCCGTCGTTGTTCTCGGTGTCACCGCGATGACCTGCGCTGAGCCGCTCGCGGGGGGCGGATTTGAAGTAGCCGAGCGCGTCGGGCATACTGTTCGGGTTGCCTTGCACCGGGCCGTGCCTGTTTCCGAGTGAAGCGGGATGGCTAGGCGGGGCGAGCAGTGCCAATCGTGTACCTCGCTGGTTTGTCCGGCGCGGGTACGTCCGGGACTCGTGTTCCAGGCCTAGATGAAGTTCGATCGGGGCCGAGGAATGAGCGGATGGGCGACACGCCCGACCGCGTGGACCGGAGAACCATGACAGATGAACAGCGGCGAGGGTCGAGCATGCGTGCTCGGTCGTGGTCTCACGTGAGACGTCTTCGTGTGTTCGGGCTGTGCAAATAGAGGGTGGTGCGGAAGCCAGCTTCCGGATCACGAAGGTATAAGCGGAGAAAAGGACACTTAGCGTGGCGGGACAGAAGATCCGCATCAGGCTCAAGGCCTACGACCACGAGGCGATCGACGCGTCAGCGCGCAAGATCGTCGAGACGGTGACCCGCACCGGGGCCCGTGTGGTCGGGCCGGTGCCGTTGCCGACCGAGAAGAACGTGTACTGCGTCATCCGTTCGCCGCACAAGTACAAGGACTCGCGCGAGCACTTCGAGATGCGTACGCACAAGCGGCTTATCGACATCCTCGACCCGACGCCGAAGACCGTCGACGCGCTCATGCGCATCGACCTCCCGGCCAGCGTCGACGTCAACATTCAGTGACGGGGACTGGAGAT
Source organism: Nocardia tenerifensis NBRC 101015 (assembly GCF_000308715.1). Taxonomy (GTDB): domain Bacteria; phylum Actinomycetota; class Actinomycetes; order Mycobacteriales; family Mycobacteriaceae; genus Nocardia; species Nocardia tenerifensis. The sequence continues at coordinate 2,595 of NZ_BAGH01000055.1, forward strand.
ATGACTGACAACAAGAACAGGCCCGCGGCGGGCATCCTCGGCACCAAGCTCGGGATGACCCAGGTGTTCGACGAGAAGAACCGCGTCGTTCCCGTGACCGTCATCAAGGCCGGTCCGAACGTGATCACCCAGATCCGCACCGTGGAGCGCGACGGCTACAGCGCCGTCCAGGTCGCCTTCGGCGCCATCGACCCGCGCAAGGTGAACAAGCCGGTCTCCGGCCAGTTCGCCAAGGCCGGTGTCACGCCGCGCCGCCACGTCGCCGAGATCCGCGTCGCCGACGCGTCCACCTTCGAGGTCGGCCAGGAGATCAACGCCGACGTCTTCGAAGAGGGCACCTACGTCGACGTGACGGGCACCAGCAAGGGCAAGGGCTTCGCCGGCACCATGAAGCGCCACGGCTTCGCCGGTCAGGGCGCCTCGCACGGTGCGCAGGCCGTGCACCGTCGCCCCGGCTCCATCGGTGGCTGCGCCACCCCCGGCCGCGTGTTCAAGGGCATGCGCATGTCGGGCCGCATGGGTAACGACCGCGTCACCACGCAGAACCTGTCGGTGCACAAGGTCGACGCCGAAAACGGCCTGCTGCTGATCAAGGGCGCGATCCCGGGTCGCCGCGGCAACGTCGTGATCGTCAAGAGCGCAGTGAAGGGTGGTGCGCACGCATGACCAGCCTGGAGAAGAAGGCCAACCTGACCCTTCCGGTCAAGGAGCAGGGCGGCAAGACCAATGGCACCGTCGAGCTCCCCTCGGAGATCTTCGACGTGACCGCGAACATCTCGCTGATGCACCAGGTGGTCATCGCGCAGCTGGCCGCGGCCCGCCAGGGCACGCACTCCACCAAGACCCGCGGTGAAGTCCGCGGCGGTGGCAAGAAGCCGTACCGGCAGAAGGGCACCGGCCGCGCCCGTCAGGGCTCGACCCGCGCGCCGCAGTTCACCGGCGGTGGCACCGTGCACGGCCCGCAGCCGCGCGACTACAGCCAGCGCACCCCGAAGAAGATGGTCCGCGCCGCGCTGCGCGGAGCCCTCTCGGACCGGGCGCGTAACGAGCGCATCCACGTGATCACCGAACTGGTCGCCGGGCAGACCCCGTCGACCAAGACGGCCAAGAGCTTCCTCGCGGAGCTGTCGGACCGCAAGAAGTTCCTGCTCGTCCTCGGACGTGAGGACATCGCGGCCTGGAAGAGCGTGCAGAACCTCGAGTTCGTGCACCCGATCGCGCCGGACCAGCTCAACACCTATGACGTGCTGGAAAGCGACGAGGTCGTGTTCAGCGTGGAGGCCCTCAACGCCTTCGTGCACGGCCCCGCCGAGGCGGCACAGGAGGAGAGCAAGTGACCACCATCGCCGACCCCCGCGACATCCTGCTGGCGCCGGTCATCTCGGAGAAGTCCTACGGACTCATCGAGGAAGGCACCTACACCTTCATCGTGCACCCGGACTCCAACAAGACGCAGATCAAGATCGCCGTCGAGAAGGTCTTCGGTGTCACGGTTACCAGCGTCAACACCGCCAACCGTCAGGGCAAGCGCAAGCGGACCCGCTTCGGTTACGGCAAGCGCAAGAACACCAAGCGCGCGCTCGTGACCATCTCGGCCGACAGCAAGCCCATCGAGATCTTCGGAGGCCCGGTCGCGTAAGCGCCTGGGACCCCAGAAAGAAGAGAAGAACTCATGGCAATTCGTAAGTACAAGCCGACAACCCCGGGTCGCCGCGGGTCGTCCGTTTCGGACTTCGCTGAGATCACTCGGTCGACCCCCGAGAAGTCGCTGATCCGCCCGCTGCACAGCAAGGGTGGTCGTAACGCGCACGGCCGCATCACCACCCGTCACCGCGGCGGCGGCCACAAGCGGGCCTACCGTCTGATCGACTTCCGTCGCCTGGACAAGGACGGCATCCCCGCCAAGGTCGCGCACATCGAGTACGACCCGAACCGCACCGCGAACATCGCGCTGCTGCACTTCGTGGACGGCGAGAAGCGCTACATCATCGCGCCCAAGGGCGTGGTGCAGGGCACCCCGATCGAGTCCGGCCCCACGGCCGACATCAAGCCGGGCAACAACCTGCCGCTGCGCAACATCCCCACCGGTACCACCATCCACGCGGTGGAGCTGCGTCCCGGCGGCGGCGCGAAGATGGCCCGTTCGGCCGGGTCCAGCATCCAGCTGCTCGGTAAGGAAGGCACCTACGCCACGCTGCGTATGCCCTCCGGCGAGATCCGCCGCGTCGACGTGCGCTGCCGCGCCACCGTCGGCGAGGTCGGCAACGCCGAGCAGTCGAACATCAACTGGGGCAAGGCCGGCCGCATGCGCTGGAAGGGCCGTCGCCCCACCGTCCGCGGTGTCGTGATGAACCCCGTCGACCACCCGCACGGTGGTGGTGAGGGCAAGACCTCCGGTGGTCGCCACCCGGTCTCGCCGTGGGGTCAGCCGGAAGGCCGCACCCGCAAGCCCAACCGCCCGAGCGACAAGCTCATCGTCCGCCGCCGCAAGTCCGGCAAGAACAAGCGCTGAAGGAGGAGGTAAGAAATGCCACGCAGCCTCAAGAAAGGCCCGTTCGTCGACGACCACCTCCTCGCGAAGGTGGACGTGCAGAACGAGAAGGGCACGAAGCAGGTCATCAAGACCTGGTCGCGTCGTTCGACCATCATCCCCGATTTCATCGGCCACACCTTCGCCGTCCACGACGGTCGCAAGCACGTGCCGGTGTTCGTCTCGGACAACATGGTCGGGCACAAGCTCGGTGAGTTCGCGCCGACCAGGACGTTCAAGAGCCACGTCAAGGACGACCGGAAGAGCAAGCGGCGATGACGACTGACACTCAGAATCCGACTGCACGCGCGACTGCGAAGCATGTTCGCGTGACCCCGATGAAGGCGCGTCGCGTCGTGGACCTGGTCCGCGGCAAGCGAGTCGAGGACGCCCTGGCGATCCTGAAGTTCGCGCCGCAGGCCGCGAGCGAGCCGGTCGCCAAGGTCGTGGCCAGCGCCGCGGCGAACGCCGAGAACAACCTCGGCCTGAACCCGTCCACCCTGGTCATCTCGACGGCCTACGTCGACGAGGGTGCGACCATGAAGCGGTTCCAGCCGCGCGCCCAGGGCCGTGCGTTCCGAATTCGCAAGCGCACCAGCCACATCACCATCGAGGTCGAGAGCATCCCCACCGCCGGTGGAGCAACTCGCAACCGCCGGAAGGGAGGGGCAAAGTAAATGGGTCAGAAAATCAACCCCCATGGCTTCCGCCTCGGTATCACCACCGACTGGAAGTCGCGTTGGTACGCGGACAAGCAGTACGCGGACTACGTGAAGGAAGACGTCGCCATTCGCAAGCTCCTCGCCACCGGCATGGAGCGGGCGGGCATCTCCAAGGTGGAGATCGAGCGGACGCGGGATCGCGTTCGTGTTGATATCCACACCGCTCGTCCGGGCATCGTCATCGGCCGCCGCGGCGCCGAGGCCGATCGCATCCGGGCCGAGCTGGAGAAGCTCACCAAGAAGCAGGTGCAGCTGAACATCCTCGAGGTCAAGAACCCCGAGTCGGACGCGCAGCTCGTCGCGCAGGCCGTGGCCGAGCAGCTGTCCAACCGCGTCGCGTTCCGTCGTGCGATGCGCAAGGCCATCCAGTCGGCCATGCGTTCGCCGAACGTCAAGGGCATCCGCGTGCAGTGCTCGGGCCGCCTCGGCGGCGCCGAAATGTCGCGCTCGGAGTTCTACCGCGAGGGTCGCGTCCCGCTGCACACGCTGCGTGCCGACATCGACTACGGCCTCTACGAGGCCAAGACCACCTTCGGTCGCATCGGCGTGAAGGTCTGGATCTACAAGGGCGACATCGTCGGTGGCAAGCGTGAGCTCGCCGCCGCCAGCGCGCCGGCCGGCGATCGCGATCGTCCGCGCCGCGAGCGTCCGTCTCGCCCGCGTCGGTCCGGCTCGGCCGGTACCACGGCGACCAGCACCGAGGCCGGTCGCGCCGCCACCGCGGTGGTGGACGCTCCGGCAGAGACACAGGAGGGCTGACGCAATGCTGATGCCTCGTAAGGTCAAGCACCGCAAGCAGCATCACCCGGGTCGCTCCGGCATGGCCAAGGGCGGCACCTCGGTGGCGTTCGGCGAGTTCGGCATCCAGGCGCTGGAGCCCGCTTACGTGACCAACCGGCAGATCGAGTCGGCGCGTATCGCGATGACCCGCCACATCAAGCGTGGCGGCAAGATCTGGATCAACATCTACCCGGATCGCCCGCTCACCAAGAAGCCGGCCGAGACCCGCATGGGTTCCGGTAAGGGTTCGCCGGAGTGGTGGATCGCGAACGTCAAGCCCGGCCGCGTGATGTTCGAGATGAGTTACCCCAATGAGGAGATCGCTCGCGAGGCCCTGCGCCGCGCGATGCACAAGCTCCCGATGAAGTGCAGGATCGTGACCAGGGAGGAGCAGTTCTGATGGCTACCGAAACGCCGGCCGCAGAGCTCCGCGAGCTCACCGAAGAAGAGTTGGTGCAGAAGCTGCGCGACTCCAAGGAAGAGCTGTTCAACCTGCGCTTCCAGATGGCGACGGGTCAGCTGGACAACAACCGTCGGCTGCGCGTGGTCCGTCACGAGATCGCGCGCATCTACACGGTCATGCGCGAGCGCGAGCTCGGTCTGGCCTCCGGACCCGCTGACAAGGGAGATGCGGCATGAGCGAACAGAAAGTCGAAGAGCGCAACAGCCGCAAGGTTCGTACCGGCTACGTTGTCTCGGACAAGATGAACAAGACGATCGTCGTCGAGCTGGAAGACCGTAACCGGCACTCGCTCTACGGCAAGATCATTCGCACCACCTCCAAGGTGAAGGCGCATGACGAGAACGAGATCGCCGGCATCGGCGACCGCGTCCAGCTGATGGAGACCCGACCGCTGTCGGCCACCAAGCGCTGGCGTCTGGTCGAGGTGCTGGAGAAGGCCAAGTAAGCCTTTTCGGTTCATGGTCGAAGGCCCGCTTCCCACTTGGGAAGCGGGCCTTCGTTTTTGCGCTGCAAACTTCTATTCCACAGTAATTAGCGTGGGCCACGTGATAGTCTGTGGACATGTCCAAACGAAATGTGACGTTACAGCTCGATGAGGAGTTGATCACGGAGGCCAAAGTGGTCGCGGCAAGGCGGGGCACCTCGGTCAGCGCGCTTCTGGCCCAACAGTTGCGCGAGCTCCTCGCTGATGCCGCTCGCTACGAGGCCGCCAAAGTTCAGGCGTTGGAGTTGATGGCGAAGGCGGCGGGGCGTACAGGCGGCAGCGGTCCCGTCACCTGGAAGCGCGAAGATCTCTACGATCGTGCTGGAGGACGTTACCAATGAACTCCGAAAGAACCTTCGTAGATACCAACATCCTCTTTTACGCCTACGACTCCGGAAGCGACGACCCACGCAACGAGATCGCCCGAGAAGTCCTCGCGGATCTCTGGGACCGCGAAGTCGGCTTGCTGAGCACGCAGGTCCTTCAGGAGTTCTATTCGGTCGCCACGCGCAAATTCAAGACGAAGTTGAGTCCGGCCGAACTCCGTCGAATCATCGCGCTCTACAGCGAATGGTGCATCCGCGATACGGATCCGCTGATGGTCCTGAACGCGTCCTTCCTCGCCGAGCAACACACCGTGTCCTGGTACGACGCGCTGATCATCGAGGCCGCGTCTCGCTCCGGCGCGAAATACCTACTGACGGAAGACCTTCAGCACGGACGTGACTTCTGCGGCCTCGAGATCCGAAACCCGTTCCTGGAGTTGGGGGATCGGGCAACCGTCTGAATCCGGCGGCTAGAGCGAATGTTTCGCTGGTGCTGAGCGCATGTGGTGGTGAGTGCGCGAGCGGGATGCCGTCACGCGCAGGCTCGTCCTTGTAGTGTCGAGTTGACGGCGAAACGGACACTGCGTCGATGCACCCGGCCTCGATGGCGGCGTCGGCCGATGCGGAGGTGGGATTGTTGGTGCAGCCATATGATCGGGCGCTGCTACGGAAGCATCTGTTGCAGACGCGGATAGCGGGAGACGTCGCGACGCCGCGCGAGGGAAACCTGGCGCACTACCGCAGGATGGTCGCGAAAGATCCCGGCTACCAGTTCGGCTTGGCGCTGAAGGATTGGACCTTCGAGGAGACGCTGGACATGATGGCCCGGCTGTGCGGCGTCGATCCCGATCCGCGACACCGGCAGGGCGCCGACACCATCGGCGTCGACCTGACCATCGACGCGCTGGACGACATGGGCGCGAGAATCGGGCGCGCCGCGCGCGAACAAGAGACTGTGCTGCTGGCGACCGGTCACCCCGCCACGCTCATGGGCGTCTATCGCGCCGTCGAGGACGCGCTGCACAACGCGGGCTGCACCGTGCTGACCCCCGCCGCAGGCTGGTCGTATCAGGTGATCACGGCCAACGGATCGCGAGTGCGCGAGATCGTCTACACCTCGGGCGTCGCCGCGCTCAGCACCGGCGGCCGGTTGCAGCACACCCACGACCCGAACCCGATGCAGGCCATGCTCCAGGAACTCCACGACGCCCCCGAACCGCGATCCTGGCCCGACCTCGTCATCGCCGACCACGGCTGGGCCGGCGCCTCGGGCGAGGCCGGCATCGACACAGTCGGGTTCGCCGACTGCAACGACCCCGCCCTCTTCGCGGGCCACGCCGAAGGCAAGATCGCCGTCACCGTGCCGCTGGACGACGGTGTCTTCCCCGAGTACTACGAGCCCATGATCGACTACCTCCTCGACCGCGCGGGCCTCGCCGCCTGACCCGTCGCCCGCCTGGGGGCGAAAGGCGTACCAGCCCTTACCCGTTGGGCGGTCGTCGAGTTTCCTGGACGTGCTGAAAATTCATGGGATAAATCGCTGGCGGCTTGTCGGTGAGGCGTGACAAGCTCGGTTGGTGCGGTCCTATCGGGTGGTGTTGTCGAGTGCGGCGGTGCGAAATGTATTGCTGCTCGGGGCCCTGGTGCGTATCCCGTTATTCGCGGGGGCCGTGCTGCTCGCACTGCACGTCGTGCAGACGCTGCACGGGTCGTACGTGCAGGCCGGTGCGCTGAGCACGATCGTCACGGTGTGCATCGCGCTGAGCGGGCCGTGGCGCGGGCGGCTGCTCGATCGGTTCGGGCTGCGCCGCACCATCGCTCCGTCCATCCTGATCGGCGCGGTGTGCTGGTCGATCGCGCCGTTCGTCGACTACGTCCCGCTGCTCGTCCTGGCCGCCGTCGCCGGCCTCTTCGACGTCCCCATCTTCACCGTGGTGCGGCAGGCGGTCATCGCCGCGACCACCGAGCAGAACCGGCAGCCCGCGCTGGCCCTGGAGGCCGTGTCGGTCGAGTGCGCCTTCATGGTCGGGCCGATCGTCGGCGTCGCCGCCGCGGGTATCTGGTCGACGACGATGGTGCTGTTCTTCGTCCAGATGACGCTGGTGCTCGCGGGCATCCTGCTGTGGGTGCGCAATCCGCCGCTGCGCTCCGCCGAGGACGCCGACCAGGCGAGCTCCGTTGCGGTCCCGCGCCGCAGCTGGTTCCGGATGGAGTTCGTCGCCCTGTGCGTCGGGGCGAGCGCGGCCATCGCCGTGCTCGCCGCCTCCGAGCTGACCTTCGTCTCGGCGATCCGCGAGTTCGGGGCGCAGCAGTGGCTCGGTGTGGTCCTGGCGGTCTGGGGTTTCGGCTCGGTGGTCGGCGGCCTCTTCTACGGCGCGCTGCACCGGCCGATCTCGACCTACCTCCTGCTCGCGGGCTTGGGTGCGGTCACCCTCCCGATGGCCTTCGCCATCGGCCCGATCTCCCTCGCCATCACCGGCTTGGTCGCCGGATTGTGCTGCGCCCCAACGATTACCGCCTCCATCGATCAGATGAGCCGAATAGTCCCCGAGGGCGGCCGGGGCGAGGCCATCGGCTGGCACAGCGCCGCCCTGACCCTCGGCAACGGAATCGGCAGCTCCCTGGCGGGTGTCGCCATCGACGCGGGCGGCTTCCCGGCGGGTTTCGGCGCCGCGGCCGCCCTCGGCGTGGGTGTCGGCCTCGGTCTGCCCCTGCTGCTCGCTCTGCGTGGGCGTCGCCGTCCCGCGCTCGAGCAGGAACCGGCGGCCAGCGGCCACATCGGCGCCTGAACCGCGTACGAACCACTGCCGAGTCCCTCGGTGAAAATTTGCGCGCTTCCTCATGTCGAGAATGCGCGGTCGGCTCCGTCCCAGGTCTGTAAGCCCACGCGACCAGACCATGACAACGGAGGTACGACCATGCACGCCACCGAGATCGCCGAGATCCTGAACCGCCCGCTCAGCCAGGAACTGCTGGCCCGCGAGCTGACCCGACTGGCCTACGTCGCCAAGGACGGCACACCCCGCAACGTCCCGATCGGATTCACCTGGAACGGCTCGCAGATCGTCCTGTGCACGACGACGAACGCCCCCAAACTGCCTGCCCTGCGCCATAATCCGGCCGTCGCCCTGACCATCGACACCGAGGCGTTCCCGCCCCAGATCCTGCTCGTCCGCGGCCGCGCCGAGCTGGACGTGGTCGACGGCATCCCGGACGAGTACCTGCAGAGCAGCGGCACCTACAAGATGACGCCCGAGCAGCGGGTGCACTGGGAGGCGGAGGTGCGCTCGCTCTACTCCAGCATGGTCCGGATCGTCGTCACCCCGACCTGGGTGAAGCTGATCGACTTCGAGACGACCCTGCCCAGCGCGGTCGAGGAGCTGATCCAGCAGCGGGACCAGCGCCCCTGACGGCTCGTCGAAACTCGCCGAAAGAACTTCCCCGAAGGATGTCGAGAACTCGCGCTCGGCTCCGTCCCTGAACCGAGTACGGCCACAATGGGCCGAACCGCACGAGGAGTACACAATGACCAAGTACCTGTTTCTGAAGCACTACCGCGGCGCACCCGCGTCGGTCAACGACGTGCCGATGGATCAGTGGACGCCGGAGGAGTTCACGGCGCACATCCAGTACATGGAGGATTTCGCCGCCCGGCTCGAGGAGACCGGCGAGTTCGTCGGGCATCAGGCGATCGCGCCGGAGGGCACGTTCGTCCGCTACGACGGCGAGGGCCGGCCCCCGGTCACCGACGGACCGTTCGCGGAGACGAAGGACCTCATCGCCGGGTGGATGATCATCGACGTCGAGACCTACGAGCGGGCGCTCGAACTGGCCGCCGAACTATCCGCGGCGCCGGGCGCGGGCGGCAAGCCGATTCACGAGTGGCTCGAGGTGCGCCCGCTCTTGTCCGCGCCGCCGACCATCACGGAGTGAGCGAGGCGTGGACGAGTCGCTGGTGCGGACCCTCGCCCCGACCGTGATCGGCATCCTCGTCCGCCGCGGCGCCGACTTCGCGGCGGCCGAGGACGCCGTGCAGGACGCGCTGCTCGAGGCCGTGCGGGTATGGCCCGTCGATCCGCCGCGTGACCCGAAGGGCTGGCTGGTCGCGGTGGCCTGGCGTAAGTTCCTCGACGCCGTTCGCGCCGACAACTCGCGGCGGGACCGCGAGATTCGCGTCGAGATCGAGCCGCCGCCGGGCCCGAGCGAGGTCGAGGACGACACACTGCGACTGTATTTCCTCTGCGCTCACCCGTCCCTGACACCGGGTTCGGCCGTCGCGCTCACGTTGCGCGCGGTGGGCGGTCTGACCACGCGGCAGATCGCCCAGGCCTACCTGGTGCCGGAGGCGACCATGGCCCAGCGGATCAGCCGGGCCAAGCGGACGGTCGCCGACGTCCGGTTCGATCAGCCCGGCGACGTCGCCACCGTGCTGCGCGTGCTGTACCTGGTTTTCAACGAGGGTTACTCGGGCGACGTCGATTTGGCGGCGGAGGCGATCCGGCTCACCCGCCAGCTGGCGCGGATGACCAAGCACGAGGAGGTCGCGGGGCTGCTCGCGCTGATGCTGCTGCACCACGCGCGCCGCGCGGCCAGGACCGGCCCCGACGGCAGCCTCGTGCCGCTCGCCGAGCAGGATCGCGGCCGATGGAACACCCGGCTGATCGCCGAGGGTGTCGACATCCTGCAGGCGGCCCTCGCCCGCGATCGGCTCGGCGAGTTCCAGGCCCAGGCCGCCATCGCCGCGCTGCACGCCGATGCCCGCACGGCCGAGGAGACCGACTGGGTGCAGATCGTGGAGTGGTACGACGAACTGGTGCGTCTCACCGACAGCCCGGTGGCCCGGCTCAACCGGGCCGTGGCGGTCGGCGAGGCGGACGGCCCGCGCGCGGGTTTGGCGGCGCTGGCGCGGCTCGACCCCGCGCTGCCGCGCTACGCCGCGGTCGCCGCCTACCTGCACGAGCGCGACGGTGACCCGGTGACCGCCGCTCGCCTCTATGCCGAGGCCGCGAACTCGGCGCACAGCCTCCCGGAACGCGATCACCTCACCCGGCAGGCCGCCCGGCTCAACACCCGGCTTCGCGGCTGACCACTGCACGCCTTGGCTGACGACCGTCCGTCTCTGCTGATTGAGCGCACGCTTCGGCTGACCGCCGCACGCCGCGGCTGACCGAGCGCACGCCTCGGGCGACCTGCCGAATGGCAAAACACTGCTAGCTGGAGACCAACTTCTCGCCAGGTCTTGCGCTATACGTATACATCTACATATAGTTGGCTCGGAATGAGCGCCTGATGCGCATCGGGGTAAGGGATGAACACAGCTCTGCGGGGGTCGACGGCTGACGAGGGGTTCGTCGCCCACTCGGCCTATGCGCGCATGCGCAACTGAATATGAATGGAGCCATCATGGATACGCGGCACGCCGGTACAGGCGACGAGGTTGTCGGTCTCGACAAGGGGGAGGAATTCCGCGAAGTCGTGGTGAAGGTGGGGCCAGGAGGCGGGCGGGCACAGCGGTTCGTCGGCCGGCTCCTGGGCGAGTCGACCCACTTCACCTCCGCGGGAATCGAACTGATCCGGGTTTACCTGGGGCGCAAGGGAAAGTACGCGGTGCACAGGCAGGCGACGGACTGGACCGACTTCGCCGTGATGTCCGATTGGGTCAAGGACTTCCGCAAGGACTGGCGCCAAAGCCTCGAACTCGACGATCGGCGCTGGAGCGACTCCACCCTGGACGTGGCGAATTCGTTCGAGGAACTCCGAGATCGCTTGCCCGCCAGAGTTTTCCGCACGCTCACCGATCCCACCGAACATCCGTCCGTCGAGACCCTCGACATCTGAGCCGCGGCTCGGATACCGAAAGGAATTGTCCCCCATGTTCGCTCGGCTCGGCCGGCTGGTCGTCCACCACCCGTGGAAGGTGATCGGCCTGTGGCTGCTCATCATCGTCGGTGTGGTGGCGGCGGCGCCGAAACTCACCTCGACCACCGACCAATCCGACTTCCTGCCTTCGCATTACGAGTCGATTCAGGCTCTCGACATGCAGCAGAAGGCTTTTCCGCAGAGCGCGGCGCCCTCCGCCCTGATCGTCTTCGCGCGGTCGGACGGCGCGCAGTTGAGCGAGGGGGACACGGCTTCGGTCGCGTCGATCGGCGCGAAACTCACCGACGCGCACATCAAGGACGTCATCGGTCTACAGGCGATCCCACCGTCGGAGAATCGGCTGATCCAGGTCATCGCGGTGCAGCTGACGAAGATCACCAGCGCGAGCGACACCACGCAGAGTGACGCGGTGAAGGCGCTGCGCGACGCGTTGCAGGCGCAGGTGAAGGACACCGACCTCAAGGCGGGCATCACCGGTCAGGCCGCGCAGATGCTGGACCAGGTGGAGTCGAGCAACAAGGGCATGGCCATCATCGGCGCCGCGACGATCATCCTGATCCTCGTGCTGCTGCTGATCATCTTCCGCAGTCCGGTGATCGCGCTGCTGCCGATCGTCACCATCGGCGCGGTCTCCAGCCTCGTCTCCGGGCTGATCGCCATGGTGGCCAAGGCTTTCGACCTCAAGATCGACAGTTCGGTGAACGCCATTCTGCTGGTGGTGCTGTTCGGCGTCGGCACCGACTACATCCTGTTCCTGATGTTCCGCTACCGGGAACGGCTGCGGGCGGGGAGGACCCGAAGACGGCCATGGTCAGCGCCGTGACCAGGGTCGGCGAGGCCATCACCTCCGCGGCGGCCGCGGTGATCATCGCCTTCATGGCACTGACCCTGTCCACGCTCGGCATGTTCCGGGCGCTCGGCCCCGCGCTGGCGATCGCGGTCGCGGTGGCATTGTTCGCGGGGCTGACGCTGGTGCCCGCCGTCGTCTCGCTGTTGGGCACCAAGGTTTTCTGGCCGTCCAAGGCCTGGCGGACGGAGCCGAAGGGGGCGCGGTTCGCCGCGCTCGGCACGGCGCTCGGCCGTCGTCCCGCGGTGTTCGCCCTGGTCTCCGGCGGCGTGCTCGTCGTGCTCGGCATCGTGGCCGTCGGGTTCAACCCGACCTTCGATCTGAGTTCCGGCTCGACCTCGGACGCGTCCGAATCGGTGGTCTACAACAAGGAATTGCTCAAGGGCATGCCCGCGGGCGCCACTCAACCCTCGGACGTGCTGCTGCACTCGACGGGCGGTGCGCTGGCCGGCGATCAGCTGACGACGTACCGCGCGGCGCTGACCGCGGTGCCGGGGGTCGGCCAGGTGGCCGAGCCGCTGCTGTCCGCGGACAAGGCGACCGCCAACTTCCAGGTGACGCTCGCCGCGGCCCCCGAATCGGACGCCGCGCTCGAGACGGTTCGCGGTGCGCTACGCGATGCCGCGCACGCGGCGGCTCCGGCCGGAACGACCGCGGCCGTCGGCGGCATGACGGCGGTCTTCGTCGACTTCCAGGACGCGATGAATCACGACTACGCGATCGTGTTCCCGGTGGCCGCCGTCTTGATCATGATCGTGCTCGGGTTGCTGCTGCGCAGCTTGGTCGCGCCGTGGTACCTGATGGCCTCGGTGTTCCTCGGATTCGCGGCGACGCTCGGCGCGGCGGTGCTGGTGTTCCAGCACATGCAGGGAGAGACCGGGCTGATCTTCACGCTGCCGGTGATCATGTACCTGTTCGTGGTGGCGCTCGGCACGGACTACAACATCCTGATGGTCGCCCGCCTGCGGGAGGAGGCCCGCGCGGGGCACGAGCCGAGACAGGCTGCGGCGCTTGCCCTTCGGCACACCGGTCCGACGGTCGCGGCGGCGGGCTTGATCCTCGCGGGCACCTTCGCGTCGATGATGCTGGCAGGCAACAATGTGCTCTCGCAGATGGGATTCGCCATCTCGGTCGGCATCGGGATCGCCGCCTTCGTGATGGCGATGTTCTTCACCCCCGCGCTGACCGCCCTGCTCGGGCACCGCGCGTGGTGGCCGGGGCATGGGGACGAACAGTCCGGCTCGGCGGATCGGGGCGAGACGTTCGACATGCGAGACGATCGCACGCTGGCCGCGCCCGGTGGTCAGTGGACCAGCAGTGGTGAACGGCGGTAGATAGCACGAAAGGCTGCCCTCCCGAGTTACCATGGAGGGCAGCCTTTTTCGTTGTCCGTGTATGAGAGCGGGCTGGTCGTCAGCCGCTGATGGCGAAGGGGCGACGGACCTTGATGCCCGCCTCGACCGCTCGGTCTACGGCGGCGCGGGAGACGCCTACCTCGTTCGCGATACCCGGCGTCAGCCAGGATTCGTCGGCGAGCCGGAAGATCTGCGTGAGCTGCTCGACGGAGAGGTTGGACATCCCGCGGCGGGCGATCTCGTGCGCGAGAACGGTGATTTCGTCGTCCTCATCGATCTGCTCCTCGTCCAGGAGGTCCGATTCCAGCTCCTCCTCGACCTCGACGGGCGGGCGGGCGACGATGCCGGCGGGTTCGGCACGGACGCGAGGCCGCGGCGGCTCCGGGTCCTCCTCCAAGACAAGCTGTTCGACCTCGGCGTCGGGAACGCTCGGCGCCGCCTTTCGCCGGCTCGCGGTGGAGCGGGACGCGGATTCACCCGAGATCGCCTGCGCGACAGTGTCGGCGATGGTTGCTGCGGCCTTCCGTATGGGGTCACCAGGGTGAGGCTCTTCTGGCTCGTCGCCACGAGGGGCGTCCGGGGAGGTGTCCGCGGCGGGCGCTGCGGTGCCGGAGTCGGCGCGTTCGCGCGGAAGCTCGTTCATCGGAAACAGTTGCATGGCATGGCCGTCGCTGACTCCGTGGCCATTGGTCGCCGTCGGGCGTCCGCCATCGACAGCGTGGCCGTTGGTGCGCGGCGTATCGCCGTTGAGGGATGTGCGGCTGTTGACCGGCTGTCCGTTCGCTGCTCGGCCGCCGTCAGAGCCGGTGGTGCCGTTGGTGCCGGCAGGGTTGCTGGACACCGCGTGTCCATCGGTGGCGGTGCCGATCACCTGCTCGTCGGGTGTCGCGTCGCTGTCCGTGACCGCGTATCCGTTGGTGACCGTGCGCCCGTTAGTGACCGGGTGGCCGCTTGTGACCGCGTGCCCATTGGTTGTTGCACGACCGTCGATATCGGCGTGACCGTTGGTCACCGCGTGTCCGTCGGCGCCACCGTTGCCGTTCGTCGCTGCTCGACGGTCGGTTACTGCGTGGCCGTTGGTACCAGCGTGGGCGGAGTAATTGTTCGTGCTCGCGTGCTCATTCGGGGCGGCGTGGCCGTTGGTGACCGGATGCTGGTCGGCGGCATGGCCGTTCGGCTGCCCGTCGGCACCCCCGTGCCCATTGCTGCGCGCGCTGTCCGCAAGGCCGTTGGCTCCCAGGTGGCCGTTGATGGTGTGGCCGTTCGGGGCGGCGTGGCGATTGGTGACTGGATGCTGCGTGCCAGCGGCGCGGCCGTTCGGCTCGTTCTGCCTGTGGGCTCCCGCGTGCCCGTTCGTGACGCCGAGTCCACTGGTCCCCGTGGGCCCCTCGAGGACAGCATGGCCGTTCGTCACGGCGTGCACGTTGGTGGGGAACGAATGACCTTCGTCGGGCGCGGTGAAGTGGGGCGACCGTTGAGTGGGCGTCTCGACGGTGCTCGGTTCGGCCAGTAGCGTGGTGAACACCGAGTCGACCTGGGCCGCAATCCCATTGCTGACCGACCGACCGTTGCTGATCGGCGGAGCGGAGTACGTGTCGCGCGGCTCGACGGGCAGCGGGTGGCCGTTGAGTGCCGAGAACGGAATCACCACAGGGCCATTGGTGCGCTCTGCGGTCGAAGCCCCAGCCCCGTACTGGATGTCGGCCGGAACGTGGACCGCATGTCCGTTGGTCGACGGCCGACTGTGGTCGGTCTCGGCCGAGGGAGGAGTATCGGTCGAGACGGCTTGTACCGTAGCCGCGTTGGCCGCAGGCATAGAAGCAGGCTGCGAGTGATCCGACTCCGCCGACCCGCCATCACCTTCCCCGCGATCGGCGTCCGCGCCGGCCGCCCGGGCGTCGTTCGTATACGGATCACCACCGAGCAACCACCGCCGCTCATCCGGCGCGTCCACGGTCAGCCCCGCGAGCGAATCCCGCTCGCTGACGCGCCGCCGCACGACCGTGGCCGCACGGTCCAGCACCGGCGCCCCATCGATGAGCAACGCGTATCGCGCGGAGACCCAGGCGTGCAACCAGATCACGACCCCGACCATGACGGGCGCGATGGCGTACTCGGCGGCGCGACCGAAGGAACCGGTGGCCAGGTGCGGCCCCGCGTTCAATGCGATGGTGGTGCCCAGCAGCGCGGTCTCGAAGAACACCACCTTGCCGCGCGCGAGTTCGCGCCCCCAGCGGGCGGCGGTGGTCGCGGCGACCATGATGGTGATGATCGGGATCGAGATCATCGCCTCGATGCCGTAGCTCAGCCAGTAGAGCGGGTCGGACATGTCCCCGCTGGGCACCAGGTTGTGCTGCACGTTCACGCCCGCCCACACCATGCCGAGCACGACGACGGCGATCAACGCCCGCGACGACCACTCGGCGCGCCGGTAGAGCTGCGCCAGCCGCGCGTCCTCGCTGGATACCCGCCGCCGCGCGGCCAGCGCCCGCCGGTGCCACCGCTCGTCCGCCTCATCGGCCCGCCGAATGGCGCCGGCGCTGCGCCGTTCTCGCTTCTCGGCGGCCAGTTCCTCCTCGACCGCCCGTCGCCGCTGCTTGCGCCGCTGTGCCCGAACCCACTCCGCGAGTTCGCGTTCCGCCTTGATCTCGCTCTCGGACAACACCTCGAACAGCGCGGAATCGTGCTGCAACGGCAGTTTTCCGCGAGCCGTCTCGACCCGCTGCGCCAACGCGGCGATCTCGGAACTACCGGTGGATTGTTCGTCGCGCATCGCGAGCCTTCCCGGAGCAGATCGTCAGCAGACCTACTTGCTCGAACGTATGTGTGATCGCAATGAGGCTAAACCGGCCACCGGCCGAGGTCAATGCCGACGCTCGAAAACCAGTGCGAATATTCGGTCTTCGCAGGAACGCTCTGCCGCCGGTTCAACGGACGACGGAAATGCGCGACACGCAAGCGGAATTGCCCTGCGACACGCCAATTTTCCGCGCAATCAGCTCAATGTCGTATGCCAAACAATCGCCGCCGCCAGTGCCCCCGCACCGTTGACCGACCAGTGCAGCGCGATAGGCGCGAGCAAACTACCGCTGCGGCGGCGCAGCCACGTGAACACGACGCCCGCCGCCGCGGTCGCGAGCACGGCCAGCAGAATCCCGACGAGCTGACCGGCGAGCCCGCCGCCGACGAACCCGGCGAGCCCGCGATTACTACTGGTCAGCCCGAGCGAGGAGGCGATATGCCACAACCCGAACAGCAGCGACCCCGCCGCGAACACGCCTCGCGCCCCGTACACCCGATCCAGCGTGCCGTGCAGCACGCCGCGGAATGCCAACTCCTCGGGGATCACCGTCTGCAAGGGAATCACGATCATGGAGGCGATCAGCGCGCCGGAGATGGTGGCGTAGCGATCGGCCAGGAAGAACGGCCGGGTGATCGGGAGCGCCGCGCCGATGGCGACCGCCGCGAGGACGACGCCGACCGCCCCGAGCGCGTAGAGCGTCCCGCGCCGCCAGTGTCGCGGCGAGAGGCCGAGCTCATGCCAGTGCAGGCCGCGACGGCGCATCAGCGCTAACAGCACGAGCGCGGCCACCGGCACGGTGACGATGCTCGCCCAGGCGGTGGTGAAGTGCGCGATCAGGTTCGTGCCCGCCAAGACGACGACAACCACGGCGACATCGGCATACGCATGCAATTTGTGTCGGGGCGCGGCGGTTTCCCCTAGGTCCTGTGCGAGCATCCCGCCCAGTGTACGGATGGGCGTGGGAGCCGCCGATCGATTGGTCATCGGTGGTCCAGCTACCCGAATTCGCCCGATCCGCCGGTCTCGATGTGGCCGCGCGCCGGAGGGGTTACGCTCACTAGAACTTGTTTCAGTCGCAGGAGCCGCGCTCGGCGTGGCCTGAGCCACCGCGGCGGGCGCATGGGCCGGTTGACCTCCAGTGCCGTCAGCCGGCCCACCCGGCCGGATCCGTCCACGCCTGCAACTCGCGGGTGGTCTCGAAGCGCCGAGTGTCGTGACTGATCGGATCGGTGAACTCGAGCGACGCGGCGAGCAATTGCAACGGTCGGGTGAAATCGTCGACCGGCTTGTCGGTGAGCACGGGGTAGAAGTCGTCGCCGAGAATCGGAATGCCGAGGCTGTTCATGTGCAGCCGCAGCTGATGGGTCCGCCCGGTCAACGGCCGCAGCCGGTAGCGCCCGAGCCCGTCGCGATGCTCGAGCAGTTCGATCGCGGTCTCGGCATTGGGCTCGCCCTCGACCTCCTGCGCGGCGAGCACGTGCTTCTCCTTCACGATCCGGCTGCGCACCACGCGCGGCAGTGCCAGCGCCGGATCGAACGGCGCGATCGCCTCGTACTCCTTACGGACGGTTCGCTTGTGGAACATGGTCTGATACGCCCCGCGCCGCGCCGGGTCGATGATGAAGAGCACCAGACCCGCCGTCACCCGATCGAGCCGATGCGCCGGAATCAGGTCCGGCAGGTCGAGTTCGCGGCGCAGCCGCACCAGCGCGGTCTCCAGAATGTGCTGGCCGCGCGGGATCGTCGCGAGGAAGTGCGGCTTGTCCACGACGAGCAGATGCGCGTCGCGGTGCACGACGGTGATCTCGAACGGCACCGGCGTCTCGACGGGCAGGTCGCGGTGAAACCACACCGCGCCGCCCGGAACGTACGGCGCGTCCGGCGCGATCGGCCCGGCGAGATCGACGATGCCGCCCTCGCGCAGCAACTCGTCGATGCGGGCCGGATCCACCCGGGGCAGCCGCTCGACCAGATGGTCGCGAATCGTCGCCCACTCGCCGTCCTCCGGCAGCCGCAGCCGCGCCGGGTCGAGGCCGTGCCGCTTGGGCAACGGCGCTTTCTGCCGCCTTCTCATATCGGCATCGACCCTAGTCGGCGGGTGGGGTGCCGCCGGTCAGTGGGCGCGCAGGGCGATGCCGGGGTAGTCGAGGACGAACCCGGACTCGTCGTAGATCAGCGTGCCGGTGAAGTCGAATTGGGGTGCGGTGTAAGCGAACCGCTGGTGCGGGCCGTCGTCGTCGATTCGGTGATACACCTGCTCGAGCCGGGTCACCGTCAGTCCGGCGGCGTGCACGTAGACGGCGGGTGCCTCCGCGGTCGCGTCGAGGTCTAGGCCGAGGCGGTGCACCGGGAACGCGTTGGTCACCGCCGAGGCCTCGAGGTCCACGTCGAGGCAGCCGGCCAGAGCGGTGTCCGGCACGCCGTCGACGGTCCAGTGGCCCGCGCCGTCGGAGTCCAGTTCGACCGTGTGCCAGCCGCCGCGCCGGCGGGTGGCGACCGTGGCGCGTCTGGTGTGCCACTGCGGGTCGAGGATGATCTGGTAGTCCACTGCCCAGACCTGACCGTCCTCCACCGCGGTGGTACAGCCGTCGATCTGCACGCCGGCCTCGCTCACCTTGAAATAGGCGATCTCGAATCCGGTGCGCGCGCCGCGGTGCTGCCACGCGGCCGTGGCGGGTGCCGACTCGAACATGGGTGACACCGAATTCAGAAGCCGCGCAAGCGATCCGGGCGAATCCGGACGGCCGCCGAGTACTCGGCGAAGAATTGTTCGGCGGTCATCTCGATGTCCTTCAGGCCCTGGGTGTATTTCGTTGTGTACGCGGCGATTTCGTCGGCGGACGGGGCGGTGTCGTCGATGCGTGCCGTACCCGTGAAGATTACAACGTCGCCGCCCCACTCGGTGCTGTTGAAGTTCAGCGAGACGCGCGGATTGCGGACGAGGTTGCGCAGCTTGGCCTGATCGGGCTTGCTGAACACCAGGAACTCGTCGTCGCGCCACTGGAACCACACCGGGTTCGGCTGCGGGGTGCCGGTCGGGCCGACGGTGGTCAGCCAGATCACGTGCTCTCGGTTCAGTCGCTCGACGACCTTGGCGCCGAAGGGGCTGCTGGGGTCGACGACGGGCGCGGCGGAGCGGTCGGATGCCGTTGCGGTCATGTGAGGCACAACACCTCGGCGGGCCAGAGGATTCCGCGCTACGAAGTGGTCCGCGCGTCGAGCATCCCTCGGCAGGTTCGTTCAGTGCACCCGCCCGCCGTGAATATCCCGGTGACGGGCGGCCGCGCCATCCGGATCGCCCGGACCCGCGCCGAGCGGCTCCTGCAGGAATGCCGCCAGAATGTCGTTGGTGGCCCGCTGCGTGTGGCGTGGCCCGCGCTCGCCGCCGATGAACTGCGCCACCAGGAATCGGGCCGGATCGGCGAGGAAGCGCGGCGCGTCGGTGAAGCTGTAGTGGTTGGCCTCGGCGATCTCGTAGCGGTAGCCGGGCGCTGTCATCCGATCCAGCAACTCGCCGTTGCCGTTCAGGAACTGATCGGAGTGCCCGGTCTCCGAATGATCGCTCTCTATAAGAAGGAACGGCTTCGACAGCGATCGCTGCGGCAGTGTGCCGTATAGGGTTCCGTCGATATTCGCGGCGGCGCGCAATCGGGGGTCGCCCGCGAGCGCTGCCGCCGCTGCCGCACCGCCGAACGAATGGCCCACCGCGGCAATGTGTTCGGTGTCGAGGTGGCCGGACAAGCGTGGTCCCAGCACGCCGGGCCGTGCTAGTTGATCGACCACGAAGCGCAGATCCGCCGCTCGCACGTCGAGTTGCCCGGCCATATAACGGAATTGGTCCGGATCGTCGTCCAGGAAGCGCTGACGCGGGGTCGCGATGGTCCCGTCGGCGAGTTCGGTCACCGCGGCCTCGTACGGATGGTCGACGGCGAGCACGACGAATCCGCGGCTGGCCAGATCGGCGATCAGCCCGGTGTAGAAACCGCGGGGCGCACCGTATCCGGGCGAGAACAAGACGACGGGCCAGCGTGCGCGTTCCGGACTGACCGGCGCTTCCCGCACGGCATGAGTATCGATGCGGTCGTATCCGTGCATGAGGAATCGGGGCAGCATCGAGACGCTGCTCGGCAGCCGGTCCAGCCCGTCGAGGTACTCGGAGCTCGGGCCGCGCGCGGCAGGGTCGGCCGGATACCACGCCTGCACAACGACATTGCGGCGATCCTCGGCGGAATTCGTTGCCTCCTCGGGCCGATCCGGGTCAACCCACCGAAAAACCTCGGTGCCCACCGTATACGGACCCGTCGGGCGCGGTAGATGCGGGACGGGAACCACCATCCAGGCGAACACCGCGGGCACCACCAACAGCCCGACGCCACCCCGGGCGAGCGCCATCGCCACCCGGCGCGGACGCCCCACCCCCGGCCCACCGGGCCACTTCGCCTGTGCCACAACGAGTCCGCTCGCGGCGGCGATCAGCACGTACGTCGGCACCGACTGCCCGTAGAACCCTTCGAGCAGCCACTGCGCCCCGCATCCCGCGGGCAGCACCGGCAACGCCACGGGTGCCACACGCCGAGCGATCCGCCCGGACGCGATGACCGACACCGCGAACGCGACGCCGCCGAGCGCGAGTAGCGCATCGATGATCGACATGCCTCGCTGACCTCCACTCCGTCACCGGCGCGCGACCGGCCCCGAACCCGACTACCAGCCTGCGCCACGGACCATGGCCCGCGCGTCGACAGATGGTCGCGATCGGGGTCATCCTGCGGGATGAGCGGCTACCCCGCCGGGTAGCGCCTGTGACCTACTTCCAGTAGGCCTGTGACTTGATCGAGGTTTTCGGCAGGCCGTGGGTCGTCTTGAGCGCCTTGACGATCGATCGCGTGGTGTGACCGTCGCAGGCCACCCATGCGAAGGCGTCCTTCGGGCAGTCCAGCGTCTGCGCCTGTTCGCGCATGAGCCTGCCGTCGTCGACGCGCTGCAGCCAGGTCACCTCGTGGTGGGGTTTGTTCCGCACCGGCAGGGTGGTGTCGGACTCGTACTGCCACTCCAGCCACACCCGGGCCGGGGTATCGCCGACGGCGTCGAGCAGCGAGTTGATCGCGGGCAGCGAGGCGGTATCGCCGAATACGACGAACTCGCTCGGCATCGGGTCCGGCAGCTGGAAATCCGAGCCGAGGACCGATACGTCGATCTGCTCCCCGACAACCGCGTTTCGCGCCCACTCGGCGGCCGGCCCGTGGTGAATCGCGAACTCGATCCAGAACCGGTCGCCGGCCGGATCGGGGTCGACCAGCGTGTAGCCACGCTGATGTTCCTTGTCCCCGTTGGGAATCCACAACCGGACCCACTGCGTCGGGTGCACGGGGTGGTCTTTCAGCAGCCCCCCGGCGGAGAAGCCGAGCCGCACGAACTTGTCCGTGACGGCCTCGGTCGACGTGACGGTGAGTCGGTAGTCCTCGGCGCGCCACGCCTTCAGCAACAAGCCTTCGAATCCTCTACCCATGCGAGTAAGGTTAGCCTAAGGATACTTACGTCACCGGTGTGTCCTGCGCCACAGCGACTTTCGGCTGGTCGGGAAGATCGTTGTCGAGAATTCGGTCCCGTAAGATCGCTGCCGCTGTTTTCGTCGCCGGACACGTGGAGGTACCGATGACGCCGCCGGTGCCCAGCTGGATCGCGGCCCCCGTGCTCGGTTTCGCGTTCGTGGTGGCGGTCGCTCGCTGGATCCTGGTGCGCGAGTCGGCGATCAACCGGCTGGTCAACCGCATGCTGAGCTGGCAGGTCGCGGCCGGTGCCGTCTTCGAGGCCGGGCACGGCTCGCAGTTCGCCGACGCGACGTATCGGCTGTTCCTCGGCTGCGGGGTCATCACCGTCGCGTGTGCGTACGGCATCTCCGCGTTGTTCGCCGGCGCCGATCCCGCGACGGCACGGCGTCGGCAGCGCGGCTACGACGCCATTGCCGCGGTCTGCGCCGTGATCGTCATGATCATCGGCCGCCCGGCGGATCCCGCGCAGCCGAGCTTCGAGTGGAAGGTCCCGCTGCTCTGGGCGATCTTCAACATTCCGACGACCATCCTGGCCGTCAACATCATTCGAGCGAGTCTGCGTGATCTCCGGGTGTCGACGGCGACGCTTCGCGAGCGTTTCGTGTTCTCGGCGCTGTTCCTCGTCGCCGTGTACTGCCTCTACTGCGCTGTCTCCGCCGCGGTGCACGTGCTGCGCGGGCAGCCGTCGGACAGCCCGCCCACGACCTGGACGCAGGCGTCCTGCTTCAGCTTCTTCGTGATCAGCGCGCTGCTGGCGCTGCCGGTGGTGAACACCGTGCTGGCCCGCGTCGGCTGGGACCGGACCGGCCGCGACCACCGGAAGTTGTTCCCGCTGTGGCGCGATCTCACCGCCGCGGTCCCCGGCATCGTGCTGGACCAGGGCACCGCTCGGCTCGGTTCGGAGCCCCGGTTGTATCGCAGACTGATTGAGATCCAGGACGCGGTGCAGCATTTGAAGCAGTACATGCCGCCCGGCGATCAGCGGTCCGTCGACGGCTACGCGGTCCGGCTCGCGCAGGCCGCGGAGAACAAGCTGCGCGGCTGTGCGCCCGTGGTCGCCGCGCAGGAACGCGGCGAGCCCGTCGTCCGGGACCGGGCCGCCGAGCTCGACGATCTGCTCCGGCTCGCCCGGGCCTGGCCTGCGGCCCGCGCCGCGGCCTCGGCTGGGGCCCTCGCGCGCTGATTCGAGCCCGCATCGGCGAGGTCGAGGCGGTGGATCGATACCGTAAGATCGGCCACCGCCGATCATTCGACCGTGTCTGGAGGTACCGATGCCCCCGCAGGTGCCGACCGACATCGCGGCCGCGGATCGATCGCGCCGATGACGACGCCCGCGCCGATGTGGCTCGACCTCGCGGCGACCGCGGTGCTGTGCGTGGTCACGCTGACCAGATGGGTGCTGGTCGACTCGACGCCGACCTCCCGGCTGGTCAATCGCGCGGCCTCGTGGGTGGCGGCGGGGGCGGTCGCGCAGCACGCCGTGCTCGCCGCCGGGCACGAAGCGCTGGGCGTTCGGTTGTTCCTGTTCTGCTCGGTGCTGTCGATCGCCGATATCTACGGGCTGGCAAGGCTTTTCGCGGGTGCGGATCCGGCGGGCACTTGGGACCGGCAGCGCCGCTACGACATCGCGGCTGCGCCGGCGGGGCTGGTCGCGGTGCTCGCCGGGCCGCCGGAAGGCGCTGGGGGAGCGGGCTTCTGGGTGCGGGCGGTGATCAGTTGGTCGGTGTTCAACGGTCCGCTCTTGGTGGCCGGGCTGCACATCACGCGGGCCTGCCTGCGTGATATCCGAGTGGAAACCTCGCTGCTGAAGCAGGTTCCGTACCTCGGCTTGCTCATGTTGACGACGGGCTGGTACCTCGGCGCGGGTCTGACCGTGTGGCAGGCATTCGACGGCAAGCCGCCCGGCGCGATCTCGGTCAGGTGGAGTTTGGTGTCGTGCCTGTTCTGTGTGCTGGTCGCGTGCATCATCGCGGTACCGCTGGTCAATGTGCTGATGGCGCGCGCGGGGTTGGACCGGACCGGACGACAGCTGCGCCGGCTGGAGCCGCTGTGGCGCGATCTCACCACGGCCGTCCCCGAGGTCGTGCTGCCCGCGGGCGTCGGCCGCGGACGCGATCCCGAGTCACGCCTCTACCGGATGACCGTGGAGATCAGAGACGCGCTGTTGCAACTGCGACCACATCTGTCCGACGACCACCGGCCCGGGGCGTCCGTCGAGCTCTACGCGACGCAGATCGCCCGGGCGGCGCGCGCCAGGGCGGCCGGGGTCGCTCCCGTCGGCGCGCCGCCGCCGCGCTTTCACCAGACGTCGGCGCGGGACATGACCTCCGAACTCGGGCACCTGCTCGACCTGGCGCGCCACTGGCCGAAGGCCCGCGCGCTGGTCAGCGGTCGCGCGCGGGCGAGCCGACGATGACGGCGCCGACGGCGCATTCGGTCAGCTCGTCCACGCCCGTCGCCGCGGCGAAGGCGGCGGTATCGATGCGGCCCTGGGCGTGGGCGCCGAGTCCCATCGCGGTCGCGGTCAGGCAGACGGTGTGCGTGACGGCGCCGACGTGCTGCAAGATGCCGGCGTAGTCCGTCGGCTCGGTCCGCGGCCGCGCGGAGAGCACGAGCGCCAGCTGAGGTTCGCCGCCTGCACGGCTCGCCGAGGTGCGCAGAAGCCCTTGCACCGCAAGCGAATTCAGCCCCGCTATCGGGCGCAGCGCATGGTCGGACGAGTCGTAGTGGTACATGCCCGGCGTAAGCCCCTCGACGTGCCGCACGATCGGATAGAACTCGAGCTCGTGCGCGCCGCCGTCGGCCAGTTTTCTACCCGAGACGAATTCCGCACTGGCACTTCGGGAACGAGCCGCCCGGTACAGCAGCTCTGCCAGTTGGTCCTGGCTGATCGGGGTAGCGCCGTCGAAGGTGGAGACCCGATCCGTCGCGTCGGTGGTGCGCAGGGCGGCGAGGTCGAGGGCCGGGAGCGGCACCGGTTCGCCGGGGTAGCTCGACGACTGCCGGTCGAAACGATCCGAGGCGGGCCCGCTGCGGGTGCTGCGGCGATGGAACCACAGGTCGGCCGCGTGCCAGTCGCGGCCCGCGAGGTTCTGTTCCTCCTCGTCCGGGTCCGTGACGAGAAACCCGCACCAGTGCAGATCGGCCGCGAACTGCGACTTCATCGAGGCAGGCAACGGCGACTCGGCCGCGCCGAAGCCGTCGAGCAGCGAGAGCAGCCTCGGATCGTGGATGCGCACCTCGCACCACGACAGCGGGTGCTCGAGCACGAAGCCGTCCGAGTCCCGGTGCAGCACCGCGAATTTCGACAGCGTAGCCCGCCACGGCAGCCTGGTGGCCGGGCGTGCGGGCGGCTGCCCGAAGGGCCGGATGCTGTAGAGATTGCGGCCGCCGTCGCGCACGGTCACCGACAGCCAGCCGCCGTCGGTCAGCCGCTCCATCAACCCGGCCACCTCACCGCCGCCGCCTCCGTCGGACAGCTGCGACACCGTCGCAGGGCCCTCGTTCAGCGTCCGCAGCGCCTGTAGCAGGCCGCTGCCGAGTCCGGAGAGCTGCTCGTTGCGCGCCGGATCGAGCAGCAGTGCGCCCGCGGGCGTGGTCAGGCAGGTGACGCCCTCCCGCAGCGCGTACCTCGTCTGGTCTGGATATGTGACGGCGGACAAACCGCTGACCTCCGCTGATCGATCCGATGTGGTTGTGGTGCAGGCTATTTCGCCGCGGCGGCGAAGGCCGGCGCCAACTTGTCGAGAATGTAGGGCAGCGACAGCGGGGTCGGGGCGTTGATCGCGCTGATCTCCTGGGTGGTGAGGAACGCCACCGAGCCCTTGCGCACCGCGAGCAGATCGCCGTAACCGGGCAGCTGGCGGTACTTCTCGTCCATACCGGGGGAGTAGCCGGCGAGCAGCAGGTCCGCGGTCAGCTTGTCCACCCGCTCCGGCGAGAGCGCGACTCGGCCCTGGCTGGCGGGCAGGTCGGTGAGCTGCTTCGGAATCCCCATGCCCAGCTCGGTGAACAGCCTGGCGGAGCCGTCGCCGGAATCGGTGACCACCATCAGCTGCGTGGCGCTCGCCAGCCAGGTGGTCGCGAAGGTCTTGCCCTTCAGCCCCGGGTTGGCGTGGCCGATCGCCTCGATCTTCTGGTCGACGTCGGCGATGACCTTCGCGGCGGCGTCCTGCTTGTGCAGCACCTTGCCCAGCGTGGTGACCTGATCCTGCCAGGGCGCCACCACGTCTTTGCTGAGCGCGGGCAGGGTCGGGGCCACCTTGGACAGCTCGTCGTAGGTCTTCTGGTCGGCGATGAACGGATCGGCGAGGATGAGGTCCGGCTCCAGCGCCGCCACCTGCTCGGCGATGTTGCCGGTCTGGTTCAGCGCCTTTCCGCCGTCGAGCGTCTTCGGCTCCCACGGCGGCGTGCTCTTGGACAGCGTCGCGACGTTGTCGACGTACCCGACCGGCGTCACGCCGAGCGCCAGTGTGGTGTCGAGCCACTGATTGCCGAGGGTGACGATCTTCTTGGGGATGCCGGGCACTGTGGTCGAGCCGCGCGCGTGCGTGATGGTGATCGGCTCGCCCCCGGAGTCCGCGTCGTCGCTCGACGAACCGCAGGCGGCCAGGCCGAGCGTCAGCGCCGCCGCGACGGCCAGCACCGTGGCTCTCGCCCAGCGCGATGTGCGATCAGACTCCATCAGGTGGGCCCCTTTCGAGGACGTGCTTCGCCGGTAGGTCCGGAGACCGCCGATAAAATTCAGCTAAGGCTAACCTATGTCTCCCTCTTGATGGCAGGGCCTCATTTATGATTAGATCGGCTAACTATATAGTTTGCGGAGATAATCATTCGCGAGGGGCTGCCGTGACGATTCCATCCACCGATCTCGATCTTGGCGAGGTCAGCACCATCCGCCGCAGGCTGCGGTACGACCGCGATCACCCGCACTACAAGTGGATCGTGCTGACCAACACCACGCTCGGCGTGCTGCTCACCGCGATCAACTCCTCCATCGTGCTGATCTCGCTGCCCGCGATCTTCCGCGGTGTCGGACTGAACCCGCTCGACGCGGGCAACGTCGGCTACCTGCTGTGGATGCTGATGGGCTACCTGCTCGCCACGGCGGTGCTCGTCGTGATGTTCGGCAGGCTCGGCGACCTCTTCGGCCGAGTTCGCGTGTACAACTTGGGTTTCGCGGCCTTCGCGTTCTGCGCGCTCGCGCTGTCCTTCGACCCGTTCCACGGCGGGGCGGGCGCCATGTGGATCATCGTCTGGCGCGTGCTGCAGGGCGTCGGCGGCGCGATGCTGACCGCGAACTCCGCCGCGATCCTCACCGACGCTTTCCCTGCCAAGCAGCGCGGGACCGCGCTCGGCATCAACATGGTCGCGGCGGTCGCGGGATCCTTCCTCGGCCTGCTCATCGGCGGCGTGCTGTCGGAGTGGGATTGGCGTGCGGTGTTCTGGGTGAGCGTTCCGATCGGCGTCCTCGGCGCGTTCTGGTCGTACCGTTCGCTGCACGAGGTGGGCATCAGGTCGGCGGGCAAGGTCGACTGGGCCGGCACGATCACCTTCGGCCTCGGGCTCACCGCGCTGCTCACCGGCATCACCTACGGCATTCAGCCCTACGGCGGCCACGCCACCGGCTGGTCGAGCCCGTGGGTGCTCGGGTCGGTGATCGGCGGCATCGCGCTGCTCGGCGTGTTCTGCGTGGTGGAGAACCGGGTCGCGGACCCGATGTTCCATCTGGCGCTGTTCCGCAACCGCGCATTCGGGCTCGGCAACTTCAGCAACCTCATGGTCTCCATCGGCCGCGGCGGCATGCAGTTCATGCTGATCATCTGGCTGCAGGGCATCTGGCTTCCATTGCACGGCTACAGTTTCGAGTCCACGCCGCTGTGGGCGGGCATCTACCTGCTGCCGCTCACCGTGGGATTCCTTGCGGCGGGGCCCATTTCGGGCTGGCTGTCGGATCGCTACGGTTCGCGCCTGTTCACCACCGGCGGCGCGTTGGTCGCCGGGCTCACATTTCTGCTGCTGCTGATCATTCCCGTCGACTTCAACTACTGGGTGTTCGCGGCGATCGTCCTGCTCAACGGTATCGGCAGCGGACTGTTCTTCTCGCCCAACACCGCGGCCATCATGTCCAGCGTCCCCGCCGCCCAGCGCGGCGCGGCCTCCGGCATGCGCGGCACGCTGTTCAACGGCGGCAACGCGCTGTCCATGGGAATCTTCTTCTCCCTCATGGTCGTCGGCCTCGCCGCCAGCCTGCCCTCGGCGCTGGACGCCGGGCTGCGCGCCCAGGGGGTCTCCGCGGGCGCCGCCGCCGACGTGGCCAACCTGCCGCCGGTGGCGAGCATGTTCGCGGCGTTCCTCGGCTACAACCCGATCCAGGAATTGCTCGGCCCCACCGGCGAATTGGCCAAGCCGGGCGTGCACGCCGATACCCTCACCGGCCAGGAGTTCTTCCCCCACCTGCTCACCGGCCCGTTCCACACCGGTCTCGTCGTCGTGTTCGTCTCCGCCGCGATCATGATGTTCCTGGCCGCCGCGGCCTCCTTCTTCGCCGGCGACAAATACGTGCACGACGAGCAGGCCGAACTCGCCGAGGCCGCCGAACTCGCGCACACCGGACCCGTTCCCGCGCGCTGACCGACCGGGCTGACGCCGAGCGACCAAGGGCGGCGGCATTTATTCTCGACGACGATGAACTCCGCGCCACCCTTGCTGACCGGCCTCGTCGTGCTCTTCGCCAGTCTCGTCGTCGGTGGCCGATGGTTGCTCGTCAACGAGACGAGCACCGACCATCTGATAAACCGAGCGTTGAGCTGGGATATCGGGTCGGTCATCGGGTACGCGGCCGCCGCGAGCCTCGGCCACCCGGATCTCGGGCAGCGGGTGTTCCTCGCGATAGGCGCACTGTCGCTGTCCAATTCGTTCGGGTTCGCCGCGCTGCTGGGCGGCGCCGATCCGCGGTCGGTGCGCGGCCGGCAGCGCCGGTACGACGCGTTCGCCGCGTCCTTCGGCGGCGCCGTACTGATCTGTGCCGCGGCCGAGGAGATCGGTCTGCCACTGCATCGCTTCGTGGACTGGGAGCGGATGGCCTGGGTGGTGGTCTATGTGTTCCTCGCGTGGACCGGGCTGCTGCTCGTCCGTGCCTGCGTTCGTGAACTGCGTTGGGCCGCAACGACGATGCGGCCCGGGTGGTCCTGCACTCGCGGGACTCCGCGCGCGCCGGATCCGCCTCCCGTCTGTACCGCATGACCGTCGAGATCGGCGACGCGCTACTACATCTGCGGCAATTCGCTCCCGACACCGTGTCGTCCCGGGCCGAAACCATCGGCGACTACGCCCTGCGCATCGCTCAGGCCGCCGAGCTGAAGCGGCGGGGCATCCCGGCGCCAGGCCGAACAGAGCACTCACACAGCGTGATTCGTCCGCCCGCCGAAGATCGCACGGCCGAGCTGAGGAACTTGCTCGCGTTGTCGCGTGTCTGGCCGCCTGCCCAGGCCGCGGTGTGAGTACGGAAGGCGTTGCGGACGGCTAAGTTTGGTGGACCGGTGCCGGGCCGCACGCCGCGGCGATGGCCGCGGTGTCCCAATAGAACGGGTGTACCTCGGAGATTCGGTCGTCCGTGATCGTAATCGTCTGCAGGATGGGGAAAGTCAGCTCGTTGCCGGTCGCGCGGGAGCGGGCGTGGACGCGGGTGTGCACGACGGCGGTCTCGCCGGTCGCCAGAAAACGCTGCTCCAAAAGGTCGAAGGCCGACCAGGTGCGGGCCATCGCGAGGAAGAACTGTTCCATGCCATCGTGACCGTGCCAGGTGCCGCCGTAGGGCAGGCCGGCCGCCTGGTGCAGCACCACGTCGGGCGCGAAGAAGGGTGCGAGCAGGTCGAACGAGGCGCTGCCCGGCCCACCCGCCGCCAGGTATTCGCCCTCGGCCGCGTACATCCCGGTCAGCACGGCCATCGAATCGGTGGTTGATCGCGTCATGCGCTCAGTCTGCCCAGGACGCCCCGGCTCGGACCGGCGCTTATCGGACGTCGCGATCCACACGTCCGCGACGAAGCTGAGCGGCGTAAGAAAACTTCGCAACGCAGGGAACCGATCGGCATGTCATTGCGTCAGAAGAGGTATAGGCCAGAGCTCGGGGCCTCGAGAGCCGCTCACGCGTCTCCCGAGATACCCGGTCTCGCGTCATATCGATTGGTAGCGGATAAGGATCCGCTGGGAGGGGGCTCCATGGGAACCAATGTCGCTGTTGCCGAGGACCTCGTGCGAGGGGAACGCATGCATGTCAACCGAGGCGCCGACGAATCGAAGCTGTGGGTACACGCGGGCCTGCGCAAGAATTTCGACGCCATCCGCCCGAGGCTGTCGGGGATCGTGCCGAACGCCGACGCCGTCGAGTTCATCGACTACGACGAGATCAACACCCGGGTCGGCCGCGCCGACGGCCCGGTCATGCTTCCGGTCAACACCGAGTACCAGGCCGACGAGCTGCGCTTCATCCGCGCACACCACCCCACCGTCTTCCTCGTCGCGGTCACCCACGACCTGACCGGGCACTCCACCTACTACGCCATGCGGGCGGGCGCGAATTTCGTCATCAACCTGGCGATACCGTGCGATCGGGCAACGGATCTCGGCGCCGCCGACCTTCGACTACGGGCAACGGCCCACGAGCGACCGACCGCCGACACATCGGCAGGCCCGGAATCCGACGCCACCCCGAACCGCGGCAGCGTCCGATACCTCACCCAGCGAAGCAGACCTCCGGTCGCCCCCGCCGAACTCGACCAAGCCGACAAGCAATTGATCCAGATGCTACGAACCTCGCTGACGGTGGCCGACATCGCGCGACGAAGCTACATGTCCGAACGCTCCATGTACCGCCGCATCAGAAAGCTGTACAACGCCCTCGGCGTCACCGGCCGCACCGAACTCATCCAGGCAGTGGATCGACTAGAAGCATAGGCCTCTCGATCGTGCACATGAACGCGGATGCGGGTCAGAGCCGCACCCGCATATCGGCGGGCAGGAACATCTTGTCGTCCTCTTCGACGTCGAAGGCCGCATGGAACTCATCGATGTTGCGCACCACTTGGTTGCATCGAAACTCGTTGGGCGCATGCGGGTCTGCGGCCAACTGACGGATCTGCTGTTCGGGTCGAAGCTTCGCGCGTCTGGCCCGGGCGTACGCCAGGAAGACTGGGGCGTAGTCCGGGTTCTCGTTGCCTTCGGCACGGCGAAATGCCGCCAGCGCCATCGTGAGGCCGCGGAGATCGGCGAGGTTCTCGCCGACGGTCAGCGCGCCGTCGACATGGTTTTCCGGCGCGAGTCCGCTCGGTACCAGCGAGTCGTATTGCGCGATCAGAGCTCTGGTGCGCTGGTCGAACGCACTGCGGTCCGCAGGCGTCCACCAATCGCGCAGGTTGCCCTCACCGTCGAACCTCGATCCCTGATCGTCGAAGCCGTGGCCGATCTCGTGCCCGATCGTCGCGCCGATACCGCCGAAGTTCACCGCGGGCTCCGCATCGGGATCGAAATACGGTGGTTGAAGAATGCCCGCGGGGATCAGGATCGCATTGTTGTTCCAGTCGTAGGAGGCGTTCACCTCCTGCGGTGCCATGTTCCACTCGTACCGGTCCACCGGAGTACCGAGTTTGCCGAACATTCGTTTCCACTCGTGTCGCATCGTTGCTCGGATATTGGCGATGCGTTGCCCTTTGACGATGGTCAGCTCGGTGTAGTCCCGCCAGGTATCGGGATACCCCGTCTTGACGGTGAGTTTCTCCAGCTTGGCCAAAGCAGCGTCGCGGGTGGCCTGCGACATCCAGCCGCTCTGCTCGAAACTCTCTCGATAGGCCGCCAGGATGTTCGCCACCAGCTCATCCGCACTCGCCTTGGACTCCGGCGGAAAGTGCTGTGCCACGTACAGTTTGCCCAGCATCTGGTCCAGATACGTGGTGACCGAATCCATCGCCGCCTTCTCGATCGGCAGCCGCTGCGCCTGACCGCCGCGGGTCCGTTCGAAGAACTCGAAACTCGCGTCGGAGAACTCCCGACCCAATTGCGCGGCGAACTCCCGGACGACCCCCAGACGCAGGTATTCGCGCCACTCCGCGATATCGACCTCCGACCACAGGCGCGCCGCGGCGACCACATAGGACGGCTGCGCGAGCACGATCGTGTCGAAGAGGGCCGGTTTGTCCGAGTAAGCGCCGAGCCAGGCGTCCCACTCGAATCCTGGTGCCATATCGAGGAGTTCATGCCAGCGCCGGGGGTTGTAGGTGGCAGACGCGTCGCGATTGCGCACCTCGTCCCAGTGCGCCGCGGCGATGCGGTGCTCCAGTTCGAAAACCCGTCCTGCCATGCCCGCCGGCTCGGTGAACCCGGCCGTGCGCGCGATCCGCTCGAGAAAACCTCGATAGGCGGTCCGCTGGTCGGCCATGGCGGGGGATTGGAAGAACGAGGCCTTGAACCGCAATCCGGCCTGGCCGAGTTGCGGACGGTACGTGGCCGAGTCCTTCCCGTCGGGGAACACCACCATGGCGAACAGGCTGCACGCGGCAAGCGCGTTGTTGTGCGGCAGTTCCAGCGCGATCGATCCCATCACACGCGCCAGATCCCCCTTGGTCACGGCTCCGTCTATACGCTGGAGGAGGTCCGCGATGGGTGCGATGCCGAGCCGGTCCGCGGCGCTCTCGTCCAGGCAGGCGTCGTAGAAGTCGCGGATCCGCTGCTCGTCGGATCCGGGTGCCGGGTCGTGGATCGCCTCGATGATCGTCCTGAGCTGGTCCTGGACGCGGTCGGTGACCTCGAAGCCGGTGCCGTAGGCGGTCTTGTCCGGCGGCAATTGGTAGTCGCGCAACCACTTGCCGTTGGTATGCCGATAGAGATCATCTTGCGGGCGGATCATCGTGTCTGCATCCCTCAGATCTGGTCCGGAACCGACATGTGGTCCCTCGTAACACCCCGTCGCCAGGGTGAGAGTCGCGGGGATGGTCGCCACAGCGAGCAGAAATGCGCGCCGATCGAGCCCCCTCGGTATGCCTCGACTGCTCATCGATACCTCCACGTCGTCGGATCGGTGCTTCGAAGCCTCGACAGCACGAGACGTAGCCAAGACACACCGGCTTCTCGCGAGTAGTTTCTCCCTATTGAGGCGACATTATGGGAAGCTAACGCGGGCGGTAGCATCTTCGTACTAAATCTAACCGCCGGGCGCATCGACCGGTAATTCATTCATGATCCCACCGTGCGTCACCAGCGACATCGCTACACTGGTGCAGTGTCCCGGGCGGCTCATCGATGGCGTGGAAACGGTTGAAATAAAGGAACGTCTCGACGTGAAGTAAGAACTACTACATGCACTGACTGCGCGCAAGGTGCTCGGGTTGGATGGCAGCATTCCGGCAGTGGGCTTCTGGCAGGCATTGGCAGACTCATGGCAGGTTCCGATATTGACGTTCGAACCGAATCGGTGAAAAGTTGACACAGCGTACAGCAGTGGTCAACATTAGGGTGAGCGTTTGAGATTCGAACAGTACTGCATAAGTGATCGCGAGTTCTATACGGACCCGGGCTCTAGGGGGGCTTATGAACTGATTGTGCTTGACGCGGATTTGACTGGATACGAGGTCGTCTCAGAGGGCTACTGGACCAATCTGATTCCAAAATTGGGTCCGCAGATCGATATCCAAGGATGGAAGATTCATCTGAGCGCTGCGTTCGGTCGTGAGCAAGAAGTCATTAAAGCGGCGGTAGATATTTGCAGCACACAGTCAATGCCCTTCAAGTATGTATCATCCATTCCGCAGTACCGTTTGTATAATTCCAAGCATGCGAATCGTAGTACTGCAGGAAAGCTGGTTACGATATATCCGAGAATTGATCTTCTGGAGCAGACACTCAGGAGACTCGATGACCATCTTAGGCATATTGAGGGTCCACATATCCTCTCCGATGTACGCTGGAGTAATGGGCCGGTATTCGTCCGCTTCGGGGCATTTAAGCGTATGGAACATGATGGCAAGTTCTGCGTGTTGCGACCTGATGGTTCATGGGATGAAGATCGACGCCAGCCCTGGTTCATCCTGCCGGACTGGGTCACCGTACCGGATTTCTTGAAGCCTGCCGTCGATCGTAAAGAACTATATGACGTTCCGTTCAATGTCGAATCGGTCATCCGACAATCCAACGCAGGCGGCGTGTATTCAGCTTACATGATCGCCACCGGCGAAGAGGTGGTTGTCAAGGAAGGCAGAAGGCATGCCGGTTATACGAGGGATGCTGCTGATGGGCACGCCCGCATAAGGCACGAGGCAGAGGTACTCCGCCGTTTGGCCGGAGCCGAAGCGACCCCTCGTGTCGTATGGGAAGGGGATGTAGGTGGCCACTACATGGTCGCGTTGTCCAAGATGGTGGGTATGACTCTGGAACGATGGATTGTGCTGAACATGCCGCTGTACAGTTCGTTGCCAAAGGATTGGCAAGAATACGCAAGTAGATGCAATCAGATAGTGAACCGACTGATCGATGCTGTCGCCGGAATTAATGCCGCTGACGTTGTTCATGGTGACATTCATCCGCAGAACATTCTAGTCGACCCTAGCAATTTAAGTATTGCTATAATCGACTTTGAGACAGCGACGTCGCTTGTCGGAATGTTGACGCGAGCAATCAATGCTCCTGGATACACCGTGCCGGATGAGATTGAAACTTCGCACGCCGATCGATACGCAATAACGAAGTTGATTACTGATATGCTGACCGCAAGGGTTGAGCATGAAGATATCACCGATGAACGATACAATTGGGCCCTTCCTGTGCTGCTGGAGCAAATATCAGCTAAGAATGGCTCAGCGCCGGCCGCGATGCTTCAAATGATCGAAACGCGCCGCCGTATATTAGTAGATATCGGTTTACATGAAAAATCGGACATCGAGCCACCGGTGGCAAATTTCATTGCTAAGTTGCGCGCCGATATGCCCGCCGTGATGGCGGCATCGCAAAGTAGATTCGGTCACCTGCCCGTACATTACAGTGTGTTTGAGGATGAACTCAGCGGTGTCGGATTGGGCTTTGCGGGTCATGCGATTGCGCTCTACCCTGAACGTGATGAGTCATTGATTATCGGCATCACCAACGAAGCGCAGCGGTCCACCCGAGTAGGGATGTTCGACGGGCTATGTGGCTCCGTGTACGGCCTGCTTCGCCTCGGTGCCGAAACAGATGCTGTAGCCTTAATCGACGGTGTTGACCTGCTCGGTAGTGCACCCAGCATGCGAGTATTCGACGGAGCGGCGGGCATCTTAATTGCAGCGCTGAAGGCGGAGGCGTATGGCGCTGTCGTTAAAAAGATTTCAAGTAACCTCCAACGGGACATTGGCGAAGTTGCGCGTCAATATCTTGCCGCCACGGGCATGGATCATAAAGTACGCAGCATCAGGACGAACAGGTTCGTGTTGCAGAATTCGGGTCTTATGTACGGGGACCTTGGGCTGGCGTGGTTATTCGCCGAAGCGTATATCCGCTTCGGAAGCACCCTTTTCATCGATGCGATGAATCATGCATTGATGAGCGAGCTGCGCAGTTACGAGTTCACACCGGGAGGTGGGTTGCAATTTGAAGACAACGGACGGCTGCTGCCATATCTAGCCACTGGATCGGCAGGATTTGGTGTCGTCTTACACGATATCCCCGCTGACCTCGTTAATCCCGCGGTGAGCGCTGTCATTCCCGACCTAATTACCGCCTGTGCCCCTACGTTCAGCGCAAGTTGCGGTTTGTTCAACGGGTACTCCGGGTTGTTCTATGGCAGAAACGGGCTGAAGAAGTTCATGGGAGCCGATCTGGCGCCGCTTGCAGATCTGGATACCTCGGTCCGCGCCATGGCCGTTTATACCTCATTCGAAGCCTGGGCGGTGCCGAGTGATGAAAACTTTCGGGTTACCACGGATTTCGCGACTGGCGCTAGCGGCATAATTCATGTGGCAAATATGGTCAGATCTGGGTACTACGGGCTGCTTCAGCCTCTACAAACGTGACGCCATGGAACGGCGTTATGAGTCTCGGTAATCACCGAGATGTAGTTTCACGAGAAAGTCAGGAATCGGATGACGCAAATCAATGTCCTCGACCTCCAAAAGATGACAGAGGACCCGGGCTACCCAGGCGAATATCAGACGGCCTGGAGTGGGGTCAGCTGGTCTAAATGCAAGGGCCCGAGTGTGCTTAGTCATAACAACTGCGGTTGGGACTAAGTAGCCTAATAGGCTGTAGTGGCAGCGCTGTTGCACTCGATGTTAAGCATACTAGTGTAACGGCGTTGCCGTGCGGCTACATGAGTCGACGATTAAGCGGGATAATTATATGGGGTGGGACAGTGAGAAAAGTTCGACTTCCCAAGGCGAATGGACCGCAAGCGAGATCACTGCTTTTTGCCCTGGAGAATATCGCTGAGCCCGGGTGGGTGAAGGATCGACACAGTGTCGCATCGGTGAGCACCGTCGACAGCTTCCGCAACCTTCCTAAGACCTTGCGGCTGACGATCGCTACAGGTTGGGGTGCTGCGCCGCTGCTGGTAATTGCTGCCGGAGTAATTAGCGTAGTCAGTGGAATTCTGACAGCGTTCGGCCTATTGGCGACAGCTGATGCGCTTTCTGTGCTTCTGCGAACTACCATTACTCCTGAGCGGATCTCTGAATCAATCCCTGAAGTCTCGCTCGTGCTCGTCATCTACTCGGCGCGCGCCCTGATCGAAAGCCTAGAACGAACAGTCGAAGCGAGCGTGCGTCCCCATGTAGCATGTGCAGCCGAGAATAATCTCGCGCGGGTGGTGTCAGGTATCGATGTAATCGCGTTTGAGGACGCGAGTTTTCGTGAATTGGCGGCACAGGGTGGACAAGCGGGAGTTCGTGCGTTGGCGAACAGTGTGACGCCACTGTTGGGACTGCTGTCATCTATCGCGACGGTAACTGCATCTGTCGTTGCAACATCGTTATTTCATCCATTACTCGCCATAGGCGTTGTCGTGGCATGCGTTCCGTCGGCGTGGGCCGCTTCTCGTAGCAGTAGACTAAACAACTTGCATATGCTTGGGACGGTATCCGATCATTTGCAGAAGTCGATTCTTGCTGAGATATCTACCGACAGTAGATTTGCGATGGAAAGAGCGGTATTTGGGCTTCGAGATCGACTTATTGTCGAGTATGAGCTGGTTTCTAAAAGGTTGTGTCAAAAGGAAATAACGTCAGGGCTGAAGCGAGCTCGTATACAGCTGGCTGGGCGCGCACTATCAGGTTTATCCGGCGCAGTAGCCTTTGGTGTGCTCGCCATTCTCTTGTATACGCGGTGGATAGACGTGGCAGTGGCGGGTGCTGCGGCAGTAGCGATGCGTGTGTCTATAACTTCGGTGACTGGTGCGGCCGGCCGTTTGTACAACCTATTCGAACTGGGCTTCAGCATTGAGCTTTATAAGGATCTACTACGAGGGGCTGCTGAGCGTCGCAGGTCGGTCGGCTCGGTCGCGTTCCTCGAAACGGGTCCTGACATTATCACGATGAGCGCCGTCGGTTTCTGCTATCCGGGCCACTCCCGGCCGTCACTGTGCGATATTAATTTAACAATAGGTCGAGGTGAAGTCGTCGCGATTGTCGGCCGGAACGGCTCAGGGAAGTCGACGCTGGCTAAGATCATCGGCGGGTTATATGTGCCCTCGATCGGGAAGGTCTTTTGGAATAGTGTCGATCTGGCGTATGTGAGAGAGAATGATATTCGAAAGAACGTGTCGTTTGTCGCGCAGACCCCCATGGCCTGGCCCACTACGGCTGGTAACAATGTGGAAATCGGTTGCCATGCAGATCTTCCCATCAAGGAGTGGTGGGATCGGTCGCTTAAGGTTTCCGGCGCTGGTGATGTTATCGACTCGTTGCCACACAAGATGGAAACACTGTTATCGACTAGGTTTGTCGACGGTCGTGATCTCTCTGTAGGCCAATGGCAACGGTTGGCCATCGCCCGCGCACTGGTACGCAATGGTTCCATCTTGATAGCGGATGAAGCGACTTCCGCATTAGATCCGCACGCCGAGAGCCAGGTTCTCGAATTCTTGACCAGCAGCAAAGAGTCGATGAACCAAGTGACGACGATCTTTGTCACCCACCGCATACTCAACGCGCGAAAGGCTGATCGAATTGTCGTCATGGAAGGTGGACGGATCGTGGAGACTGGGTCGCACAATGAGTTGATGCAGAACCCTGAAGGTCACTACCGCCTCATGTACGAGGTTCAGGTCCCGCCGATCAATACTCGCGGCTAATTGTGACTACTTCGAAACTGGGCGAGGAGGGTCGGGCCGTCGATACATGCACGGCCCGACCTTGTTACAGTGCGACGCGCTGGTCCGGGGGAAGGTACAGCCGATCAGATTCTTTGACGTCGAAAGCTGTGTAGAATTCCGGCAGATTGCGAACCACTTGGTTGCAGCGGAACTCTGCAGGCGAGTGGGTGTCGATGGCGAGAAGTCGCTCTGTGTACTCCTTCGTTTGTTTTTCTCGCCAACTGCGGGCCCAGGACAAGAACATCGTCCGGAGATCCGGTTCTTCACCCCTCCGCTGCGCTGCGCGCAGGTAGGCGGCCAGCGCGATCTGCAGTCCCCGGAGGTCCGCCAGGTTCTCTCCGACGGTGAACTCACCGTTGACATGTTTACCTGGATCGACGCCCTCGGGCACGAGCACGTCATATTGGGCGATCAGTTGATTGGTTTTGGCGTCGAATGCAGTCCGGTCAGTCGCTGTCCACCAGTCTCGGCGGTTCCCGTCGCCATCGTACTTGGATCCCTGGTCATCGAATCCATGTCCAATCTCGTGTCCGATGGTGGCGCCGACCGCGCCATAATTGACCGCAGTCTTTGCGTCCTTGTCGAAGAACGGTGGCTGGAGATACGCCGCCGGAAAAACGATCTGATTGAAGGTTGCCTGGTAGTACGCGTTGACGGTTTGTGGGGTCATGCTCCATTCGGCCTTATCAACTGGCTTGCCGAGCTGGTCGAACGAACGCTTCGCTTCGAAATCATTGATGGCACGCAAGGAATGGATTAGCCGGCCTCTCGTGACCTGAAGTTTAGAATAGTCGACCCATTTATCTGGATAGCCGATCTTCGTATCGAATTTTTCCAACTTTGCTATCGCCGCTGCACGGGTCTCCGGTGACATCCATGAGGACTTCGTGAAACTTTCCTTGTATGCAGCCATCAGATCGCCGACCATCTCTATGGCGCGGTCTTTGGCTTTCGGTGGAAAGTATTCCGCCACATACAGCTTACCTAGCTGCTCACCCAGATATTCGTCTATCGTCGCGACTGCAGACTTCCAACGCTCTGGACGCTCGTCCTGGCCGTTGATGATCCGGCCAAAGAAGTCGAAGTTCGCGTCGTTGATTGCCTTGGGCAGAAATTTGGCGTATGTACGAACGAGGTACAACTTCAAATAGTCGCGCCAGAGAGCAATGTCTACGTCAGCCCACAACTTGCCGGCCTCGACGATGTACGAAGGCTGACCTACCACCAACGTTTCGAACAGTCGTTTCGGTTGATCGGTGGTACCGGCCAACCAAGCATCCCAATCGAATTGAGGTGCGCTGGAGATCAGTTCGTTCCAACTGCGGACGTTGTATGTCGCGTCCGCATTTCGATTGCGGACGCTGTCCCAATGCCCAGCCGCGATCCGCTTCTCCAGGTCGAATACCCGTTGTGCCATAGCTGTCGGCTCTGGGAATCCGGCTCCAATGGCGATTCGTTCCAGAAACGTACGGTATCCATCGAGCTGTACAGAGAACTCAGGCTTGCGGTAGTACTGCTCGTTGAGGCCGGTGCCTGACTGAGTCAGCGTCGGAATGTGCTTGGTCGAGTCTTTCCGATCGATGCCGACGCTCAACCCGATGAGGCCTGCGATAGGCAACTCGGCCATGACCTTGGCCAGATCCTGCTTAGCGGTCGCCGTATCGATCTTGGCGAACAGATCCTCCAGCGGTGACATACCCTGTCGTTCGATTTCGTCGAGATCGAGCCGGGCGTCGTACAGATCGCGAATCTGCTGCGCTTCAGAGCCGGCCTTGGGATCTTTGATGCCTTCTATGATGGCGCGGAGTTGCATCTCCGTTCGGTCCGACGCTTCGCTCGATGCCCCCACCGACACCTTGTCCGGCGTCAGTTGAAACTCGCGGAGCCATTTGCCGTTGACGTAGCGATACAGATCGTCCTGTGGACGGATGGTCTCGTCGGCGCCGCTCAAGTCCACCGCGGTGAGTGGTTTGCTCTCGTCGTCCGAGCATCCGACCAGTGCTGCTGCAGCGGGCACGAGCCCGAGCGCGAGCAGGAATGCACGCCGATCAAGGCGCACCGAGTCCGACGCTGCCACCAAAACCCGCTCCCCGGCGCGGGGCTGTTCCCGCACCATCTCTAGTAGTGAGTGTGCTGCGGACGAGGCTACAGGGATTGCCATCTCAGAGAAGCGGTCAGAGGTCGATGCGTCGGGCTGGTGAGTGGAAGATGCTGTAGCGATCCTTGATGTCGCAGCAGGATAGAGCAAAGCCCGACCACGCACTATCTGGTTGCAGCGGAACTCCGGGGGTGCGCGAGTTCGTGTCCGTTAGTCTCGGCGCACTTGCGCTTGCTTGTATCGCCAGTCGTGCGCTTGCGACGGGACATCGATTGGCGGCCGAGATCGCCAGCGCTCCTGCAACTTTCGACGATGCGGAACACGGTTGACGAGTTCATCAGCTAGTGCGGTGCGGCGAGGCCGTCATCGGTGGCGGGTACCGGGTCGCGTCCTCATTCTGGCGCAAGCCATCGATGTTCACGATATGCACTGGGCGATTGAGCTTTCGGCCCTGGTTCGGGCGCGGTTTCACCTGCTGCGTTCCACCAGTCATGCAGGTATCCGTCGCCATCTTGCGCAGGCCTGATCATTGAAGCCGTACTGATCTAAGCTGTGACGACTGGGCCGCCTCCACCGTGGCCCTGTCTCTATTGTCGCCGGGCGGGCCGAGTCAATCGGAGCCACGCCGTTCCTTCGTTGGTCCCAAACGGAACGACCCGAGTGCTGTAGGCCACGGAGGACGGGTTGACCTACCTCCACCGTGTGGAGCAACTCATTCGAACAGGACATCTCGCTG
>NZ_BAGH01000054.1 GCF_000308715.1 Nocardia tenerifensis NBRC 101015
CGGGGAGGCGTTCACCGAGCAGGGCCATCTCCGCGGCGAGCGGGCGGCCGGCGGCGGCCGCGATCATGGCGGCCGCGCCACCGTCGGGCATCAGGCCGATATTGATGAAGGCGAGCAGGAGATAGGCGTCCTCGCTCGCGTAGACGAGGTCGCCGGCCAGCGCGATGGCGACGCCCACGCCCGCCGCGGCCCCCTTGACCCGGACGATCACCGGGATCGGCGCGTCGACGATGGCTCGCACCAGGCGGTTCGCCGCGTCCATCGTCATATCGGGGGTGATGCCGCGCTCGGCCTCGCGCACGGTGGCCGTCAGGTCGGCGCCGGTGCAGAAGTCGTTGCCCTCGCCGGTCAGCACGATCACCCGCACCGAGCGGTCCTGAGCCGCGTTCACCAAGGTGTCGCCGAGCGCGACCATTGTGTCGTAGTCGACGGCGTTCTTGCGCTTCGGGTTGGTGATCGTCACCCGCAGCACCTTGCCGTCGCGCACCGCCGAGAAGCCCGCCGCAGGCGTTGAGGTCGCGGAATCGGGATTGCTCATGTCTACTCCTACGCTGGAACGCAGCGGCTACCCTGCCATGAATACTGGTTAACTTTGCGAATTGTGGTTAACTTAGGTTCCAGTGTCGGGCGCTGTCAACCAGCGGCGCCGCCGGAGAACGGAGAGGTGCATGGTCGCGGATCGCAGCGAGGTCGGCCTCGCTTCGGCGACGGGTGCGCCGGTGCGCCGCAGGCCCAAGGACCGCAAGGTGCAGATCATCCGGGCGGCGGCGCGCGCGTTCAGCGATCGCGGGTACTACCCGGTCGGCGTCGACGAGATCGCCGCCGAGGTCGGCATCTCCGGGCCTGCCCTGTATCGGCACTTCACCAACAAGTACGCGTTGCTCGTCGCGGCGGCCGAGGAGGGCGCGCGACACCTGCTCCTCGTCGCCCGCGCCGCCGACGACGCTCAGCTCGAGCCCGCGCGGCGGCTGGACGCGCTGATCCGCGCGATCAGCGAGCACACCATCGAGATCCGCCGCGAGGCCGGCCTGTACCGCTGGGAGCGGCGCTACCTGGAACGCGAGGATCGACTCCGGATCAGGCGCATCTACGACGATCTCAACGGCACCCTCGCCGAGCCGATCGCGCTGCTGCGCCCCGACGCGCCGCCCGCCGACGTCGCGATGCTGGCCGCCGCCGTGCTCAGCGCGATCGCCAGCATCTCCGCGCACCGCAGCGCGCTGTCCGGCGCGAAGCTGCTGCCGCTGCTGCACGATATGTCCTGGGCCATCCTGCGCGCCGAATTGCCGCCCGCGCCACCGGAACCTGATCCCGGCCCCGTCACGCGCGGGCTGCCGGTGTCGTCGAAGCGCGAACAGCTGCTCACCGAGGCGATCCGGATCTTCGGCAGGCAGGGTTATCACGAGGCGAGCATCGAGGAGATCGGCGCGGCCGTCGGGATCAACGCCTCCAGCGTGTATCGCTACTTCGCGAGCAAGTCCGATCTGCTCGCCGCCGCGTTCTACCGAACCGGTGACCGGGTCGCGCTCGCGATCACCGAGGCGCTGGCCGAGGCGACCAGCCGCGAGGACGCGGTGCGCCGGATCGCCGA
Source organism: Nocardia tenerifensis NBRC 101015 (assembly GCF_000308715.1). Classification (GTDB taxonomy): domain Bacteria; phylum Actinomycetota; class Actinomycetes; order Mycobacteriales; family Mycobacteriaceae; genus Nocardia; species Nocardia tenerifensis. The sequence goes on from NZ_BAGH01000054.1 coordinate 1,592, forward strand.
GCGGCAGGCCCGGCTCACCTTCGCCATGCCGGAGATCATGCCGGTCTACTACGCCGAGTTCAGCAATCTGCCGCAGGCCGAACAGCATCGGCTGCGCGCCATCCAGCGGCAGAACGTCCTCGAGTGGGCCAACCTGCTGGACGGCGACCCGATCGAGGCCCGCTTCCGGGTGCACGCCGCCATCGGTCAGGTGATCGACGTCGGCCGGCTGATTCGATTCGATTCCCGCCCAGCGCAATTGGCGCGGGTGACGGCTCTGATGCAGGCGGTCCTGCTGGGGTCGAAGGCGTAGGCCTGCCGTCCGCGCACCGACTCGGTGCGCGGAACATCCAGCACCGCACGCTGTTTCAGGTGCGACGTCCGTGGCGTATCCGAAAGATGGTCTTGGCCAACCGAAGATGACGCGGATGGCGGTCGAAGGTGGACAGATTGACCGGCGCCCGATAGCGCTTGCGGGCGATGGCCAGCGTGTGGCTGAACTCGCGCAGACCCTGGTCGCCGTGGCTGTGGCCCTGCCCGTACTCGCCGACGCCGCCGTAGGGCAGCGCGGGAATGCCCGCGTAGGCGGTCGAGGAGTTGATGGTGACCACGCCGACGCGCAGATGCTCGGCGAAGGTCTCGATCTCGTGCACGTCCCTGGTGAACACCGAGACCGCGACGTCGGTGCCCACGGCATTGATGCGCTGCGCGGCGTCGGCCATGTCGGTCACCTTGTTCACGACCAGCACCGGCCCGATGCCCTCGCCGGTGATCGCCACGCTCTCCTCCGGCACCTCGGCCAGCACGACCGGTTCGATATACGGCTCGCGGATCGAGTCGAGGCCGCCGACCACCGCGCGGCCGCCGCGCGCCAGCGCGTCGCGAATCTGCCTGCGCACCACCTCGACCTGTGACTCCAGGATCATCGGCCCGTAGGACGCGCGCTTGTCGGCGCCGGGGCGCAGCCTGGCCGCCTGCGCGACCACCAGCTCGAGAAACGGCTCGTACACCGACTCGGCGACGTAGGCCCGCTGAATCCCGGTGGCGTTCTGCCCGGCATTGGCCATCGCGCCGAACACCGCGGCCTCCGCGGCGTCGTCGAGCTTGGCGTCGACGTGCACCACCATGCTGCCCTTGCCGCTGCGCTCCACCACCACCGGCGTCATCGTCTGCGTGCACAGCGCGATCACCTCGCGCGCGCCGGAATCCGAACCGGCATAGGCGATCTTGTCCACCTTGGCCCGGCACAGCGCGGCGCCGGTCGCCTGGTCGCCGGTAACCACCTGCAGCACCGGCTGATTCGGCGCCAGCCGGGACCAGCTGTCGGCCAGCCAGACGCCGGCGCCGGTGGTCAGCTCGTGCGGCTTGAACACCACCGTGTTGCCCGCGGCCATCGCGTAGGCGATCGAGCCCATCGGCGTGAACACCGGGTTGTTCCACGGGCCGAGCACGCCGATCACGCCGAGCGGCAGGTAGCCGACCGAGGCGCGTTGGTTGCGGGTCAGCCAGGTGGAGCCGAGCTTCTGCCTGCCGAGCGCGCGAGCGGCGTTACGGGCCGCCCAGTCCAGGTTCTCGACGGCGAGCATCACCTCGATCGCCGCGTCCGCCTCCGGTTTTCCGGTCTCCTCGGACAGGATCTCCACCAATTCGTTTGCGCGCCGGGCGATATCGCGCTTCCAGTCGAGCAGCCAGCGCTTCCGGCCGCTGAAACCCAGCTCGGCCCACCACTTTTCGGCGGCGCGGGCGCCGCGCACGGTGCGGTTGATCTCGCCCGCGCCCATCACGGCGTAGTTGCCGACGGTCTCGCCGGTACGCGGGTCATAGGACGTCAGCACGTTCGATCGGCCCGATCCTCCCGGCTGCGCCGCCACTCGGGGCTGCGCGGACTCGGCCATGATCACCTCTCGCAGTATCGAAATCGGCGTACGGGCCACTTGCGAGGCGGCCGCCGCGGACGAGTGAGTGTTCCCCCGATTAGCAGACTATGGTCGCCGCGACGGGCCGACAAGGCTCCTTCGTCGCCGCCCCGCTGCCCTTGACACGGTCCACCAGCGCCGATTCGCCTCGCGCCGGATCCAGATCGGCGAATGTGAGTAAGGACACATTTAACTCGAGGTCCTGTTGGGTACCGCGCGGGCGACCCGGAACGAACCCTGCATGCCGGTAACATCACGCCAAGCGCTACGGATCACCTATGGGGACGTATACGCGCGCGTTCCGGCGGCCCCGAGTCGTCGCCCATTGCCGATAGTGGAGAGTTGATGCCGAGCTTGAACCAAGCAGATCTGCATGCCAGTGAGCCAGCGGTCCGGGTGACGGACGTTCGGAAGTCGTTTGGCGATGTGCATGCACTGCAGGGGGTCAGCTTCGTCGCCGACCGCGCCTCCGTCCTCGGCATCCTCGGCCCGAACGGTGCGGGCAAGACGACGATGGTGAAGATCCTGTCGACGCTGCTGCGCCCTGACTCCGGCACCGCCGTCGTCGCGGGGCACGACGTGCTCAAAGACGCCGCCGGCGTGCGACGGTCGATCATGATGACGGGTCAGTACGCCGCGCTCGACGAGAACCTGTCCGGCCGGGAGAACCTGGAGCTGTTCGGCCGCCTCATGGGCCTGGCCAAGTCCGCCGCCCGCAAGCGCGCCGACACGCTGCTCGAGGAGTTCGATCTGGTGAGCGCGGGCCGCCGGGCGGTGCGCCACTACTCCGGCGGCATGCGCCGCCGGGTCGACATCGCGTGCGGACTGGTGGTGCGCCCGGAGGTGGTGTTCCTCGACGAGCCGACCACCGGCCTCGATCCGCGCAGCCGCCAAGGTGTCTGGGATCTGGTGAACGCGCTGAAGGCGCAGGGCATCACGGTCCTGCTCACCACGCAGTACCTCGAGGAAGCCGACGTGCTCAGCGACAACATCATCGTCATCGACAAGGGCACGGTGATCGCCGAGGGCACCGCCGACGAGCTCAAGGAGAAGACCGGCGGCAGCTACTGCGAGGTGGTCCCGCTCGACCCGAAGCAGCTGAGCCTTGCCGCCGCCGCTCTGGGCGACCTGGTGCCCGCCGCGGTGCTCGCCGACCTCGACGGCAACGACCGGCTCTCCATCCCGGCGCCCGAGGGCGCGGCCACGCTGACCGAGGCGTTGCGCCGCCTCGACTTCGCGGGCATTCGGCTGGCCGACATCGCGCTGCGCAGGCCCTCGCTCGACGACGTCTTCCTGTCCATCACCGGCCATTCGGGCGGCACGGCGTGACCACTGCTACCGCTCCCGACCGGGCCGCGGACGCGGCCGCGCTGTTCGCCGATCTACCCGAGGCCCGGCTGTCCTCGTTCGCCCAGTGGCGTGCGCTGTCCGGCCGCATCGTCTGGACCATGGCCACCAAGGGTGAGCTGATCGTCGCGGTGGTGACGCCGCTGGTGTTCACCCTCGGCTTCTATCTGCCGCTGCGCTTCGTGATGAAGTTTCAGGGCGTCGACTACGCCCAGTACGTCATGCCGATCATCGTGCTGCAGACGATGGCCTTCACGATGATGTCGAACGCGCAGCTGGCCGCGTTCGAGGCGTTGACCGGCTTGAGCACGCGAATGCAGACCATGCCGATCGGCATGCTGGTGCCGCTGTCCGCGCGCATCGCGGCCGGCCTCGTTCGCTCGGTCACCTCGCTGACCGCAGCCCTGATCTTCGGTTATCTCATCGGGTTCCGCTTCGTCGCGGGCTTCGGCCAGGCCGCTTGGTTCTGCGTGTTCTCCCTGGCCGTCGGCACCACGCTCGCACTGGGGGCCGACGCGCTCGGCAGCCTGACCAGAAGTCCGGAGTCGCTGAGCCAGGCGCTGACCCTGCCGACGCTGATCTTCGGCATGCTCTCCTGCGGGTTCGTCCCGGAGCGCAGCTTCCCCACCTGGATCCAGGGCTTCGTGCGCAATCAGCCGGTCTCGCAGTTCTCCTTCGCCCTGCGCGACATGGCCGCGGGCGGGGTGAGCTGGCAGGTGCTGTGGGTGCCGCTGGTCTGGGTGATCGGGCTCGCGCTCGTCTTCATCCCGCTGGCGATCTGGGCGAGCGTGAGGCGGGCATGAGTGCTACCGAGGCCACCATGGCTCCGATCGACGAGACCGACAAGATGCCCGCGAACTCGCCGTTGCCCGAGGTGGCGGCGAAACCCGAGAACTCGCTGGGAAACTGGCTCACGCACAGCCTGATCCAATGCAAGCGGTTGCTGCTGGTGTGGGCGCGCGACCCCGCGACGACGATTCAGACGCTGGTGTATCCGGCGCTGACGCTGCTGATGTTCAAGATCGTGCTGGGCAAGGCGATCACCAGCTACACCGGCCAACCGGCCATCTACGCCCAGATGGCGTTGCTCACGCTCGTCGCCGCCATGTCGGGCGCGGTCGTGAGCGCGCTCGGCTTCAAGGGCGAGAAGATGACCGGCCTGCTCGGCCGGTTCTGGACCATGCCGATCCACCGCGCGGCGGGGCTGACCGGACGCCTCATGGCCGAGGCGGTTCGCGTGCTCGTGACCACGCTGTTCGTCATCGGCGTCGGCCTGCTGCTCGGCTTCCGGTTCAACCAAGGCCCGCTCGCCGGCCTCGCGCTGATCGGCATCCCGGTCCTGTTCGGCGTCGCCTTCGCCGTGCTGGTCACCGCGCTCGCCACCGTGACCGAGGGCGTGATGCTGGTGAACATCATCGGCATCATCAACACCCTGCTCATGTTCTTCAACACCGGTTTCGCCCCGGCCTTCGCCTACCCGACGTGGTTGCAGTCGACGATCAAGAACCAGCCGATGAGCTGTGCGATCGACGCTATGCGCGGACTGTCCTACGGCGGGCCGGTGGCGGAGCCGCTGATCAACACCGCGCTGTGGACGCTCGGCCTGATCGTCGTGTTCGCCTACCCCGCGGTGCGCGGCTACCGCCGGGCCGCGGAGACCGGCGCCTGATCGAAGTCGTAGTCGAGCCAGCGATTGCGGTGGGTCCAGCCGACCAGATCGAAGCGCCAGCGGAACGGCCAGGTGTGCGCGACGGTGTTGAACAGGACCGCGCCGAGGGCGGTGTAGTCGTCGTGCGCGGACAGCAGGGCGCGCTGTCCGCGCGGGGACGCGGTGAAGAAGGCGTCGAACATGGCGATCGACTGATCGGTGGTCAACCGGCCCAGGCCCCACAGCCCGCGCATCCGCATCCAATACACCAGGCGCGCGCGGAGCGGCCACAGCTCGGCGACGGGATCGCGGCCCTGCTGCACGGCGGTGATCGCGGTGTCCACCAGCGCGAGCGAGTCGGCGACGCTGTAGCCGGTGCAGGGGTGCATCATGCCGCCGCGTGACCCGAACGGAACCGCCCTGGCCTCGCCCTTTCTCGGCGGCGGTTGATCGAGCGGATAGTGCGCGGCCTCGGTCGGCTCGTCGCCGGTCAGCCGGATGCCGTGCGCGGCAAGGCGATTCAGCGTCCGTCTGCGCAGTTCACGCTGGGGCATGCCGCCGCGCAGGCCGAGGCTGGTCTCCTCGAAGATGACGGTGCCGTCGCCGAGCGGCACGGAGTAGAGGAACGACGGCGGCTCGCCGGGGCCCGCGCCGTTCTCCGGGCGCCAGTCCAGCAGCAGCCCCTCGCCCTCCTCGACCATGGGCGCGGCCGTCTCGGCGGCGACGAAGATGCCGTGCGCGCTCGCGGCCCTGCGCCGGCCCAGGGTCGGCAGGCCGCGGGTGTCGAACACCGTCGCCGCGGTGATCGTGGCGCCGTCGGCCAGTTCGACCGTGTGCGCGCCGACCTCGGTGGCCCGGCCCGCGCGCACGGTGGCGTCGTCCAGCGGAAGAGCCTCGCGCAGGCCGGTCTTCGACAGCACGCAGTACGGGCGATCGATGCGGTGCTCGGACTTGGCCCACACGGTCGGCCGCGGAATGGTGCTCGCGATCGCGCTCGACGGCAGCCAGCCGGGCAGCTCGTCCACCCAGCAGGAGTAGGTGGGCGGCCAGAGCCGGTCCGGTCGCGGATCGATCGCGGTCACGCGGAGCCCGGCCCGCATCGCACGATGCGCCAGCGCCCGGCCGGTCGGGCCGAGCCCGACCACGCATACGTCGACATCCCGGACCGCGCTGACACCCATGGGGGCATTCAATCCGCTGCGGTCGGCCCGACGCAACTATCCGGCTGAACCGAGCCCCCGGAAATCGGGTCTCCATATTGCCGTGCACAAAGTGACAACTAGCACGCCGACAATGCCAAGAAATAGTGCCCCCAGAATTGGTGGCCCTGCAACTTCAGTGATGAAAAGCAGCCGTTTCTCCCCGTAGTCTCGGCACCGGACGCGGGTGGTTTCCGCGTTCGGGAGAAGGGGAATCATGAGAGGCAGCTACCGTGGCCGACTCGGTGTGCTCGCGGTCACAATTGGTGCGGCTGTTATAGCAATTCTGCCTGCCCAAGCGCACGGGGCGCCGGCGGAGTCGGCCATTGTCGCGGTGCAGGAACACGACGCGCGAAAGCTCACGTTGACAATTCACTCCGCCGCCATGGATCGCGATATCCAGGTGGAGACCCAGCGCGCGGCCGACACCAGCGTGCCGCGCCCGGTGCTCTACCTGTTGCAGGGCGCGGGCGGCGGCGAGGACGGCGTCACCTGGGCGACGGAAACCGATGCGATGCAGTTCCTTTCGACCAAGAACGTGCACGTGGTCTCGCCGATCGGCGGCATGTTCAGCTACTACGCCGACTGGGTGAACGACGACCCGCGCCTCGGCAGGCAGAAATGGAAGACCTTTCTCACCCGCGAATTGCCGCCGCTGATCGATAAATATTTCGCGACGAGCGGCCGCAATGCCGTCGCCGGATTCTCGATGGCGGGCACGACCACCCTCGCGCTCGCGGCGACCACCGGCGACCTGTACTCGAGCGTCGCGGCCTACAGCGGCTGCGCGCAGATCAGCGACCCGGTCGGCCAGGAGTTCGTCCGGCTCACCGTGGAGACCTGGGGCTGGGCGGACATGTCCAACATGTACGGCGCGGCGAACGATCCGCGCTGGGCGGCCAACGACCCGTACGTTCAGGCGGAGGGGCTGCGCGGCAAGTCCATCTACATCTCCAGCGGCGGCGGCCTGCCCGGCAAGTACGACGAATTGAACGGCAAATACTCACTGCCGGGTGTCGACGGCATGGCGGCCCAGCTGATCAAGGGCGGCGCCATCGAGGCGGCCACCAATTACTGCTCCCGCAATATGCAGACCCGTTTGAACTCGCTGGGTATTCCGGCGACTTACGACATTCACCCGGACGGCACCCATTCCTGGGGCTATTGGGAAGACGCGTTGAAGAATTCGTGGCCCGCGCTGTCCGCTCCGTTGGGAATTTGAGATGTGGATTGGAAAACAGGCCGCGCGGATCGCCGGCCTGATGCTCGCCGCCGCCGCGGCGGCCGTACTGCACGCCCCCGCCGCGGTGGCCGCGCCGCCGATACCCGCCTTCGCGGGCGCCAACGACTTCGCCTGCCGTCCGTCGGCGGA
>NZ_BAGH01000053.1 GCF_000308715.1 Nocardia tenerifensis NBRC 101015
CCATCGCCGGCGTCCAGCTGGCCAGGGGCTACCTCGGTGCCCCGGCCCGCACCGCGGAGCGCTTCGTCGCGCACGAGGGCGGTGCGCGGCTGTATCGCACCGGCGACATCGTGCGCTGGCGCGGCGAGGTGCTGGAGTACCTGGGCCGCACCGACTTCCAGGTGAAGCTGCGCGGCCAGCGCGTCGAACTCGGGGAGATCGAGACCGTTCTGCTCGGCCTGGAATCGGTGCGCCACGCCACCGTCGCGCTGGTCGGCAGCGCCACCGGGGATCGGCTCGTGGCCTACCTCGTCGCCAAGCCGGGGGAGACCATCGACCAGACCGCGGCCCTGCTGCACGCGCGGGCCGCGCTGCCGTCGTACATGGTGCCCTCGGCGTTCCTGGTCCTGGATGAGTTGCCGCGCAACACGAGCGGCAAGCTCGATCGCAAGGCGCTGCCCGTTCCCGAACTCGCCGCCCGCCCGTACCGGCCGCCGACCACCCCGCTGGAGCGGACCATCGTCGAGGTGTTCGCCGAGATCCTCGGGGTGGAGCGGGTCGGCCTCGACGACGACTTCTTCGATCTCGGCGGCAACTCGCTGGTCGCCACCCGCGCGGTCAGCCGGTTGCGCACGCTCACCGGCGCCGAGGTCCGGGTGCAGTGGTTCTTCACCGACTCCACCCCCGGCTCGCTGGCCACCCGCGTCCTCGCCGCGCTCGCCGGCGACCACGACTACGACCTCGACTCGAACGCCGCGCTCGGCGTGCTGCTGCCCATCCGCACCCGGGTGCCGCACGACATGGCCGCCGCCGAGCCGCTGTTCTGCATCCACCCGATGTACGGATTGTCCTGGTGCTACGCGGGTTTGGCGCGCTACGTGCCCGCGAGCCGTCCGATCTTCGGCCTGCAGTCGCCCGCGCTGTCGGAGGACGGCTACCTGCCCGACTCGCTCACCGAGATGGCGAGCAGGTACGTCGCGGAGATCCGCGCCGTCCAGCCGCACGGCCCGTACCGGCTGCTCGGCTGGTCGCTCGGCGGCGTGCTCGCGCACGCCATCGCGACCGAACTGCAGGCCGCGGGCGAGCAGGTCGCGCTGCTGGCCATGCTGGACAGCCATCCGGACATCGACGTCACGGACTTCCACGCCGCGATCCGCGAGGCGTTGAGCGAACTCGGCATCTCGGCCGGCCAGGAGGCGGGCTCCGCGTTCGATCCGGTCGCGCTGCTGCCGACCGACGGCGACATCCACGACCTCACCGACGAGGCGCTCGCCGCGCTGCACGCCACCATCCCGCCGGACATGGCCGTGCTCACCCCGGAGCGGGTGCGCCGGATCTACCGCAGCGCGGTGCGTTCGGCCGAGCTCATCGCCGAGCACCGGCCTTCGGTGTTCCACGGCAGGCTGGATTACTACAGCGCGGTCGGCCACGACACCGCGGCACTCAGCTGGCAACCGTTCGTCGACGGCCGTGTCGAAGATCACCCCGTCGGCGTCACGCACGACCAGATGACGACCCCCGAGGCGCTGGCCGAGATCGGGCCGAGCCTGTCCGACCTGCTCGACCCACGAACGCATTAGCTGGTGCCTCGCGCGTCGGCGGCGCACGAGTCGTCCGTCGCCGCGCGAAGGCGGGTCGCGCACACCGGAATCGGGGTGGTTCAGGCATGATGGGGCAACGCTGCGGTAACGATCACCTCTTTTGCCGCGACTACATACCCCGTATGGTCTGCCGTGGTGTGTTCAGGGCACCCACCGTCGGCACGTGCGGAATGCAGATGGAATCTCGAGACGAAGCGAAGGTGTGACATTGATACGTCGACAGACCCGGCGCAGTGGCCTACGTGCCGCCGCGGCGATCGCGGCCACTGCGGTCCTTGCGGGGGTGATGACCGGCCTCGGCACGACCACCGCCGCGGCCGCTGATCCGATCATCGATTCCAAGGCCCTGCTCGCCAATCCGACCGCACCGGACGGCTCGAAGATCACCAAGGCCGAATACAAGGACGCGCGCAACATCCGGCTGTACGTGTACTCGGCGGCGATGGACCAGAAGATCATCATCGACGTTCAGCGCCCGGCCGACGCCTCGGTGCCCCGGCCGACCCTGTACCTGCTCAACGGCGCGGGCGGCGGCCAGGACGACGCCTCCTGGCAGGCGAAGACCGATGCGCTGCAGTTCCTTTCGGACAAGAACGTCAACGTGATCCAGCCCATCGGCGGCAAGTGGAGCTACTACACCGACTGGATCAAGGACGACCCGACGCTCGGGCGCAACAAGTGGAAGACCTTCTTCACCGAGGAGCTGCCCCCGCTGGTGGACGGCGCGCTCGGCACCAACGGCGTGAACGCGATCGCGGGCCTGTCCACCTCGGGCACCACCGTTCTCGCGCTGCCGATCGCCAAGCCCGGCCTGTACAAGGCGGCCGCGGCCTACAGCGGCTGCGCCCAGACCAGTGACCCGGTCGGCTCGGAGTTCGTCAAGCTCACCGTCGAGACCTGGGGCGGCGGCGACACCGAGAACATGTGGGGCCCGCAGGGTTCGGCGGAGTGGGTGGCCAACGATCCGTACGTGCACGCCGAGGGTCTGCGCGGACTTGATCTCTACATCTCGACCGGCAACGGCCTGCCCGGCCAGTACGACACGCTGGACGGCAAGTACGCCCTCCCCGGCGCCTACGGTCTGGCCAACCAGATCATCATCGGCGGCGTGATCGAGGCGGGCACCAACTACTGCACGAACAACCTCAAGAACAAGCTCGACTCGCTCGGCATCCCGGCGACCTACAACTTCCGCAACACCGGCACCCACTCGTGGGGCTACTGGCGCGACGAGTTCCAGCTGTCGTGGCCGGTGCTGGCCCGCGGCCTGGGCATCTGAGCTACCCGGTTAAATACCGACCGACCGCCTGGTTATACCTTTGGGTATGACCAGGCGGTCGGCTTTTACGGGTACCTCTAACGAAAAAGTTCGGGAACCCGTAAAATTCTGTTCCGTGAGTACAACCTTGGCCGAGTCGGCGAGATCGGCGTCCCAGCGGGCCCGCGCGGCGGGGCTGCTGCTCGGCCCCGCCTTCGTGGCGGCGATCGCGTACGTCGATCCGGGCAATGTCGCGTCCAATATCAGCGCGGGCGCGCAGTTCGGGTACCTGCTCGTGTGGGTCATCGTGATGGCCAACGTGATGGCCGGGCTCGTCCAATTCCTCTCCGCCAAGCTGGGTTTGGTGACCGGCATGTCGCTGCCGGAGGCGGTGCGCGAGCGGTCGGGCCGATCGACGCGGCTGGCCTACTGGGCGCAGGCGGAGACCGTCGCGATGGCCACCGACCTGGCCGAGGTGGTCGGCGGCGCCATCGCGCTCAACCTTTTGTTCCAGTTGCCGCTGCTGGTCGGCGGCGTGATCACCGGCGTGGTGTCGATGGGTCTGCTGCTGGTGCAGGATCGGCGCGGGCAGCGGCCGTTCGAGCGGGTGATCACCGGGTTGCTCGCCGTCATCGCGATCGGCTTCCTTGCCAGCGTCTTCATCTCGCCCCCCTCGGTCGGCGGCACCCTCGGCGGGCTGCTGCCCAGGTTCCAAGGCGCCGAGAGCGTGCTGCTCGCCGCGGCGATGATCGGCGCGACGGTCATGCCGCACGCGGTCTACCTGCACTCCGGCCTGGCCAGGGACCGGCACGGCCACCCGGCGGCCGGCCCGCTGCGGGTCCGGCTGCTGAAGATCACCCGAATCGACGTCGCGCTGGCCATGGTGCTGGCGGGCGCGGTGAATCTGGCGATGCTGCTGATGGCCGCGAACACGTTGCGCGACCGCGAGATCGAGACCCTGCGGGACGCGCACACCGCCGTCGGCGACGCGCTCGGCCCGATCGCCGCGCTGCTGCTCGCCATCGGCCTGCTGGCCTCCGGCCTCGCCTCGACCTCGGTCGGCGCCTACGCGGGCGCGATGATCATGCAGGGTCTGCTGCGCCGCCGGATACCGCTGATGATGCGCCGAGTGGTCACGCTGGTCCCGGCCCTGGTGATCCTCGCCGCAGGCATCGATCCCACCAGGGCGCTGATCATCTCGCAGGTGGTGCTGTCCTTCGGCATCCCGTTCGCGCTGATCCCGCTGGTGCGCTTCACCAGCGACCGCACCCTGATGGGCGAGGACGTCAACCATCGCGTCACCACCGCGTTGGCCTGGCTGATCGCCGCCATCATCTCCGCGCTCAATGTCGCACTGATCTACCTGACGATCACCGGCGCCTGACCCCCGCACCCTCTCTCCGGACACGCACCGCCTCTAGGCCCCTATTCCGAGTGCGGTTCCCGAGAGAGAGTGCGGAACTTCGGTTAGGCCCAGTTTTCGATCCAGTGTTTCCAGATCAGGGGGGCGTAGCCGGCGAGGGGTGGCACTTTGATGTCGGTGCCGGTGAGGGCGGCGGTGGTGTGGCGGCAGTCGAACCAGCAGGTGAACTCGCTGTGCTGCAACACGTCTCGCGGTACGCCGACGCGGGGGAGTAGCCGGCTCGCGCCGGGCACCCGCAGCACCATGTCCAGCGCGCGCTTCGGCATCACCTCGACCAGGTGCGGGGCGCCGGCCTCGTCGGCGAACAGGTTCAGCGCCTCGGCCAGGCTTTGCCTGCGCGGATCTACGAGGTGGTAGGTCGTCGCGGACGAACCCGGTTGGTGCGCTATGTGATCGAGTGCGCGGGCCACGAAATCGACCGGCACCATGTTGGTTTCGCCGAGCTCGGGCACCAGCACCGGCAGGATGCGCGGCAGCTGCGCGCCCATCCGCAGCAACCGGAAGCAGTAGTAGGGCCCGTCGATCCGGTCGATCTCGCCGGTTCTGGAGTGGCCGATGACGATCGAGGGCCGGTACACGCGCCACGGCAGCGCCGACTCGCGGACGATCCGCTCGGCCTCGAACCTGGCCCGCTGCGCGGGTGTGCTCAGCGCCTGGCCCTCGTCGAACATGTCCTCGGTGAACAATCCCTCGGCCGCGCCGGCCACCTCCACCGTCGAGACGTGATGCAGCAGGCCGGCTTTCAGGCTCTCGGCGACGTCGACCAGGTGCCGGGTGCCGTCGCCGCGCGCGGCGAGGTCGTAGCCGGCCGCCAGATGGAAGACGTGGTCGATCGTGCCGCGATGCTCGGCCAGCCACGCCGGATCGATGCCGAGGCCGGGCGCGCCGAGGTCGCCGCGCACCGGCCGCACCCGATCCCCGCCGTTCCACTCTCGGGCACGGCCGGAGAACCGGCCGGCGGACTCGGCGCCCGGCCGCACCAGCACATGGATGTCACCCTCGCGTTTCAGCAGCTCGGGGATGAGGAACCGACCGATGAACCCAGTTGCCCCGGTAACCAGGTAGCCCATAGCGCAGGAGCTTAGC
>NZ_BAGH01000052.1 GCF_000308715.1 Nocardia tenerifensis NBRC 101015
CGCACCGGCGAGGCGTTCCGCCGCCTCGACGCGCAGCACGGCGAGACCACGCTGCCCATCGACGATGTGGTGCGCGCCGCCGCCGCGGCGCTGGATCCCGAGCAGGGCCGCAATATCCACTTCGTGCTGACCGGCGGGCCCGAGGGCCGGTCGACCCTGATCGTCGTCGCCAACGGCCTTGTCGTGGACGACATCTCGTGGCGGACCATCGTCGATCAGCTGACCGCGGCGTGGAGCCGCGGCCGCCACGCCGCCCCGGCCGCGCCGGAGTCCGGCCTCGGCGTGCTCATTCGCGCCCTCTCGGCCAAGGCCCACGATCTGCGGACCGTGGGCGAGATGGGCTGGTGGGAACGGATTCTGGCGACCGTCCCCGAGGGCACCGTCGCGGACGGTCGTGATCTGCGGGCGCGCAGCCGGGTCTCGCTGGCCATCACCGCGGAGGGCGCCGCCGCGGTGGCCGCCGCCGCGGCGGCCTACCACGCCACCGTGGACGACGTACTGCTCACCGCGGTCGCGCTGGCGCTGCAGACTTCCGCGGGCGAGCCCGTCACGCGCGCGCTCGGCTCGGTGATCAGGCTGTCCGCCGACGAGCGGTGCGCGACCGGAGCCGACGAGAGCATGGTCGGCGGCTTCACCACCGAGTACCCGCTTCCCTTGCGGCTCACCAGGATCGACGCCGACGACGCGCTCGTCGGCGGCCCGGCCGCGGGCGCCGCGCTCGCGCAGATCAAGGAGCTGCGCCGGTCGGTGCCCTCGCAGGGTGTCGGTTACGGCCTGCTGCGCTACCTCAACGCGGACACCGCCGCCGAGCTGAGCGAGCTCGGCCGCGGCCGATTCGCGCTGCGCTACCGCGATCTTCGCCCGGCGCGGGTGCACACCGACACCATGGCCGACGATCTGCTGCTCGACCTCACCGTCGACGCCGCCGACGACGGCCTGGTCGCCCGGTTCGACTACGCCTCCGCCGTATTCGCCGGCGACGAGGTGAAAACCTTTGCCGAGCACTGGATCTACGCGCTCGGCGGCCTGGCCGAGCATGGCCTGCGCGCCGACGGGGTCACTTTCACGCCGTCGGACTTCACGCTGGTTCGGCTGAAGCAGTCCGAGATCGACCGCCTGACGGCCGCGTATCCGAACCTCACCGACGTCTGGCCGGTGACTCCGTTGCAGTCGGGCATGCTGTTCCACGCGCTGCTCGCCGAGTCCTCGGTGGACGTCTACACCACACAATTCGTCCTCGACCTCGGCGGCGACGTGCACCCGGGCCGGATGCACGCGGCCGCGCAGGCCGTGCTGGACCGGCACGACAACCTGCGCGTCGCCTTCGCCGAGGACGCGGCGGGCAAGCCGGTGCAGATCGTGCAGGACGAGCTCGAAGTGCCCTGGCGGCTCATCGATCTCGGCCAGTTGGAGCCGGAGGCCGCGGCCGCGGAGCTGGCGCGCATCAAGGCGGCCGACCTGGCCGACCACTTCGACATGCGCACCGCACCGCTGCTGCGGTTCGCGCTGATCCGCTCGTCGGCCAACGCTTTTCACCTGCTGGTGACCAGTCACCACATTCTCATCGACGGCTGGTCCATGCCGTTGCTGATGAAGGATCTGCTCACGGCGTACGCGCTCGGCGGCAATTCGCGCCACCTGCCGAAGGTTCCGTCGTACCGGGGCTACCTCGCGTGGCTGGTCGCGCAGAAGGCCGACGCGGCCCGCGAAGCCTGGCGCGCCGCGCTGAGCGGCATCACCGAGCCGACGCCGCTCGCGCCGGTCGATCCCGGCCGTGAAATCTCCGCCGGTGTCGGCGAAGTCGGCTTTGAACTCGCGCAGTCCGACACCACCGCGCTCACCCGGCTCGCCTCGGGCCTCGGCGTCACGGTGAACACGGTCGTGCAGGCGGCCTGGGGCCTGTTCATCGGCCGCAGCGTCGACCGCGACGACGTGGTCTTCGGCGCCACCGTCTCCGGCAGGCCGCCGCAGCTGGACGGCGTGGAGAGCATGGTCGGGCTGTTCCTCAACGCGATTCCCGTGCGGGTGCGGCTTGGCGCCACCGACACCCTCGGCGGGCTGCTGCGCCAGCTACAGGCCGAGCAGGCCGGGCTGCTGGACCACCACTACCTCGGGCTGAGCGATATCCAGGAAACCATCGGCGTGGAAGGGCTTTTCGACTCCCTCGTGGTGTTCGAGTCGTTCCCCGTCGACCGCGAGGGACTGGAGAAGGCCAGCGATATCGACGGCGTGCGCGTCACCGGCGTGGGCGCGGTCAACGGCACCCACTACCCGCTGACGGTGATGGTGGTGCTGGACAGCCAGCTCCGGGTGTCGGTGAAGTACCTGCGCGACCTGTTCGACGAGACGGCGGCAGCGGCTCTCGCGCAACGGCTTTCGGCCCTGATCCGCCGTTTCGTCACCACCCCGCAGGCCCGCGTCGCCGACATCGACGTGCTGCTCGACCACGAACGCGCCGAGCTGGCCGCGCGCAACGCCACCGAGGCGCCCGACCTCCTCGACGACGCGACGCTGCTGACACTGTTCGACGCTCAGGTCGCGCGCACGCCGGAGGCCCCCGCGGTGCGCTACGGCGACACCACGCTCACCTATGCCGAGCTCGACCTGCGCTCTCGGGCGCTGGCCGGGGAGATCGCCCGGTGGGGCGTCGGCGTGGAGTCGCGGGTCGGCATCGCCATGCGGCGCGGAATCGACCTGGTCGTCGCCGTCTACGCGGTGCTGCGGACCGGCGCGGGGTACCTGCCGATCGACCCGGATCACCCGGTCGAACGCAACGAGAACGTCTTGGCCGGAGCGCATCCCGCGTGCGTGCTGACCACGAGCGCCGACGCCTTCGAGACCGACAGCGATATCGCGGTCGTCGCGGTGGACACGCTCTACCTGCCGCTGGACGCGGTGGCGCGCATCGAGCCTGATCTGCGCCCGGACAACGTCGCCTACGTGATGTACACCTCCGGCTCCACCGGCCGCCCCAAGGGCGTGATGATCACCCACCGGCAGATGGTCAACCAGTTCCGCTGGGCGCAGCGGACCTATCCGCACGACACCGGCGACGTGGTCCTGCACAAGACGCCGATCACCTTCGACATCTCCACCTGGGAACTGTTCTGGCCGTTGCAGACCGGCGCGTCGATCGTCATCGCCGAGCCCGACGGTCATCGCGACCCGGCGTACCTGGCCCGCGTCATCGCCGAGAACTCCGTCAGCACAGTGCATTTCGTGCCGTCGATGCTGGACGCCTTCCTGGGCGCGGAGTCGGTGGGCCCATTCCCGGGCCTGCGTCGGGTGTTCGCGGCGGGCGAGGCGCTCACCGCGGAGACCGCGACGGCCTTCGCCGCGGCCCTGCCGGGCACCAGGCTGGTGAACTGGTACGGCCCCGCCGAGGCAACCGTGGTCACCGATTGCCCCGTGGAAGGCCTTGCGGTAGGCGCGATTCCGATCGGCGCACCGGTCGCCAA
>NZ_BAGH01000051.1 GCF_000308715.1 Nocardia tenerifensis NBRC 101015
ATGGCCCTGTGGCGAGTCGTGATGCGTCATCGGCACAGTTGTCGCCTGACCACGGCTCCGTGGCGAGCTGCAGTGCGACGCAGTCTCGCTCGTCGCGTGACCGGGCCATGGTGGCGAGTAGCGATGCTGCACTCGCCCACCCGTCGCTTGACCACGGCTTCGTGGCGGGTGGCGATGTGACGCCGGCCCAGCCGTCATCCGGCCAAGGTCTCGTGGCGAATGGCAATGCGACGCTGACCCGCCCGTCATCCGGCCACGGTCCAGCGGCGAGTGGCGATGTGACTCGGGCACTGCCGTCGCCCGGCTACAGACCTGCGGTGAATGGCGATGTGGCACTGACCTACCAGTCAGCCGACTACCGGCCGGCGATGAGTCGCGGCACGCTGACCTATCGCGAGCTCGATGATCGTGCCAATCGGCTTGCGCGTCTGCTTATCTCGCGCGGTGCCGGGCCGGAGACGGTGGTCGCGTTGTGTCTGCGGCGCAGTATCGAGCTTGTCGTGGGGATCTATGCGATCGTCAAGTCGGGGGCGGCTTATCTGCCGCTGGATCCGGAGCATCCGGCTGAACGTATCGAGCAGATCGTGGGGCAGGCGGCGCCGGTTTGCGTGCTGACCGCCGAGCGGGACGGGCTCGATCTGCCTGTCGATCGGCTCGATATCGACACCGTCGACCTCTCGGCCTACGACGGTGCGCCGGTCACCGACGCTGACCGTTTCGCTCCGCTGCGCGCCGACCATCTCGCCTACGTCATCTTCACCTCCGGCTCGACCGGGAAGCCCAAGGGCGTGGGGGTGTCGCATGCCGCGATCGTCAACCGGCTGCGCTGGATGCAGCACGAGTATCCGCTCGATCACACCGACGCGGTTCTGCAGAAGACGCCGGCCACCTTCGACGTCTCGGTCTGGGAGTTCTTCTGGCCTTTGCAGATCGGCGCGCGGCTCGTCATCGCCGAGCACGACGGGCACCGCGACCCGGGGTACCTGGCCCGGCTGATCACCGAGAAGCGCGTCACCACGGCGCATTTCGTGCCGTCCATGCTGTCGGTGTTCGTCACCGACACCGATGTGCGCGGCTGCACGGCGCTGCGCCAGGTGTTCTGCAGCGGTGAGGCGCTGCCCGCCGCCACGGTCCGCGATTTCCACGCCGCGCTGCGGACAGCCACTCCGTCGGCTGCCGACACCCGGCACGCACCCGCCTCGCCACCTCCGCCGGCCGCCGACACCCGGCTTTCACCCGCCGCACCGGCACAGTCCGCGGCCATCCTCCGGCACCCACCCACTCCAGCGGCCGCCGACACCCGCCATTCACCATCGCCGGCCGACGACCCCTCGCATCGCCCCTCCCCGCACCACCACCCCGCCTTGCACAACCTTTACGGCCCAACGGAAGCCGCAGTCGACGTCACCTATTGGCCCTGCCCGCCCGACCCGGCGAGCGTGCCGATCGGCTCGCCGGTCTGGAACACCCAGACCTACGTGCTGGATTCGCGCCTGCGCCCGGTCCCGCCCGGCGTGGTCGGCGAGCTGTACCTGGCCGGTGTGCAGCTGGCCCGCGGCTATCTCGGCCAGCCCCGGCTCACCGCCGAGCGTTTCGTCGCCAACCCTTACACGCCGGGCGCCCGCATGTACCGCACCGGCGACCTGGCCCGCTGGCAGCTCTCGGCCGATCGCCCGGGCGTGCTGGAGTACATGGGCCGCAGCGACTTCCAGGTCAAGATTCGCGGCCTGCGCATCGAGCTCGGCGAGATCGAGGCGGCGCTGCTGGCCGACGACCGGGTGGCGCGGGCGGTCTGCGTCGCGCACGCCGGCCGCAACGGCGACGAGCTGGTCGCCTATGTCGTCGCCGCGCCCGGCGCCGAGGAGTACCGGCCGGTGGCCCCGCGGGTCGGCCCGCCGCGCCCGGCGTCCCGGCTCGACACCGCCGCGCTGCTCACCGCGCTGCGCCGCACGCTGCCCGCGTACATGGTCCCCTCGGCGCTGATGGAACTCGACGAGCTGCCACTCAGCGCCAACGGCAAGATCGACCGCAAGGCGCTGCCCGCGCCCGCGCTCGGCGTCCGCTCGGCCAACAGATCGACCGCGGAGCCGCGTACCGAGGTGGAGCGCGTGCTGGCCGGCATCTTCGCCGAGGTGCTCGGCGCGGACGACATCGGCGTCGAGGACAGCTTCTTCGATCTCGGCGGCAACTCACTGATCGCCGCCCGCGCGGTGGCCAGGATCAATGCTGCGCTCGGCACCGGGCTGACCATCCGCGACCTGTTCGAGGCGTCGACCATCGCCGCGCTCACCGAGTGCTTCGCCACCCACACCACCGATGTCGCCTCTCCGAAACTCGTTGCGGCGCAACGGCCGGAACGCATTCCGCTGTCGCTGTCCCAGCAGCGGCTGTGGATCCTCAACCGGTTCGCCGAGCACGCGGCGGCCTACAATATGCCGCTGGCCGTCCGGATCGAGGGCGCGCTCGACCTGGCGGCCCTGCGCGCGGGGCTGGTCGACGTGATCGAGCGGCACGAGAGCCTGCGCACCACGTTCCCCGAGTCCGCGGACGGCCCGTGCCAGCTGATCCACCCCGCCGCCGAGATCCCGCTCACCCTCGACCCGATCGACGCCACCGGCGCCGACGTCGCCGCGCTCGCCACCGAGTTCGCCGGGTACGGCTTCGATCTGCGCAGCCAGGCGCCGATCCGGGTCGCGCTGTACGCCACGGGACCCGATGCATGGGTGTTCCTCGTTGTGCTGCACCACATCTGCGGCGACGGCTGGTCGATCGCGCCGCTGGCCCGGGATCTGATGACCGCGGTGTCGGCCAGGGCCGAGGGCGGCGCGCCGCGGTGGACGCCGCTGCCGGTGCAGTACGCCGACTTCGCGCTGTGGCAGCGAGAACTGCTCGGCGCGGAGACCGATCCGGCCAGCGCGCTGAGCGGTCAACTGGCACACTGGCGTTCGGCGCTGGCCGGGCTGCCCGACCAGCTCGACCTGCCGCTCGACCGCCCGCGCCCGCTGCGCCGCTCGACCGCCGGCGGCCGGGTGGAGTTCACCATCGCGCCCGAGATCCGCCGCGCCGCAGGCGTACTCGCCGCCTCCCGGGGCGTGAGCATGTTCATGGTGCTGCACGCCGCGCTGGCCGCGCTGCTCTCGCGGCTGTGCGCGAGCACCGACATCGCCATCGGCACGCCCATCGCGGGCCGGTCCGATCCGGCGCTCGACGATCTGGTCGGCATGTTCGTCAACACCCTGGTGCTGCGCACCGAGGTCGACCCGGCCGCCGGCTTCGACCGCCTGCTCGACGCGGTGCGCGAGACCGACCTCAACGCCTTCGCCAACGCCGACGTGCCGTTCGAGCGGCTGGTCGAGGTCGTCAACCCGGAGCGCTCGGCCGCGCGGCACCCGCTGTTCCAGGTGATGCTGTCCTACGACCGCGCTCCCGACCTGCGCATCGAACTGTCCGGCGTGCACGCCGAGGTGCTGCCGATCGTGTCCGACATCGTCAAGTTCGACCTGCAGCTCGTGGTGCACGACGACATCTCCGACGGCCCGCTGACCGCCGAATTCGGTTACGCCGCCGATATTCTCGACCACTCGACGGTCGAGTCGTTCGCCCGCCGCTTCGTCGCCGTGCTCAACGCGGTGGTCGCCGCGCCGAGCCTGCCGATCGGGGATCTCACCATCCTCGACCGCCGCGAGCTCGCCAATCTGGTGCCGATCGCGGGCTCGCCCGCCGAGCCGTTCAGCACGCTGGCGCGACTGCTCACCGACACCGCCGAGCGGCTGCCGGACGCGGTGGCCGTGCGCTATCTCGGCGTCGACACCACCTACCGCGAGCTCGACGAGGCGTCGAACCGGTTGGCGCGCGCGCTGATCGAGCACGGCGCGGGCCCCGAGGTGGTCGTCGCCATCGCGCTGCCGCGCGGCCTGGACGCGATCACCGCCGTGTGGGCCGTCGCGAAAACCGGTGCGGCGTATGTGCCGATCGATCCGCGCTACCCCGGCGAGCGCATCGCGCACATGATCGGCGACTCCGGCGCCATCCTCGGCCTGACCGACACCGCGTGCCTGGCCGCCCTGCCCGAGTGGCCCGCCCCGCGCGGCAAGCACCGCAAGAACCACGTCGACTGGCTGGTGCTCGGCTCGTACGAATTGGCCGCCGAATCGCTGAATCTGTCCACCGACCCGATCACCGACGCCGACCGCCACCACTCGCTGTGCACCGTGCACCCGGCCTACCTGATCTACACCTCGGGCTCGACCGGCAAGCCGAAGGCGGTCGTCGTGACCCACGCCGGGCTCGCGTCGCTCGCGCACGAGCAGATGCACCTGTTCGGCGTCTCGGATTCCGCACGGACGCTGCACTTCTCGTCGCCGAGCTTCGACGCGTCGGTGCTCGAGCTGCTGCTCGGCTTCGCCGCGGGCGCGACCATCGTCGTCGCCCCGGCGGGCCTCTACGGCGGCGCCGAACTCGCGGCGTTCCTGCGCGAGGAGCGGGTCACCCACGCCTTCATCACGCCCGCCGCGCTGGCCACCGTGCCGGCCGAGGGGCTCGGCGAGCTCGAGGCCGTGATCGTCGGCGGCGAGGCGTGCCCGGAGGAGCTCGTCGCGGCCTGGTCGATCGAGCACCGCATGCACAATATGTACGGGCCGTCCGAGGCGACCGTCGCGGCTACCGCGACGGGTCCGATGGTGCCGGGGCGTCCGGTGCCGCTCGGCAGGCCGATCCGCGGCATGCGCCTGTTCGTGCTGGACGCGCGGCTGCACCCGGTGCCGCCGGGCACGCCGGGCGAGCTGTATCTGTCCGGGCCGGGTCTGGCTCGCGGCTACCACGGGCGATTCGGCCTTACCGCGCAACGCTTTCCGGCCAACCCGCACGGCAGGCGCGGTGAGCGCATGTACCGCACAGGCGATCTGGTCGTCGTGGAGTCGGGCGGGCAGCTGCGCTTCCTCGGCCGGGCCGACGACCAGATCAAGATCCGCGGTTTCCGCATCGAGCTGCGCGAGATCGATCACGTGCTGCGCGGCCACCCCGGCGTGAGTTTCGCGCTGACCGTGGTGCACACCGACGATCAGGGCCAGCCGCGGCTCGCCTCGTACGTCACGGTGGAGCGGCCGGTCGAGGCGGCGGCGGTGCTGGAGACCGCGCGTCAGCGGCTGCCCGGCTACATGGTGCCCGCGTCGGTGGTCGTGCTCGACGAGCTGCCGGTCACCCCGGCGGGCAAGCTGGATCGAAAAGCCTTGCCGGAGCCCGTCTTCGCCGCCGCCAGCTCCTCACGCGCGCCGAGCGCCGGGCTGGAGACGCGGGTCGCGGACGTGTTCGGCGCCATCCTCGGCCGCCCGGTCACCGGCGCGGAGGACAGCTTCTTCGACGTCGGCGGCAACTCGCTGCTCGCCACCAGGCTCGCCGCCGCGCTGCACGCGGAGTTCGGCGTCGACCTGCCGGTGCGGGTGATCTTCGAGGCGCCCACCGTCGCGGGCGTCGCCGAGCGCCTGACGGAGGCGCCCCGGACGCAGCGGCTGGCGCTGGCTGTGCAGACCGCGCGTCCGGGACGCATTCCATTGTCGCTGCCGCAGCAGCGACTGTGGTTCCTCAATCGATATTCTCCCGAATCGAGCGCGTACAACATCGCTTTCGTTATCCGGATCGCGGGCGATCTGGACGTGCCCGCGTTGCGTGCCGCGCTGACCGACGTGGTCGACCGGCACGAGGTGCTGCGCACGATCTTCCCCGAGGACAGCGACGGTGCGTACCAGTCCGTGCTGCCGACCGCCCGTGCGTTGCCCGCCGTCGACCCGGTCGACGTCGACGACACCGACGCCGCGGCCGC
Organism: Nocardia tenerifensis NBRC 101015; assembly: GCF_000308715.1. Lineage (GTDB taxonomy): Bacteria > Actinomycetota > Actinomycetes > Mycobacteriales > Mycobacteriaceae > Nocardia > Nocardia tenerifensis. The sequence continues at coordinate 5,819 of NZ_BAGH01000051.1, forward strand.
CCTGCGCACCCTCGCGCACACCGGCTTCGATCTCGTCCGGGCGACGCCGCTGCGAACGGCCTTGCTGCGCACCGGATCCGAGCGCTACCTGCTCGGCATCGTGGTGCACCACATCGCCGCTGACGGCTGGTCGCTCGGCCCGCTGACCAGAGATCTGGCCGCCGCGTACGTCGCCCGGCACGAGGGCGCGGCGCCCGCGTGGACGCCACTTCCGGTGCAGTACGCGGTCTTCGGGCTGTGGCAGCGCGCCTGCCTCGGCGACGAGGACGACCCGGCCAGCCTCGCCGGCAGCCAGCTGGCGTACTGGCGCGACGCGCTGGCCGACCTGCCGGAGGAGCTTCCGCTGCCCTACGACCGCCCGCGTCCGGCCGAGCCGACGCAGCGGGCAGGCACGGTGAAATTCACTGTGCCCGAACCGATTCAGCGCGCGCTCGCCGAACTGGGCCGGGAGCAGGGCGTCAGCATGTTCATGGTGCTGCGCTCGGCGCTGGCGGTGCTGCTGCGGGCGGTGACCGGCGGCCGCGACATCGTGATCGGCACGCCGGTCGCGGGCCGCACCGACACCAAGCTCGACGAGCTGGTCGGCATGTTCGTCAACACGCTGGTACTGCGCTCCGACGTGGACCCGGACCGCACCTTCGCCGCGCTGCTGCGCGCCGACCGGGACACCGAGCTCGCCGCGATGGCCCACGCCGACATCCCCTTCGAGCGCATCGTGGACGAGCTCGGCCGCGCGGCGCGCGCCCGGGCCGACGGCGGCTACCCGAGTGCGGCGCGCCACCCGCTGTTCCAGGTGGCGCTGAGCGTGCAGGACAGTCCCGTGCCCACGCTGGAGCTGCCGGGCCTCGCGCTGCGCGCCGAGGAGCTCGACATCGCGCTCGCCAAGTTCGATCTGGAGCTGCGGGTCGCCCATATCGGCTGCGACGCGGGGCCGGGCGAGCCCGGTCAGGCGTTCGAATTCGTCTACGCCGCCGAGCTTTTCGACGAGTCGACCATCCACATCCTGGCCGACCGGTTCCTGCGGGTGCTCGCCGCGGTCACCGCCGATCCGCGAGTCCTGGTGCGCGACATCGACGCCCGCACCGAGCGGGAGCGACGCCTGTTCGCCCCGGCGACCGGTCCGGCGACGATGCCGCAGTGCACGCTGGCGGCGTACTTCACCGCCACCGCGCACATGCACCCGCAGCGCGTCGCCCTCCAGTCGGGCAGCACCACGCTGACCTACGCCGAGGTGGACCGCCGCTCGAATCGGCTGGCCCGCGCCCTGCTCGCGCGTGACGTCGGGATCGGGGACCGGGTCGCGCTCGGGCTCACCCGCTCGGTCGAGTCGGTGCTCACGCTGCTCGCCGTCGTCAAGACCGGCGCCGCGTACGTGCCGGTGGACCCGAACTACCCGGCGGATCGGTTGCGGCACATGCTCACCGACGCGGGCTGCTGGATCGGCGTCACCGTCGCCGAGCACGCGGCCCGGCTGCGCGCGGGCACGCTCGATGGCCCGGGGGTCGACTGGCTGCTGCTGGACGGGCCCGATTTCGTCGCTGAACTGGACAGCTACGACGACGCGCTGGTCGACGACGCGGACCGGGAGTGCGCGATCGAGCCCGCCGACCTGGCGTACCTGATCTACACCTCCGGTTCCACCGGCAAGCCCAAGGGTGTCGCGGTCACCCACGCCGGACTGTCCAACTTCGCCGACGAGCTGCGCGACCGCATGCGGGTCGACCGCGCGTCGCGCACGCTGCACTGCTCCTCGCCGAGCTTCGACGCCGCCGTGCTCGACCTGCTGCTCGCGGTGGGCAGCGGTGCGGCCATGGTGATCTGCCCGCCGGACATCTACGGCGGCGACGAACTGGCCGCGCTGCTCGAGCGCGAGCGGATCACGCACACGTTCCTGACCCCGGCCGCGCTGTCCACCATCGACCACGGGCGCTGGCCGCTGCCGCACCTGCGCTCGCTCATGGTCGGCGGGGAGGCCTGCTCGCCGGACCTGGTGGCCCGCTGGGCGCCAGGGCGGGCGATGCTCAACGCGTACGGGCCGACGGAGGTGACCGTCGCCGCCTCCATCGCGACGCTGACCGCCGACCGCCCGGTCACCATCGGCACGCTGGTGCGTGGCGCGCGGGCGCTGGTCCTCGACGAACGGCTGCGTCCGGTCCCGGTCGGCGTGCCGGGCGATCTGTACGTCGGCGGGCATGGGCTGGCGCGCGGGTACCTCGACCGATTCGCGCTCACCGCAACGCGTTTCGTGGCCGACCCGTACGGTCCGTCGGGCGCGCGGATGTACCGCACCGGCGATGTGGTGCGCTGGAACGGCGCGGGGGAGCTGTGCTATCTCGGCCGCAGCGACCATCAGGTGAAGGTGCGCGGGTTCCGCATCGAGCTCGGCGAGATCACCGCCGCGCTCGGCGAGCACCCTGCGGTGCGGTTCGCGCACACCGAGGTTCGCCGGATCGCGGGCGCGGATCGGATCGTCGCGTTCGTGCTGCCCGCCGACGAGCACCTGGACGTGGCGGCGGTGCGCGCCCACCTGGCGGCGCGGCTGCCCGCGCACATGGTGCCGTCGAGCGTCACTGTGCTGGAACGGATTCCGCTCACCCCGGTGGGGAAGCTGGACACCGCCGCGCTGCCCGAACCGCGGTTCGTCGCCGACGGCGCCTCGCGTGCCCCGGAGACCGAGTCCGAGCGACTGGTCGCCCGGGTGATGGGGGAGCTGGTCGGCGTCGACACGGTGCGGGCCGAGGACAGCTTCTTCGACATCGGCGGGAACTCGCTGCTGGCAACGCAATTGGTGGCGCGGCTGGCCGCGGCGACGAACATCCGGCTCGAGGTGCGCACCGTGTTCGCCGCCCCCAGGGTGGCCGCGCTCGCCGCGCTGCTCGACGCCGGGCCCGCGGGATCGGATACGCGACCGGCCCTGGTCCGCCGACCGCGCCCCGACCGTATCCCGCTGTCGGCGGCTCAGCGCAGGCTCTGGTTCCTCAACCGCTTCAACGGATCCGGCGAGTCCGGCGATCGGACGGCCGGTGCCTACAACGTGCCGCTCGTGCTGAAGATGAACGGCAGGCTCGACGTCGACGCGCTCGTCATGGCCCTGCACGCGGTGCAGGCCAGGCACGAGACGCTGCGGACGGTGTTCCCCGAGACCGGCGGCGAACCGGCCCAGCGGGTACTCGACCTGGCCGCCGCGGCGCTCACGCTGTTCGTCGCGACGGTCACCCCGGACGAGGTCGACGACGCCGTAAGACGCTTCGCCGCACCGGGATTCGACCTCGCGGGCATGGTGCCGATCCGGGCCGCGCTCATCTCGGTCTCGCCCGACGGCGACACCGGCCTGCGCAACCCGGCCGAGGTCTCCGACGAGCACGTGCTCGTGCTGGTGGTGCACCACATCGCCATGGACGGCTGGTCGCTCGGCCCGCTCGCGCTCGACGTCGCGGCCGCCTACCGGGCGGCCTGCGCCGGACGGACGCCCGAGTGGTCCGAGCTCGCCGTTCAGTACGCCGATTACACGCTGTGGCAGCGGGATACGCTCGGCGCCGAGAGCGACCCCGACTCGGTGCTCAGCCGCCAGCTCGGCTACTGGCGGCGCGCGCTGGACGGCAGCCCGGAGCTGCTGGCCGTGCCCGCGGACCGGCGGCGGCCGCCGACGCCGTCCTACCGCGGCGGCCAGGTGGAGTGCGCGATCGACGCGGTCATCCACCGGGAGCTGCGCACGGTCGCGACCAGCAACAACGTCAGCATGTTCATGGTGCTGCACGCCGCGCTGGCGGTGCTGCTGCACCGGATGACCGCGACCGACGACATCACCGTCGGCACGCCCGTCGCCGGGCGCGGCCACCCCGCGCTCGACGGCCTGATCGGCATGTTCGTCAACACGCTCGTGCTGCGCACCCGCATCGACCCCGATGCCAGGTTCACCGACCTACTGCACGCCGTGCGCGACACCGATCTCGACGCGTTCGCCCACGCGGACGTGCCGTTCGAGCGCCTCGTCGAGGTGCTGAATCCGGCCCGCTCCCAGGCGCATCACCCGCTGTTCCAGGTGATGCTCTCGGTGCGCGACCAGCCGGCGCGCGGGCTCGACCTGCCCGGACTGCGGATCGAGCCGGCCGACGTGGACACCGGCGTCGCCAAGTTCGATCTGCAGTTCACCCTGACCGAATCGCGAGGGGCGCAACGTGATCCGGCGGGCATCACGGTGTCGGTGAACTACGCGCGCGACCTGTTCGACGAGCCGACCGCGCTGCGCCTCGGCACCCGACTCGTCCGGCTGCTCGCCGCCGTCGCCGCGAATCCCACCACGGCCGTGGGTGATCTGGAGTTGCTCGACGCGGCCGAATGGTCCGGGCTCGCCCCCGTCCGCGGCGCGCGGGCCGACCGGCCGGTCACCTTCCCGGAGGTGTTCGCGGCGGCGGTGCGCGTCGACCGCAAGGCGATCGCGCTGCGCGCGCAGGACACTCAGGTCAGCTACGACGCGCTGGACCGCTGGACGAACCGGCTGGCGCGGGTGTTGATCCGGCGCGGTGTCGGCCCGGAAACGCTGGTGGCGCTGGGCATTCCGCGCTCCGTCGAGTCGGTGGCGACCGTGCTCGCGGTGGCCAAGGCCGGTGCCGCGTTCGTGCCCGTCGATCCGCTGTACCCGGCCGGGCGCATCGCGCACATGCTGTCGGATTCCGGTGCGGCGCTGGGCATCACGCTCGGCGAGTACCGTGACGGGCTGCCCGGCGGCGTGGAGTGGATCGTGCTCGACGACGCGCGCTTCCGCGGGCTCGTGCTCGACTCCTCCGACGCCCCGATCACCGACGGGGAGCGCACCGCGCCGCTGCGGGTCGACAACCCGGCGTACGTGATCTACACCTCCGGTTCCACCGGCACGCCGAAGGGTGTGGTGGTCACGCACGGCGGCCTGTCCAACTTCGCCGCCGAGACCGCGCAGCGCTTCGAGGTCGAACCCGGTTGCCGCGTCCTGCATTTCGCGACGCCGAGCTTCGACGCCGCGATGCTCGACCTGCTGTTCGCCCTCGGCGGCGGGGCCACGCTGGTGATCACGCCGCCCGGCGTGGTCGGCGGCGACGACCTGGCCAGGGTGTTCATCGAGGAGGCGATCACGCACGCGTTCATCACCACCTCGGCGCTGGGCACGGTCGACCCGACCGGCGTCACCGCGCTGCGGCACGTGCTGGTCGGCGGCGAGGCGCTGCCCCCGGACCTGGTGACCCGCTGGGCGCCGAACCGCCACTTGTACAACGTGTACGGGCCGACCGAGACGACCATCGTCACCGTGATCGGTCAGCCGCTGACACCGGGCGGGCCGATCACCCTCGGCGGGCCCATCCGCGGCGTCGGCGCGGCCATTCTGGACAGCAGGCTGCACCCGTCACCGGTGGGCGTCACCGGTGAGCTGCACCTGTCCGGCGCGGCGCTGGCTCGCGGCTACCTCGATCGACCCGGCCTGACGGCGCAGCGGTTCGTGGCGAATCCGTACGGCAAGCCGGGGGAGCGGATGTACCGGACCGGCGACCTCGTGCGCTGGCGATTCGGGCCGGACGACACCGCGGCCCCCGAGATCGAGTACGTCGGCCGCACCGACCACCAGGTCAAGATCCGCGGCTTCCGCATCGAACTCGGCGAGATCGACGCGGCGCTCGCCGGGCACGCCGCGGTGGAGTTCGCCACGACCATCGGGCATCGCACGCCGGCGGGCACCACCGCGCTGGTGTCGTATGTGAAGGCGCGCAACGGAATCGGCGTCACGGCGGCCGAACTCACCGAGCACGTGGCCGAGCTGGTGCCGAACTACATGGTGCCGCAGTCGATCATGCTGCTCGACGCCGTGCCGCTCAATCCGGTCGGCAAACTGGACCGAAAAGCGTTGCCGGAGCCGGTGTTCAGCGCCGCGGAGGGCTACCGCGCCCCCGCCACCCCGACGGAGTCGGCGCTGTGCGCGGCCTTCGCCACCGTGCTCGGCCTGGAGACGGTCGGCGCCGACGACGGGTTCTTCGAGCTCGGCGGCAACTCGCTGCTCGCCACGAAGGTGGTCGCGCAGGTGCGGGCCAACGGGCTGGACCTGCCGGTGCAGGTGATGTTCGGCGAGTCGACGCCCGCGGCCATCGCCGCGCGCCTCGACGGCGCGGGCGCGGGCATCGCGGCCGCGCTGGGGCCGGTGCTGCCGATCCGGCCGAACGGGGCCAAGCCGCCGCTGTTCTGCGTCCACCCCGCGATCGGATTGGCATGGTGCTACTCGGGTTTGGTCACGCACTTCGCGCCGGACCGGCCGGTGTACGGGTTGCAGGCGCCGCACGTCGCGGGCGAGGACGGGTTCGCCTCGATCACCGAGGCGGCCGAACAGTATGTGGCCCATATCAAGTCGATCCAGCCGGTCGGGCCCTACCACCTGCTCGGCTGGTCGCTCGGCGGCCTGATCGCGCACGAGGTGGCGGTGCGGCTGCAGGAGTCGGGCGAGGAGGTCGCGCTGCTGGCGATGATGGACAGCTACCGGCTCTCCGACGCCTGGCTCGAGCACGCGATCCCCAGCGTGGCCGAGATCATCGAGGAGTTCGGCAGCGACCAGCTCGACGCGCCGCTCGACCCGGCCATGAACCTGCGCGACGCGGCGGAGCTGCTGTGCTCGCGGCCGGGTCCGTTCGCGGCGCTCACTGTCGAGCATCTCGAACGGCTCTACGCCGGATACACCAACGGCACCCTGCTCGCGCACGGGTTCCGGCCCCGCGTCTTCGACGGTGACCTGCTGTTCTTCACCGCCGCCGCGGACGAGATCAACCGGGCCGACCCCGAGCGCCGCGCCGCCGCGTGGCAGCCGTACATCACCGGCGCGATCGACGATCACGAACTTCCGTGCAGGCACTCGGCGATGACCGCGCCCGAATCGCTCGCCGCGATCGGCCCGGTGCTGCGCCGGCGTCTGGACGGAGACCAGGCGCGACCGACCGCCAACGGGTCGCGACCGGAGAATCCCGCCCTCGGGATCAGGAAGAAGGAGAGGCAAAGGTGAGTGGGTCCGCAGCCGCGACGGTGCTCGTGGAGGTGAAACGGTGAGCTTGGCAGTGGAGATCATGGGGCTGGTCAAGAGTTACGGCAAGGTCCGGGTGCTCGACGATATCGATCTGCAGATCCCGTCGGGCACGGTGATGGGGCTGCTCGGGCCGAACGGCGCGGGCAAGACGACGACCGTCCGGATCGTCACCACGCTGCTGCGGCCGGACGCGGGATCGGTGCGCGTCGCCGGGGTGGATGTGCTGCGCAATCCCGGGGCCGCGCGGCGGCGCATCGGCCTGTCCGGGCAGTACGCCGCGGTCGACGCGAACCTGTCCGGGTACGAGAACCTGCGCATGGTGGCCAGGCTGTACGGGATGTCGCCGCGCCGGTCCACCGCGCGGGCCGAGGAACTGTTGTGCGCCTTCGGTTTGGAGCACGCGGCGCAGCGCAGGGCGGGCACCTACTCCGGCGGCATGGCCCGGCGGCTCGACCTCGCGGGGGCGCTGGTCGCCCGGCCCGCGGTGGTGGTGCTCGACGAGCCGACCACCGGACTCGATCCGCGCGGCAGGCTCGACATGTGGCGCGTCATCGGCGAACTCGTCGACGACGGCACCACGGTGCTGCTCACCACGCAGTACCTGGAGGAGGCCGATCTGCTCGCGGACCGGATCACCGTCATCGACCGCGGGCGGGTGATCGCGCGCGGCTCCGCGGACGAGCTGAAGACGTCCATCGGCGGCGACCGGCTCACCGTCACCCTCGCGGCCGGACAGGACGTCGCGCCGGCCCTGCGCGTGCTCGCGCAGGTCGGCATCGGCGAGCCGAGCCACGAGGAGGGCACCGATCAGGCGTCGATCGTGGTCGGCGACGGTTCGCGCACCATGGTCGAGGCCCTGCGGAGGTTGGACGACGCGGGGGTGTGCGTGGTGGACGCCGACGTTCATCGGCCCAGCCTCGACGACGTATTTCTCTCGCTCACCGGCGCGGCGGCCCGTGACTCGGCCGAGCGCCAGCCAGAAATCGATGACGTACAAGAGGAGATTTTGTCGTGAAAGAACGCAGTGCAGACACAGCCGCCCTCGCGGGCACGACGGAGCCGAGCGTCCGCGAGGTGCAGCCGTGACCGCCGTGGTGAGCAGTATGCCGAAAATGCCACGGATTCACCTGGATTCGGGGCCGCGGCTGCGGGTCCTGCGGGACAGCGCGATCGTCGCCTACCGCAACCTGCTGACCATCCTGCGGGTGCCGACATTGCTGGTGACGGCCACCATTCAGCCGTTGATGTTCGTGTTCCTGTTCGCCTACATCTTCGGCGGGACGCTGGGCGGCAATCAGTACCGCGAGTTCCTTCTCGCCGGAATCTTCACCCAGACAGTCGCTTTCAACGCGGCGTTCACCACCGTCGGCCTGGCCAACGACCTGCAGAAGGGCATCATCGACCGGATGCGCACGCTGCCCATGTCGCGGCTGGCCGTGCTGATGGGGCGCACCCTGTCGGATCTGATGGTCAACGTGCTCAGCATCGCGGTGATGGTGGGCTGCGGGTACGTCGTCGGCTGGCGCATCAACGGTGGAATCGCCGATGCCGCACTGGCTTTCGGGGTGATCCTGCTCTTCGCCTTCGCCATGTCCTGGCTCGGCGCGCTCACCGGCCTGTTCTCGCCGAATGTCGAGGTGGCGCAGAGCGCCGGCCTGATCTGGCTGTTCCCGCTGTCGTTCATCTCGTCGGCCTTCATCTCCAGCCAGTCGCTGCCCGGACCGCTGCGCGTCATCGCCGAGTGGAACCCCATCACCGCCGTGGCCGGGGCCGGGCGCGAACTCTTCGACAACGACGCCCCACCCACCTTCGCCCCGGCCACCGGCTGGCCCGCCGACCACTGCATCGAGTACGCCGTCATGTGCTCCGTAGCCATCCTCGCCATCGCGGTCCCGCTCGCGCTCCTGCGCTACCGCAAGGTCGCCAGCCACTAAGGTTGATCCCGGATCGCCCGGTAGATCGTCTGCCGGGCGGCCCGGCCTTCGGGCGTGTCACTGGTGGCCCAGATGTGGATCATCCCCGGCGCCTCGTGATACTCGAGCCGCGTGCCGGTGAAACCGGACGCCATGGCCGCGAATTTCCTTGCCTGGCAATTCAGGATGTCGTGGGTGCCGCTGAGCAGCAGCACCCGGCCGAGGTGGTCGTTGTCGCCGAGCATCGGGCTCACGCGGGGATCGGTCACCGGCAGGTCGCCGCAGTAGAGGCTGCCGAAGTAGCGGCAGCCCGCCGGGCTGAGGAACGGGTCGAGCTCGTCGAGCTCGGCCATCTCCGGGTCGAGGTAGCGGTTGTCGAGCACCGGCACGACCAGCGCGGTGAGCCGCGGGGCGGGCACGCCGCGGTCGCGCAGGAGTTGCGCCGCCGACAGCGTGATCGTCGCGCCGACGGAGTTCCCGAACAGTGTCACCCGCTCGGGACCCTCCTCGGCGATCAGCCGCGCCGCGAGGTCGGCGACGACGTCCGGCACTACCTCGCCGGTCCCCTCGGGTGCGAGCGGATACAGCGGGATGACAAGGCGGGCCGCGGTTTCCGTGATCAGCTCGGCCAGGAAGTCCCAGCTGGACTCGGACATCCGCAGCACGAAACCGCCGCCGTGGGTGAACATCACGGTGCGCTCGGGCGTCCGGTCGCGCGCGGTCGCCGTGTGCACCACCCATTCGTTGCCCCGCACGTCGGTGGTGACCTCCGTGCTGACGGCGAACCGCTCGGTGAAGCGTGTGGGTGGCTCCGTGGACATCGGGTACTGGCGCGTCAGCTCCACCGCCGCCTTCGCGGCCTCGACCGTCAGCACCATCTGCTTCACACCGGACTTCCAGGTCTCCTCGGCGAAAAGCCGTGCCTCCGCGCTGATATCGAGATCCTGTGTCATTCCGAACCCCCCGAACTGTCAGCGATTTGCCTTCCCCCTAGTACCCCAGCGCATTCCGAACTAATCCTTGTTCAGGAGTACCGGCCCATGCGAAAGGCCGCCTGCATCCCGGGGGGATGTAGGCGGCCTTCGGTTGATGCCTAGACGCGGCGGCGGGTCTTGAGGAGGTCGAGGCGCTCCTTGAGGAGTTCCTCGAGCTCTTCCTTGCTGCGGCGCTCCAGCAGCATGTCCCAGTGGGTGCGCGGGGGCTTGACCTTCTTGGTCTCGACGGTGGTGCCCTCGATCAGCATGCCTTCCTGACCGTTGCGGCACAGCCACGTCGGGGGGATCTCGGCGTCGTCGGCGAACGGGACGTCGAACTCTTCACCGTTGTCGGTGCGGTACCGGGCGATCCGCCGCGGAGCCAGGTCGTGGTCGCGATCGGTCTCGTAGCTCACCGCTCCGAGCCGACTGCCCCGGAGTACGCGATCTGCCATGGTGTGCCTCTCCCTGTGTGCTCGAGTCTTGTTGCTGCGACCGTACGAGCGTCTGGTGCTCGCTGGACCTTATGTGCAACGAACGGGCCTGCGCCGATAGTTCCCGACGGGCCGCGGAACCGTTCCATTGTAGTGCCAACGGCGCGTCGGCCACGCCGCGCCCGCCGCGTGGCGGTTGCGGGGGGTCGCTGAGCCGGTTCGCGGCGTCGAGCGATTAAGGTTCTGCGTCATGTCGCGCCGCTTGCTGTCCCGCTAGGGGGTGTGTTCCATCTCTGATCGTCGTCACTCTCGTCAGCTGTCCTGTCTGTGGTGCGGGCGGGAGATCGTGGAGTCCGAGGCCGGGCGTCGCCGCCGGTACTGCCGCCAGTCCTGTCGCCAACGTGCCTACGAACACCGCAACAGCCTGAAGGGAACGGGGATCCCCGACGACTCCGTCGTGCTGAGCGCCCAGGAGGCCGCGGACCTGGCCGACCGCTGGTTCGCCGCCCGCTGCGCCGCCGAGGACGTCGCCATCGCCATCGAGGAGGGCGCGGGGGCCGACGAGCTGGCCGTGCTGGGCAAGACGCTGGTCGAGCTCACCCGCGACGCCGAACGTCTGCGCTGAGCGGTGTGGTCGGTTAACGCAGGTAGGCAACTGAGCGTCCCTCGCCGTCGAGGCCGAGAGGATGCCAGAGTCGCACTTCGGCCGGAACGTCGCCGCGGATTCAACGGTGGGCGGCGTTGTCGCGGGGCGGCGAGGTAGCTGCCGCCGACGCGGATCGGTCGGCCGAGTCGGGTGTGTCCCCTCGCCTATCGAGGCCGAGAGGACGTATCCGACGCGCGCCGGCCGACGAGCTTGTCACACCCCGGCCGGAATATTGCGTGCGGGTTCCGCGACCACGTGCGCGGCGTCACCGCGAGTATCGGCGTCATCGGCCGCCGATCGGGCTCGCCAGTAGACGAGGCCGAGCAACGTCACAACCCCGGTGACGAGCCCGGCGAAGGCGATCAGCGTGGTGGCGTCGGGATGCACGAGCGACTGGGCGCGCATCGCCTGGGCGAACACGATGGCGAGCAGGCCGGCGTAGCCGAGCGCGAGCACGCCGATCACCGCGGCGCGGGTCCGTTCGGCGCGCAGCCAGCGGTAGCGCGGGGCCAGCCAGGCCAGCACGACGACGGCGAGCAGTAGCACCTGAATGCCGTGCAGTCCGAGGAAATGGGGGACGCGCAGGTCGCCGCCGATGGTGCTCCAGTGTGTGATGGGCAGGCCCGCGGCGGCGTCGCGCGGCGAGAGGTCGCGCACGGCCGGGTCGAGCACGGTGTGCCCGGCGACCAGTTCGACGACATTGCCGTCGGCGTCGCGCACCAGCTGCTTGCCGGTGAAACCCATCAGATACCCGAGCATCATCCCGGCGACCGCCAGGAACAGCCCCGCGTGGATAGCCCGCGAGGTCGGCCGGTCGACCAGCCGCTGCCAGCACAGGATCAGCACGATGATCAGGTTCGCCAGGAACAGGCCGGGCACGCCGGACTGGAACACCTGCTGGCCGATCACGTTCACCGCGTCGGTCTCGCTGTTGAAGTGGCTGAACGTTCCGCGCGCGGCCTGCACGACGATGAAGCCGACGTCGATGAACCCCGCCGCCGCGAACACCGTGCCGAGCCACCAGGTCGCGCGACTTCCTCTGTGCGGCAACGACAACAGCCAGGCCAGCGTGAGACCGTAGAGCACGAAGGCGAGCCCGAACTTCATCGGCTTGAGCCAGATCGACTCGCCCAGCAGCATCCGGTCGTCGACGACCATCCCCACCAGACAGCACACGACCAGCGCGGCCATCGCGAACGTCATCCAGGTCAGCGGCCGATGCAGCCGGGCGACCGCCGCGCGTCGGCGATGCCGGGCCGGCGCCGCGCTCTCGGGCGCGGCGGCGATAGGTGTTGTTGGCATGGACCGAAGGTAGGAACCGCGACCCTCCGAACACGTCCCGCCGCAGCGCTATTCGCGTCTAGCACCGGGGTATCGATTCCGCGCCGAACTCGGTCGAGAAGCCGATACCGCCCGCCGGTGCGCGAGTGTGTCGCCGCCCGGCTCACCTAGGCGGTGCGGTGCGCTTCGAGTAGCCGCTGATCGGCGTGACCTCCATACGTTCGACCCCCTCGAGCGCGCCGATCCGCTCGGTGGCGCACGCGAAGAGACCCTTGATATCGCGGCAGACGACGATCGCGAGGAGGTTATGGGTGCCGGTAATCGCGGCGACGAAGGCCGCCTCCGGATCCTCGGCGACCGTCCGCGCGACGGCGCTCAACCGGCCCGGCGCGACGGTCATCGAGAGCAGGCTCTGCACCGTGAACCCGAACAGCACTGGGTCTATCTCGACCTCGAATCGGACCATCCCGGCCCGCCGCAGCTCGGCCAGCCGCCGCCGGACCGCGGACTCCGACCAGCCGACCGCCCGCGCGAGACTCGGATACGCCGCCCGCCCGTCGAGCGCGAGCGCGGGCAGCAGGCGGCGGTCGAGCTCGGTCATGGCGACCGGCGCGGGCTCCTCCGCCGGCTTGCGCAGCGCGGCGATCTGCTCGGCCGACAGTGCCGACGTCCGCCCG
>NZ_BAGH01000050.1 GCF_000308715.1 Nocardia tenerifensis NBRC 101015
GCGCCTGCGCCTGGCCAGCGCGGCGATGGCGGCGAAGAGCTGCTCGCGCGGCTCGCCCTCGAGATCGGCGACGACCACGACGTGACAGCTGTCCAGATCGACCTCGAGCAGCGCCGCGCGCCGCCGGAGCAGATCATGGTCGTGGGTCTGCGAGTTCAGCAGGTCGGCGAGCAGTTCACCGCGCACGCGAGCCTCGGCCTCGGCCATGCGGCGCCGGGTGACGAGCACCAGCGCCGCGACCAGTGCGGCGCGTTCGAGAATGCGGCGGTCGGGGTCTTCGACGGCCGACGAACCGAGCAGAACCAGGGTGCCGAGCGACTCGGACTCGGTGATCAACGGCACCGCGCAGAGCCGGCCCTCGACGACGCTGTGCCCGCGGGTATGGGCATGCCGGGCCAGTTCGGCGATCTCATCTCCGGTCCCGGCCGGTGCGGGCACCTCGCTGTCGCCGTGCAGCAGCACGACCTCGCCGGCGACAGCGGCCGCCGTCGCCTCGATGACCGCGTCGACGCTCGCGCCCTCGATCACCAGCTTGGTAAGCCGTTCGTGCACGTCCGCGGTCCGCTCGAGCTCGGCGACGTGAGTTCGAATGGTGGCGTTGGCGATTCGCAGATCCTCGACGGCGGCCTGGGTCGCGGTCAGCAGCCGAGAATTGTCGATGGCCACGGCCGCGTGCGCGGCCAGCATCACCAGCGCGCCGATATCGCGACTGCTGAACGGTCGCTGGCCGCGGTGTGCCGCGAGCAGTACGCCGATGATCTCCTGCTTGAGCTTCACGGGCACGCCGAGCAGCGACTCGATGCGCTCGGCGACGACCGTCTCGTCGATATCCGGTGTGCGCTCGATGGTGGGATCGTTGAAATACGAAGCCACACTGTAGGGTTCGCCGGTGCGGGCGACCTTGCCGCCGACGCCGGCGCCGCGCGGGAGTCGCAGTTCGTTCAGCAGTCCGGAGATGTTGCCCGAGGCGGCCTTGATGTAGCAGTCGCCGCGGGTGCGGTCGCTGAGGCTGATGTAGGCCAGATCGCAGCCGAGCAGGCGCCGGGCGCGGTCGGCGATGGCCTGCAAGATCGCGTCGTGGTCGCGCAGCGAGGCCAGATCGTTGGCGGTGTCGTTGAGCAGTTGCAGCTCCGCCTCGTTGCGGCGGTGGTTGACGAGCTTCTCGCGCAATCGCATCGCGACGGTGCGCTCGTGCTCCAGTTCGGCGAGCCGCTCGGTCGGCGCGTTGGCCTGTCGTGCCCGTTCCAGCGCCGAGTCGTACGCGCTGATGTCGGCGTCCTCGAGCAGCAGGTCGAGAATCGATCTGCCCTGGATGACCGTCATTGCTCCTCCACGGGGTACCGCGCGGGGCCCGGCGATCAGCGGTCGAGCGGTGGGTTTGCTGCACGGTGGCCGCTACGGTCCTGGCCCCATTGTCGTTCTGTTCGTCGCACTCTAGACGCCGCTGGCCTGCTGATACCCCCAAATCATCGGGTTGTCATCGCATCGGGCCGAGGTCGCGCCCAGTATGCCGATGCCGTTGCCGGTGGTCCGGAGATCGGCTCCCGTGGGGCAGGACGACCGCTACGGTCGACTCCGACGATGTCACGGCTGAACCCTCCTCCGAATACCCGGCGCATATCCCTGCTGCTGTGACTACGGACACTATTCGCGGCACCAAGGGTGCTCAATGTGCACACCGCATACCTCGGCGGGCGCTGATATGTGACCGCATGGGTGCACCCGCCACTGCGCGCACGGGCGTTCTCACCTACCCGCTGTCGCGCTGTCGGCCGGTCTGCTCGCCGGGATCCCACGGTGATCGGCTCACATCGCGTCACGGCGATTGTGTCCGCCGCACCCATCGCTATCCCCGGCACCGCTTTTTATGGTCTATTCACCTCGGGTGTCCCAGATCACAACCCGTCCGGCCCGAGGTCACGAGCGCTCATTTCCGGGTGCCGTGGTTCGGCGGGCAGGAGGCAAAGATGCTTTTCCGGTTGCGCAGAAAGCGTTCGAACAACGCGATGAGTGGCGGCGCGGGCCGTACGAATCGAGGATTGGCCGCGTTGTCGATCGCCGCGGTGATCGCGGCGGGTGGGGCGGTGGCGACCACGCTGCCGTCGGTCAGTGCCGCGCCACCCGTGCACGATCCGGTCATCATGATTCCGGGTATGACGGGCGACGTCGGGAACATGGACCCGATGCGGCAAAACCTGCAGGCCAACGGCTGGCCGGCGGATCGGCTGTTCACCTGGACCGACAGCAGCAAGATGACCCAGGACCTCGCGGTCGCGGCCAAGGAGCTGGGGGCGAAGGTGAATCAGGTGCGGCAGCAGACGGGCGCGAGCAAGGTGGTGCTGGCGACCTGGTCCGCGTCCACGCTGGCCGGGCGGTATTACATCAAGAAGCTCGGCGGCGCGGACACTGTCTCGCAATACATTTCGTTCTCCGGCCCGCACCACGGCACCACGTTCAACTCCTGTAAGCAGTACGTCTCGTGCCAGCAGTTCGCCGAGCCGAACACGCCGTTCCTCACCGATCTCAACTCCGGCACCGAGGTCCCCTTCAACGACAGGGTCGCCTATCTGACCCTGCGCTCGACCGGCGACTGGAACGTGGCGCCGACCGATTCGGCGAAGCTGGCCGGCGCGGACAACCAGTTGCTGACGACCCCCACCCATTTCACCATCATCACCGACGCGGGCGCGTTGAAGATCATGCGCGACTTCATCGTCGCGCACGAGGGCACTACGCCGACGCCGACCTCGACGACCACCCCACCGACCTCGACCACCGCGCCGCCGGTGCAGCCGTGCTTCTCCGATTCCAACTGGAAACACGTGCAGGCTGGCCGGGCGCACGACCAGGCGGGCCGAGCCCTGGCCAACGGGTCCAACCAGGACATGGGTCTCGACGTCGTCTCCGGCACGACGAAGCTGCGCAAGACCGGCGACAACTACTACGTGATCGACGCTTCGTGCCCCTGACGATCGCGGGAAGCGCTCGGGCCTGACCGGGCGGCGATGGCTTCCGGTGCGGATACGGCTCGTACCGGAAGCCATCGGACCGTGCCCGCGACCGAGCGACCTCGTCGGCTACCGCCCTGGTTCTGACTAAGGAGAGCAGATGAACACCGGGAACCAACCCCTGCGCGCCGGCGGCCTCGCCGCGGATCACGAGGTGCTGTGGGTCCCACCCCGCGAGGCGTGGGCTCGAACCCGCATGGGGGACTACCTGGATTGGGTTGCCCGCGAACAGGGTTACGCCTTCGCCGACTACCCGGAACTGTGGCGCTGGTCGGTCGACGACCTGCCCGCCTTCTGGGCGTCGATCTGGAACTACTTCGACGTGCCCGCGTACTCCCAGCCGACCGCGATCCTCACCGATGCGGACCGGATGCCCGACGCGCGCTGGTTTCCCGGCGCCCGATTGAACTACGCGCAGGCGGTCCTGCGCATGCCCGGCCTCGCCGACGGGGACACCGCGGTGATCGCGCACTCGCAGACGCGCCGACCCGTGCACTACACCGTCGCCGAGCTGCGCGACCAGGTGGCGCGGGCGCGGCGGGGTCTGCGCGAGCTCGGCGTCGGTCGCGGCGATCGTGTCGCGGCTTACCTGCCGAACATTCCCGAGACGTTGGTGCTGATGCTCGCGACCGCCAGCCTCGGCGCGATATTCACCTCCTGCCCACCGGAATTCGGCGCGCGGTCGGTGATCGATCGGCTCGGGCAGATCGAACCGAAGGTGCTCGTCGTGGTCGACGGTTACCGCTACGGCGCGAGATCGATCGACCGATCCGCGGACGTCGACGAAATCAGGTCTGCCCTAACCGGACTCGCGCACCTCGTACAACTTCCCTATCTCCACCCGACGGCGCCGCCGATGTCCGGTGCGTCGAGTTGGCACGAGCTCCTCGGCCGCGCAGGCGAATTCACCTTTGAGCCGGTGCCGTTCGAGCATCCGCTGTATGTGCTCTACAGCTCGGGCACCACCGGATTGCCCAAGCCGATCGTCCACGGGCACGGCGGCATACTGCTCGAGCACCTGAAATCGATTGCGCTGCATCATGATCTGGGGCCTGGGGATCGGTTCCTGTGGTTCACCACCACCGGGTGGATGATGTGGAACTATCTGGTGTCCGGCCTTGCGGTCGGCAGTGCGGTGGTGCTCTTCGACGGTGACCCCGGCTACCCGGATCTGACGGGTCTGTGGGAACTCGCCGCCACCACGCATACCAGCTATCTCGGCACCAGCGCGCCGTTTCTCCTCGCCTGCCGCAAGAGCGGCCTGTCGCCGAAGACGGCCGTCGACCTGTCGGCGCTGCGCGGGCTCGGCTCCACCGGCGCGCCGCTGCCCGCGGCGGGCTATCGATGGGTGTATGACGAGGTAGCGGCCGACATCTACTTCGCGTCCATCTCCGGCGGAACGGATCTGTGTACGGCCTTCCTCGGGGGCGCGCCTCTCTTGCCGGTGCGGGCGGGGGTCATGGCGTGCCGGGCGCTGGGGGCCGACGTGCAGTCGATCGACGAGGAGGGCTGGCCGGTACTGGGTCGCGAGGGCGAGCTCGTGATCAGCAAGCCGATGCCCTCGATGCCGGTCGGTCTCTGGGGCGATGTCGAGCGAGTTCGCTACCGCGAGACCTACTTCGGGGCGATACCGGGACTGTGGCGGCACGGGGACTGGATCACTATCGCCGAGGACGGCAGTTGTGTGATCGGCGGACGCTCCGACGCCACGCTCAACCGTGGGGGCGTACGGCTGGGCACCGCGGAGTTCTACGGCGTGGTCGACGCGATGCCCGAGATCCGCGACAGCCTGGTGATCCATCTGTCCGACAACGACTCCGGTGCGGACGAGCTGATTCTGTTCATCGATCTCGAGGAAGGCCGGGATCTCGATCTCGCGCTGCGACAGCGGATAGCCGCCCGGCTGCGCGCCGAGCTGTCGCCGCGTCATGTGCCGGACGAGATCCATCAGGTGCCCGAGATACCGCGCACGCTCTCGGGCAAGAAGCTCGAGATTCCCGTGAAGCAGATCCTGCGCGGTGCGCGGCCCGAGACCGTGACCGCCGCAGGCGTATTGGCCGATGCCGAGGCATTGCGGCCGTTCGTCGAACTGCGCGAGCGCCGGTCCGGTGCGGCTGGGTCGGCCGCACGCGACCACCGAAAGTTGTAAGCCCTCTTTATATCCATCGATCCTCGCCGATGGCGCCGTCGAATCGTCGCGCGTGTTCCTTCCGCCGATGTCCAACACTGAGCAAGGCAGCATAATGTCAACCAACACAACATTTTCGAGTGACCCGACAGACCTCGGGGCTACGCCGCGAGGTCTGAAACGGGTCGTCGCGGCGTCCATGGCGGGCACCGTCGTGGAGTGGTACGAGTTCTTTCTCTACGGCACCGCGGCCACGCTGGTGTTCAGCAAGGTGTTCTTCGCCAAGGGCACCAGCGATCTCGACGCGATCCTGGCCGCGTTCGTCACCTACGCCGTGGGCTTCGCGGCGCGACCGGTGGGCGGCTTGGTGTTCGGACACTTCGGCGACCGGCACGGACGCAAGAAGCTGTTGCAATTGAGTCTGCTCCTGGTCGGTGCCGCCACCTTCCTCATGGGCTGCCTGCCGACCTTCGGGCAGGTGGGGTATTGGGCACCAGGGCTTTTGGTCGCTCTGCGCTTCGTGCAGGGGTTCGCCGTCGGCGGTGAGTGGGGCGGGGCGGTCCTGCTGGTGGCCGAGCACAGCCCGAATCGTGCTCGGGCGTTCTGGTCGGCGTGGCCGCAGGCGGCGGTGCCCCTCGGCAATATGCTCGCGACGCTCGTTCTGCTGGTGCTGACCTCGACCCTGTCCGGCGCGGCGTTCCTGTCCTGGGGCTGGCGCGTGGCGTTCTGGCTCTCCGCGGTGGTGGTATTGATCGGCTACTACGTGCGGACCAAGATCACCGATGCGCCCATATTCCTTGCCGCACAGGCGGAACGGGAGACGTCCGCCGGGTTCAGCGCGCTGGAGGTGCTGCGGCGTTATCCGCGTGGGGTTTTCACCGCGATGGGGCTTCGCTTCGGCGAGAACATCATGTACTACCTGGTCGTCACCTTCTCCATCACCTATCTGAAGGTGCAGGTGGGCGCCGACACCAAGGCGATCCTGTGGTGGCTGCTCGCCGCACATGCCGTGCACTTTCTGGTGATTCCGGTGGCCGGGCGGCTGAGCGACCGGTACGGCCGCCGACCGGTCTACCTCGTCGGGGCGGTGACCGCGGCGACGTGGGGTTTCTACGCCTTCCCCATGATGGACAGCGGGCACCACGCGGTCATCCTCGCCGCCATCGTGCTGGGACTCGTGTTCCACGCGTTCATGTACGCGGGGCAGCCGGCACTCATGGCGGAGATGTTCCCGACCCGGATGCGGTACTCCGGCATTTCTCTCGGCTACCAGGTCACCTCGATCGTGGCCGGGTCGCTCGCGCCCATCATCGCCGTCCGGTTGCTCGACGACTACGGCTCCGCCGTTCCCGTCGCGGTCTATCTGGCCATCGCGGCCTCGATCACGGTGATCGCCGTTCTGTGCGCCCGCGAAACCAGCGGGGCCGATCTCACGGACCTCGACCGTGCTGACGAAATAGCGCGTCGCCCTTGAGCTTTCGTGCTCGATCACCTCGCCGGGGCGGCGAGTGCTCGGCTGGCCCGGGCACGGGGCGATGTGGTTAAGGGCGGGTAACGCTAGGGGATCGATTCTGTGGTCGGTGGGGCGCGCCGGTTCGGGGTGCGGGATCTGGGGGGCGCGGGTGGGTAGGGTGGCACCGGTTTGCTCGGTGGTTGCGTGATCGGGTGCGCTCGCCGGGTTCGGGCACCGTAAGGGCTGGACGAGGCGAGGAAAGGGACCTGGGACCGTGACGATCGCGGCAGAGCACGAGGTACTGAGCGCCACCGAGGTGGACCTCGGTGTCGACTGGCTGATCGAGCAGTTCGACTCCGGAGAAGAGCTGGTCGAAGACGTCGCGGAGCCCGCGGCCGCCCCGTTGTTCCGGGTGGAGAAGGGCAATCCGACCGACGAGGAGATCGCGGTGCTCGCGTGCGTGTTCGCCGCCGCCGCGCAGGCCGCCGCGAACGTCCAGCAAGCTCCACCGAACCGGTGGGGCTCCCGCGAGCGCAAGGGCAACCCGGCGTTCACCGACTACTCGTTCCCGGAGATGTCACACCTGCGCGCCTGAGCGTTCGGACCTGACCCGAGGCTGTGACCTTGCCGAAGACCCCTCAGCTCCGCGCTGGCGGATTGAGTCTGCGGGAGGCGATCCAGCCGAGCCACTCGGCATCTGTCGACGGCTCGCCGTCGGCGGCGGCGATGGCCTGACCTCGGTCGAACGCGGTGGTTCGCCATGGTGGTGGGCGGCGGTGCGCGGGGCGTGCGTCGGTGGCGCTGCCGAGTGCGAGCCAGCGTTCCAGGAGGATGCGTGCGGGTTCGGTGGCATCGATCGCCAGCAGCCAGTCGATGAGGGCCGGCAGGCAACCGTCGAGGAGGCGCTCGGGGATATCGGTGACGTTCAACGGATTTCGTGTGTACGTGAACCAAGGTATGCCGACTTCGCGGATGCTTCGCGCGAAAGTGTCGAGTCGCTCGACGCGGTGCCGGGGTGCGGACAGGTCGATGGTGTACTGGCGTCCGTAGTCGAGCACCTCGTCGAAACGTGTTGTGCAGGTCCAGGTATCCGTCTCGGTGCGGCCGGGTCGAGCCGGGTCGCACCGAATTCCCCTGTCTTGTACCAGCAAGCCGATGCCCGTGATAACGATGTCCTGACCTGCCCGGTTATCCGTGGACGTTTGAAACCAGATCTTCTCGGCCCGGGTCCCGTTTCGCCGTCGCAGCGCCTTCTCCGATTTGAGCCAGGTGTCGAACCCGCAGTCCGCGAGGTTCGCGGCGAGCCAGCGGCCCGCAGCATGCGCCACCTCCCCCGGTTGCTCCGCATTGATCAACTCGTCGGCGAGTTCCGCACCCGATTTCGTCCCCATCGCGCTACGGTAACCCGCCGCCGCCGGTCTCCGCCGGGAGTGTCCGAATCCGCTCCCGGAGGGTCGCGGATGCGATTATCCACTCCCCGCACGTGATTTCGACAGAACATCCTTGCGTCGGTGTGTGCGACGGTCGCCGCGGCGCGACAAGGCCGAAGGTGGGCTCGAGAATTGCCCGGCACGCCCACGGAGTCCGACCCATCCGGGACCTTTGCGGCAACGAACTAGGAGGAACACTCGACCAATCGTCGTCGCGCGGATCGGCAGGAAAGGGGAACGGCGATATGCATCGGATCGATACGTCGGACCGTCGCGTCGGTACGGTGTTGCCGGCACTTTCGACCACCGGTAATCGAGCTCGCGGTATGCGCGTAATCGATGGTGGTGTAGCGACTTTCGATGTCAGGGTGCCCGACAATCGGATACCGATCGAAGCGAAGAAGCGTCGACGCCAAAGCCGACATGGTCAACAGACCAATTTTCGATTGGGCGAACGTCCAGCGGTGGAAGCAATTGCTTGGTGACGGCTACGCGCCTCGTCGCGCCAAAGCTCCGACCGCCGAGAAACTTCCACGCGCCGGACGTCGAGCGCGGCTTACCGGATCAGATCTGTGGGAAGATGTTTCTGCACGCGAAGAGTGTCCGCACCCGATGCCGGAGGTGCCTTCGGCAGGCCTGAATACCGTTCGTCCAGTGAAGCTGTAGCTGACTTGGGAGGTCGAAGGTCATGAGGTACGAACGAATATCGGAGCACCCGTCGACACTGGCGGACATCTTGGTCGGCCGCGCCGTCGAACAACCCACGCGAGTCGGTTACACGTTTCTCGACGCGCACGGACACCGCGAAGTCGAGGATTACGCACTCCTACTGAATCGCGTGCTCGACCTGGCGACTCGGCTGCAGAAAGTCAGCGCGCCGGGCGACCGAATTCTGTTGCTCTGCCCACCGGGCCTAGAGATGGTGCACGCATTCTTCGCCTGTTTGCTGACCCGGCGTATCGCCGTACCGCTGTACGTGCCGACCTCGCAACGACATTCCGACACGGTGGCCGCGATCGCGCACGACAGCCGCGCCGTCGCCGTCATAGCCCCGCGGTCGGCCGCGCCGGTGGCTCGCGAACTGTTCGACCGGCCGGACGAGCAGATCATCGACAGTGCGGCGACGGAAAGCGGTGGCTCCCTTGACGTTCTCGACACGCCGCTACCCTCGGAGAACGAGGTAGCGCACCTCCAGTACACCTCGGGCTCCACCGGCTGCCCGAAGGGAGTGGTGGTGCGCCACCGCAACCTCATGCACAACCTCGAGAGTGTGCGGCGCGGCTTCGGACACACCGAGCACAGTTCGGCGGTTCACTGGCTGCCGCCCTCGCACGACATGGGCCTGATTCTGGGCATCCTTTCACCGCTTTTCGTCGGGTATCCCGTCACACTCATGTCACCGTTGACATTCCTGCGCGACCCACTCATCTGGTTGCGCGCCATATCGGAGACCGCGAATACCACTGCGGGCGGGCCGAATCTGGCCTTCGGCATCTGCGCCGAGCGAGTATCGAGCGCGGACGCCGCGCAGCTGGACCTGTCGCGGTGGGACGTCGCCTTTGTCGGCGCCGAACCGGTCAATCCTCTTGTGCTGCACAAATTCGCCGACAAGTTCTCCGTGAGCGGATTCCGGCGAGCGAGCTTCTTTCCCGGCTACGGGCTCGCCGAGGCGACTTTGTTTGTGAGTGGTGGACCCGTCGGTGCGGGCCTGCGCACGCGAGCGTTCTCGAGCGAGGAATTGGAGCAGAACCTGCTCGTGGAGAAGCCGGGCGATCGGGAATTGGTCGATCTCGGGCCGGTCCGGGCCGGGGCGGCGGCGGTGGTCGATCCCAAGACGCTGCGTCGCGCACTACCCGAGCGCGTCGGCGAAATATGGCTGTGCGGAGAAAGCGTCACCGCGGGCTATTGGAACAAACCCGAGGAGAGCGCGCGAACATTCTCGGCGCGGATCGCGGGCGAGGGCGCGACACCGTATCTGCGTACCGGCGATCTGGGATTTCTGGCCGACGGGCACCTGTTCGTCTGCGGACGCCTCAAAGAAGTCATGATCATCAACGGGCGCAACCTTTTCCCGCAGGATATCGAGTGGAGCATAGAGTCCGCTCATCCGAGAATTCGCCGCGGCGGCTGCGCCGCATTGTCGATCGAGGTGAACGGCGAGGAGCGGCTGATCGTCGTGCAGGAACTCGACGAGGAAACCGCCGCCGGCGATGTGACCGCGCTGGAGGAGTCGATCAGATCCGCGGTCAGCCGGGATCACGCCGTTTCGCTGTATCGGGTGATATTCGTGGGCAAGGGCGAGGTGCTGAAAACCACCAGCGGCAAGATCCGCCGCTCGCACCTGCGCCGCCTGTACGCCGCCGAGCTCGAATCGAGTGCCATATGAGCCGACCGCAGGGCGACCCCGACACCACGACATTCTTCCTGGACTGGGCGAGCCGGCGCCTCGGCCTCGCCACCGTCGACCCGAGGACGCCGCTCACCGCGCTGGGCCTCGACTCGGTCAAGGCGGCCGAGTTGCTGACGATCCTCGAGGACCGATTCGGCATCGAGATGTCCGCCGAAGACATCTACGCCGACCTCTGCGTCGCCGATCTCGCCGAGCGGGTCGTCGCGCACCGCGACTCCGGCGTCCGAGTCGGCGCGATGGCCGCCCCGGCCGCACCGGCCGGTGAGATCGGCGGCGGCCTCGCGTTCGGCCTGTTCTTCTTCGCCAGCGACGCGCAGCAGTGCAGCGCCCAGCGCTACCGGCTGTTGACCGACAGCGCCCGCTTCGCCGACGAGCACGGTTTCACCTCGATCTGGTTGCCGGAGCGGCATTTTCACAAGTTCGGCGGGCTGTACCCGAACCCCGCCGTCCTCGCGGCGGCACTGGCGCCGATCACGCGGCGGATACGCATCAGGGCGGGCAGTGTGGTTCTGCCCCTGCACAATCCGGTGCGGGTCGCCGAGGACTGGTCGGTGGTCGACAATCTGTCCGATGGCAGGGTCGACGTCGCGTTCGCCACCGGATGGAACCCCGACGACTTCGTGCTGGCGCCGGACAACTACCACGCCAGGGTCGACGTCATGCGCGACGGCATGCGGACCGTGCGGCAGCTGTGGCGCGGCGAGTCGATCTCGCTGCCGAACGGCGCGGGCGAATCGCGGTCGGTGCGCATCTTTCCCACGCCGATCCAATCCGACCTCACCGCCTGGGTGACCTGCAGCGGGGGCGTGGAGCGCTTCGAGATGGCGGGCGAACTCGGCGCGAATGTGCTGACCGCCTTGCTCTTTCAGAGCGTCGACGAACTGGCGGACAAGATCACCGCCTATCGCAAGGCGCGAGCCAGGCACGGCCACGACGCCGACGGCGGCAGGGTCACGGTCATGCTGCACACCTTCGTCGGCGACGACGACGCCGAGGTGCGGCGAACGGTGCAGGGGCCGTTCAAGAGCTACCTCGCCGACTCCGTCGATCTGTGGCGGCGCGGTGCGCAGGCCCTCGACGACCTGGACGACCGGTCGCGAAACAAGGTGCTGGACTTCGCCTTCGAGCGGTACTACCGCACCAGCGGACTGTTTGGCACACCCGATTCGGCGCTGCCGATGGTCGAGAGCCTGCACCGCGCGGGCGCCGACGAGATCGCCTGCCTCATCGACTTCGGCGTCGCCGAGTCGACCGTGCTCACCGGCCTGGAGTCGCTGGCCGCCCTCGCGAACAAAGCACGTTCTCTTTGAGATTCGGATCTTCAGGAGGCGGGATGCCCGACCACGAATCACCCCTGCGTGCCCGTGACGGTGGTCCGACCACCTATCCGCTGACCGCGGCGCAGCGCGCGATCCGGTTGCTGCAACAGCTGGCCGGTGACACGCCGCTGACGAACGCGTTGTACGTCGAGCTCACCGGCGATCTCGACGCCGCGCTGCTGAGCGCGTCGTTGGGGCGCGCGCTCGACGAATTCGAGGTCAGCCGAGTGCGCATCGTCGAGGTGGACGGGCAGCCGAGGCAGGTGGTGGACGACGCCGCCACCGGCTCGGTGCGGCGTCTGGATTACACGTCGACGCCCGATCCCGTTGCGGCGGCGCTGGAGTGGATGCGCGGTGACTACCGCGCACCCATCGACCTGTGTCGCGGCCCGGTGGTGCTGGGCGCGATAGTGCGGGTCGCCGAGCGCCGGTGGTTCTGGTACCTGCGCGCCCACCACCTCGTCCTCGACGGCATCGCCGCGCTGAACATCCTCACCCGCAGCGCGCAGCTCTACACCGCCGCGGTGGCGGGCGAAGAGCCTGGGGGACAAACGATTCGATCGCTCGCGGAGATCGTCGACGCGGACGAGCAGTACCGGGCCTCGCAGCGCTTCGACGACGATCGGGTGTTCTGGTCGAAGTACGTGGCCGAGCTGCCCGAGCCGGTCACCCTCGCCGATCGGGCCGCGCTCGCCGAGGAGCCGCCGCTCGCGGTGAGCGCGCTGCTGTCCGCCGAGACCGAGGCCGCGCTGCGGACGGCCGTCGAGACGCGCTCGGCCGGGCCCGCGGTGCTCTTCCTCGCCGCGTTCGGTCTGTACCTGGCGCGCATGACCGGCTCTGACGACGTGGTGCTGAGTCTGCCGGTGTCCGCCCGGGTCACGGCGTCCATGAGTCGATCCGGCGGCATGACGGCCAATGTCGTGCCGTTCCGGGTCACCGTCGCGCCCGGCCGGACCCTCGGGTCGCTGCTCGAGCAGACTCAGCGCACCCTCATGGATGTCCTGCGCGGGCAACGGTATCGGCACGAGGACATGCTGGAGGACGCAGAATCGGTGGCGGCCCGGCGCCTCCCGCAGGCCGCGGGCCCGATGGTCGATCTGATGATCCTCGATACGAAGATCGTCGTCGGCGATATCACCGGCCGATTGCAGGTGCTGACGCCGGGATTGGTCGCCGACCTCTCGGTGAACGTCTACCCGGCCGTCGGCGGCGAGAGCACCCGGATCGACTTCTTCGCCAACCCGAGCGTGTACACCTCCGAACAGGTCGCCGCGCACCACCGGCGTTTCGTACGATTCCTCGACGGCTTCCTGCGCAGCGTGATAGCGGACCCCGGCACGCCGGTGCGCTCCGTCGAACTGCTCGAATCCGACGAGCGCCGGATGCTGCGAAAGGCGGGCATCGGCGGCTCTGCGCCCGCACGGATTACGTTGCCGGGCTTGCTGTCTCGTGCGGCGGCCGGGCACGCGGAGCGGCTCGCGGTTTGTGACGCCGTCGGCGCCTGGACCTATCGCGAGCTGGATGAGTGGTCGAATCGCTGTGCGCGGGCCTTGATCGACTGCGGTGCGGGCCCGGAAACGACCGTGGCTGTGGCGGTTCCGCGTTCGGCGGCCTGGGTGCGCGCGGTATGGGCGGTCGCCAAGACCGGCGCGGCGTTCGTCACCCTCGATCCCGCCCATCCCGTCGAGCGGAATCGGTTCATTCTCGCCGACTGTCCGGCCACGATAGCGCTGACAAGTAGCGAAACCTTCTCGGACACAACCGGTTCGGTTGCGGTCGGTGTGCAGGTGATCGATATCGACCAGTTCGAACCGCACGAGTACAGCGCCGCCCCGATCACCGATGCTGATCGACACGGCGCGGTACGGATCGACAATACCGCCTACATCGTGTACACCTCGGGCTCGACGGGCACGCCGAAAGGTGTTGCGGTCACCCACGCGGGGCTGTCCGCGGTCTCGGACACGCTCGGCCGACAGTATCGCCTCGACAGCGACTCTCGCGTATTGGCCGTGGCCGCCCGTACTTTCGACGCCGCTGTGTTCGAGCTGCTGACGGTGGTCTCGGTCGGGGCCGCCCTGATCGTCGCTCCCGGAGAGGTTTTCGCCGGCGCGCCGTTGACGCGGCTGATGCGCGCAGAGGGGGTGACGCATGCGTGCCTGACGCCGGCCGTCGCGGCCACGCTCGACGCCCGGCGACTCGATGATCTGCGCGTGCTCATGGTCGCCGGAGACACGTGTTCGCCCGCCCTGGTGCCGCAATGGTCGGGGAGCGACGCGGCCGGTGTTCGCACGGTGCACAACCTGTATGGGCCGAGCGAGACCACGATCTGGGTCACCGCGGCACAGTTGCGCCCGAACGACGCTGTGTCGCTGGGTACTCCGATACCGGGCGCCCGGCTGGCGGTCCTGGACGCCTGGCTGCGGCCGACGCCGCTCGGTGTGGCGGGGGAGTTGTATGTGGCGGGACCCGGTGTCGCCCGTGGATATTCGGGCCGGTCCGGGTTGAGCGCGGCGTCGTTCGTGGCGGACCCGTACGGCCCGGCGGGTTCGCGGATGTACCGCACCGGAGACATGGTGCGCTGGGAGCGCCGCGGCGCCGACGACGCGACGCTGGTGTTCCTCGGCCGCGCGGACTCCCAGATCAAGATCCGGGGCCAGCGCCTCGAACTCGGCGAGATCGAGGCCGCGCTGACCGGGCAGGACGAGGTGGAGCACGCCATCGTCACGACCGCGGGCGAGGCCGACACGACGCGCCTGGCGGCCTATCTCGTCGCCGCGCCCGGCCACGCCCTCGACCCGGGCACCGTCCGGCGGGCGGTGGCGCGTCGACTGCCGTCGTACATGGTCCCCGAAACCCTCACGGTCCTCGATGAATTCCCGATGACGTCGAGCGGGAAGGTGGATCGCCGCGCGCTGCCAGTGCCGCGGCGGGTGGACGCGGCGTTCCGGGCCCCGGCGTCGCCCTTCGAGGAGATCGTCGCCGTCGCGATCGCCGAGGCGCTCGGCGTGGACCGGGTCGGCGTCGACGACGACTTCTTCGCGCGCGGTGGGCATTCCCTCTCCGCGACGCGGGTGGCGGCGCAGCTGGCCGAGGCGACGGGCCGCGAGGTGGGTGTGCGTGATGTCTTCGACGCGCCCACCGCCGCCGGTCTGGCTCGGTTGCTCACCGAACGCGAGACCGGCGCGGGCGCGGTGCGGACGAAGCTGGTCGCCGGTGCGCGGCCCGCGCGAATACCGTTGTCGTTCGCGCAGTTACGCATGTGGTTCATCAACCGGTTCGAACCCGCGTCGCCGACCTACAACATCCCGCTGGTGTTCCGGCTCGCCGGACCGCTGGACACCGAGGCGTTGACCGCGGCGCTCGCGGCGGTGGTCGCGCGCCATGAAGCGCTGCGGACCCGGTATCCGGATCTCGAGGGTGTGCCTCATCAGGAGGTGGTGACGGCCGCGCCCGAATTGGAGGTGACCGCCGTCGATCCGGCGCGGTGGACCGACGCGGTGGCGGAACGGATCCGCCGCGGCTTCGACCTGTCGGTGGACATGCCGCTGCGGGCAACGGTGTTGCGGTGCGGCGAGTTCGAGCACGTCCTGGTGTTGGTGGTGCATCACATCGCCGCGGACGGCCTGTCGATGGCGCCGTTGGTGCGGGACCTGTCGACGGCGTACGAGGCACGGCGGGCGGGACGTGCGCCGGGGTGGGGTTCGCTGCCCGCGCAGTACGCGGACTACGCCTTGTGGCAGCGTGAGTTCCTGGGGTCGGAGTCCGATGCCCAGAGCCCGCTTGCGGCCCAATGCCGTTATTGGGAACGGGAATTGGCGGATGCGCCGCAACCTCTGCCATTGCCGACCGATCGACCGCGCCCACCGGTGGCGAGCAACCGCGGCGACATCGTCGAGTTCACGATCGACGCGCCGTTGCGGGAGGCGCTGTATCGCCTCGCCCGCGAGCGCCGGGTCAGCGCGTCGATGGTCTTGCAGGCGGCGCTGACGGTGCTGCTGTCCCGGCTGGGGGCCGGAGACGATGTCTGCCTCGGCGGGCCGGTGGCCGGGCGGACCGAGGAGGCCCTGCGCGACCTGGTCGGATTCTTCGTCAATACCTGGGTACTGCGGGTGGATCTGTCGGATAGCCCCCATTTCGATCAGGTGCTGGACCAGGTCCGGCGAAAAGCCTTGAACGCTTACGAAAACCAGGACGCGCCCTTCGAACGGCTTGTGGAACTGATCAATCCCGCCCGATCCACGGCGTACAACCCGTTGTTCCAGGTGTCGCTCGAGCTGCAGAACGGCGGCCTGCCGGCCCTCGAGCTGCCCGGCCTGGACGCCGAGTTCCTGCCCTGCTCCACCGGAAGTGCGAAGAACGACCTGCATTTCGATCTGATCGACACGCCGGGCACCGCGGAAGAGCCTCCGGCGGTGATCGGCCGGGTCGAGTACGCCACCGACCTGTTCGACCGGGCCACCGTGGCCGACATCGTCGACCGCTACCTCCGGGTCCTGCGCGCGGTGAGCGCCGAGCCGTCGACGGCGATCGCCGATATCGGCCTCTTGGCCGACGGGGAACGCGAACGGCTGCTGGCGCAGGGGAAGTCGCGGTTCGAGGGCCCCGTGCCGGACACCTCGATCGTGGCCGTGTTCCGCGAGCGCGTCGCCGCGACGCCGGACGCGGTCGCGCTGCGGTTCGATGACGAGGAGCTGACCTACGCCGAATTGGCTGTGCGGGTCGATGGTTTGGCGGGGTTGTTGGTGGGTCGGGGTGTGGTGCGTGGGTCGGTGGTGGGTGTGGCGTTGCCGCGGTCGGTGGATGTGGTGGTGGCGGTGTTGGGTGTGGTGGTGGCGGGTGGGGTGTATTTGCCGATTGATCCGGAGTATCCGAGTTCTCGGGTGGAGTTCATTGTCGGTGATGCCGATCCGGTGGTGGTGGTGTCGACGGTCGGTGTTGCGGCGGATATGGCTTTGGGTGACCGGGATGTGTTATGCGTTGACGAGGTGGAGTTGTGTTGTGCGCCAGCAATTTTGCCGGAGTTATCCGGCTCCGATGGTGCGTATGTGATCTACACGTCCGGTTCGACCGGTCGCCCCAAGGGGGTGGTGGTCGAGCATCGCGGTGTGGTGAATATGGCGAAGTACGGGTGGCCCGGTGGTGCGGGCGAGCGGGTGTTGCTGCATTCGTCGATGGCCTTCGACGCGTCCGCGTATGAGTTGTGGCCTGCGCTGCTGGCTGGGTCGACCCTCGTCATCGCGCCGCCCGGCCGATTGGATGTCGCGGAGCTGAGCCGGGTCGTAACTCGGCACCGAGTCACGGCGTTGTGCGTGACGACCCCGCTGTTCGAGATTCTGGCGGGCGCGGAGCCGGAGCTGACCCTCGACTCGGTACAGCGGGTCGTCGCCGCCGGTGACGCGCTGCGATCCGTCGCGGTCGACCGCTTCCACGAGCGGTGGCCGGGCATCGGGGTGGCCAATGGCTATGGGCCGACCGAGAACACGGTGTGCGTGGCGACGTACGAGGTCCCCGCGTCGCGGGAGTGGGCGGGCGGAGGCAGCGTGCCGATCGGCACACCCGTGGGGAATATGCGGGTCTTCGTGCTGGATTCGCGACTGCGGCCGGTGCCGACGGGCGTGGCGGGCGAATTGTATGTGGCGGGCGTGCAGTTGGCGCGCGGGTACCGGCATCGCCCGGGACCGACCGCGCAACGGTTCTCGGCCTGTCCATTCGGCGACGGCGAGCGGATGTATCGGACCGGCGACGTGGTGCGGTGGACCCGCGCGGGCGTGCTCGAGTTCGTCGCTCGCGCCGACGAACAGGTCAAGGTGCGCGGGTATCGGATCGAACCCGGCGAGGTCGAGAACGCGCTGACCGCGCACCCGGCGGTCGCGCAGTCGGTCGTGATCGCCCGCGAGATCGACTCCGGCACCGGGGATTCGGCGGGCGTCGTGGACAAGCGGCTGATCGGGTACGTCGTGCTCGATCGGGGAACCGCACCGCCGGAGGAGGACGTTCGCGACGAGCTCCGGCGCTTCGTCGCGCGGCGACTGCCGGAGTACATGGTGCCGTCGGCGCTCGTCGTCCTCGACCGACTGCCGTTGACACCCAACGGCAAAGTGGACCGGCGGGCCTTGCCCGCGCCGGTCTTCGACGCTGCGGACTACCGCGCCGCGTCGACGCCGGCCGAGGAGATCGCCGTCACCGTCTTCGCCGAGGTGCTCGGGCGGGACCGAGTCGGGGTCGACGACGACTTCTTCGCGCTGGGCGGGCATTCCCTGTCGGCGATGCGGGTGGCCTCGCGCCTGTCCGCGGCGCTGGGGATAGAGGTGGGCGTGCGGGAGGTCTTCGAGGCCCCCACGCCCGCTCGGCTGGCGCGGGCGCTCGCCGAGCGCGGCGGTGATCCGGCGCGACCGCAGTTGACGGTGCGGGCGCGACCGGAGCGAATTCCGTTGTCGTACGCCCAGTCTCGACTGTGGTTCATCAACCGGTTC
Source organism: Nocardia tenerifensis NBRC 101015 (assembly GCF_000308715.1). Lineage (GTDB taxonomy): Bacteria > Actinomycetota > Actinomycetes > Mycobacteriales > Mycobacteriaceae > Nocardia > Nocardia tenerifensis. Next base: position 18,225 of record NZ_BAGH01000050.1, read on the forward strand.
GAACCCGACTCCCCGGCCTACAACATTCCGGTCGTCTTGCGACTGCGCGGGCCGCTGGATCAGGAGGCGCTGTCCGAGGCTTTGACGGATGTCGTGGCGCGGCACGAGAGTCTGCGCACCGTGTTCCCGGACGCGGACGGGGTGCCGTACCAGCTTGTTCTGCCGGTCGAGCGCGCCGCGACGACCATCGCGACGAGCACCGTCGAGCCCGGCGAACTCGAGCAGGCCGTGGCCCGTCTCGTACGGCGGGGATTCGACGTCTCGACCGAGATGCCGTTGCGAGTGTCACTGCTGCGCAACGGCTTCGAGGATCATCTCGTCGTGCTGGTGTTGCATCACATCGCCGCGGACGGCTGGTCGGTCGCGCCGTTCGTGCGAGACCTCACGGCCGCGTACACCGCGCGCAGGCAGCGACAGTCCCCGCCGTGGCCGCCGCTGCCGGTGCAGTACGCGGACTTCACGCTGTGGCAGCGCGAGACTTTGGGAGCGGAGTCCGACCCCGACAGCGTGCTGGCGACCCAATTCGGCTACTGGCGCGCCGAATTGGCGGACGCGCCGCAGCCGATCGCGTTGCCGACGGACCGCCCCCGGCCGCCGATCGCCAGTCACCGCGGCGAGGTGCTCGAGTTCGGCGTCGACGATGCGCTGTGCGAGCGGCTGTATCGGCTCGCCCATGCTCGTCAGGTGACGGTGTCGATGCTGTTGCAGTCGGCGCTCGCGGTGTTGCTGTCGCGGGTCGGCGCGGGCGAGGACATCTGCATCGGCGGCCCCGTCGCCGGGCGCACCCACGAGGCGACCCACGATCTGATCGGCTTCTTCGTCAATACCTGGGTGCTGCGGGTGGATCTGTCCGGTAACCCCCGCTTCGATCAGGTGCTGGATCAGGTTCGGCGAAAAGCGCTGAGCGCCTATGAGAACCAGGACGCGCCCTTCGAGCAACTGGTCGAACTCTTGCAACCGGCTCGTTCCCCGGCGTATCACTCGCTGTTCCAGGTGTCGTTCGCGTTGCAGAACAACCTTTTACCCGATCTGTGCCTGCCGGAGCTGGACGTCGAAATCGTCCCGGCGCTCACCGGCACGGCGAAATTCGACCTGCACGTCGACGTGGTCGAGCGGGCGAATCCCGCCGATCGGGCCGGTGCGCCCGTGCTGGCGGGCCGGATCGAGTACGCCACCGATCTGTTCGATCGCGCGACGGTGGCGGACCTCGCCGATCGCTATCTGCGGCTGCTCGACGCCGTCACCGCGGATCCGGAAGTGCCTGTCGGCGGGGTCGATATCCTCGCGCCCGACGAACGCGACCGGTTGCTGCGGATCTGGAACGACACGAAAGCACCGCTGCCCGAGACGAGGTCGCTCGCGCACCTGTTCGCTCGACAGGTGGCGGCGACGCCGGACGCGGTGGCTGTCGCGCACGAGGGCGGCGAGATCACGTACCGCGAATTGGCTGTGCGGGTTGAGGGTTTGGCGGGTTTGCTGGTGGGTCGGGGTGTGGTGCGTGGGTCGGTGGTGGGTGTGGCGTTGCCGCGGTCGGTGGATGTGGTGGTGGCGGTGTTGGGTGTGGTGGTGGCGGGTGGGGTGTATTTGCCGATTGATCCGGAGTATCCGAGTTCTCGGGTGGAGTTCATTGTTGGTGATGCCGATCCGGTGGTGGTGGTGTCCACGGTCGGTGTTGCGGCGGATATGTCTTTGGGTGGGCGGGATGTGCTGTGCGTGGATGCCGTTGGGGATGAGACGGTTTCGGGCACCTTGCCGGTGTTGTCGGGCTCCGATGGCGCGTATGTGATCTATACGTCGGGTTCGACGGGTCGGCCCAAGGGTGTGGTGGTCGAGCATCGCGGTGTGGTGAATATGGCGGTGCACGGGTGGCCCGGTGGTGCGGGTGAGCGGGTGTTGCTGCATTCGTCGATGGGCTTCGACGCGTCGGCGTATGAGTTGTGGCCGGCGTTGCTGGCCGGATCGACCCTCGTCATCGCGCCACCCGAGCGACTCGATCTCGCCGCCCTGATGCGCACGGTGTCCCGCCATCGCGTCACCACGATGTTCGTCACCACAGCGCTTTTCGAGCTGCTCGCGACAGCCGACGCCGACCTCGACGCCGAACCGGTGCGTCAGGTGGTCACCGGCGGCGACGCCCTGAGCCCGACCGCGGTGGCCCGATTCCGCGACCGCTGGCCCGGTATCGATATCGCCAATGCCTATGGGCCGACCGAGAACACGGTGTGCGTCTCGACCCATCGGATCCTGGCCGCACGGCCGTGGATTGCCGACGCGCGGGTGCCGATCGGCACACCGGTGGCGAATGTCCGGGTGTTCGTGCTGGATTCGCGGTTACGGCCGATGCCTACGGGCGTGGCGGGCGAATTGTATGTAGCCGGAATGCAGTTGGCGCGAGGCTACGCGGGTCGGCTCGGGCTGACCGCGCAGCGATTCGTCGCGTGCCCCTTCGGCGACGGCGAGCGCATGTACCGGACCGGCGACGTGGTGCGATGGACCCGCGGCGGGGTACTCGAATTCGCCGGTCGCGCCGACGATCAGGTCAAGGTGCGCGGGTACCGGATCGAGCCCGGCGAGGTCGAGGCGGCGCTGGCCGCGCATCCCGCGGTATCGCGCGCGGTCGTCGTCGCCCGCGGTCTCGGCGCCGACGACGCGGCCGTGATCGATAAACAGTTGGTCGCCTACGTCGTGCTCGATCGCGAGACGACGATCGCCGACGACGGCGACCGGGCGGCCGATCTCGTCGGCCATTGGCGGCAGGTCTACGACAACCTGTACGCGGGCAAGGAAACCTACCTCGACGACGACCACGCGGTCGCCGAGCCGATGGCGCTGGACGCGGATTTCGGCGGCTGGAACAGCAGCTACTCCGGCGAGCCGATTCCCGTGGCGGACATGCGGGCCTGGCGCGACGCGGTCGTCGAACGGATCCTCGGCTTGCGGCCGACCCGGGTACTCGAAATCGGCGTCGGCTCAGGCTTGTTGATGTCGCGGTTGGCGGCGCGGTGCGCCGAGTACTGGTGCACCGACTTCTCCGAAGCGACCATCGAGAATCTTCGATCACGGCTGAGCGAATCGGCGGTGGACTGGGCGGACCGGGTACGGCTGCGCGTACAGGCCGCCGACGATGTGACGGGTTTGCCGAGGGACCGATTCGACGTGGTGGTGCTGAACTCGGTGGCGCAGTACTTCCCGAACGCCGGCTACCTGCTCGACGTGGTCGACAAGGCGATGGAGTTGCTGGTGCCCGGCGGCGCCATGTTCGTCGGCGATATCCGCAACCTGACGCTGCTGCGGGAGTTCGCCACCGGCACGCAGCTGGCCGGCGCGGACACCGACGACACGGTGGCGGTGGTGCGGGAGCGCGCGCGGCGCGTGGCGACGGCCGAACAGGAATTGCTGGTGGCCCCCGAGTTCTTTCTCGCCTTGCGGGAGAAGGTCCCCGGCGTGGCCGCGGTCGATATCGAGTTGAAATACGCCCCGGTCGATAACGAGTTGACGCGATACCGCTACGACGTGGTCCTTCGCAAAGATCCGGCCCGGGTTCGGTCGCTCGCCGGGCTGCCGCAGCGGGCCTGGGACGAGTTCGGCGACTTGCGCGGCCTGCGTGCTCATCTGGTCGCGCAGCGGCCCGAGAGCCTGCGCGTCACCGGAATACCGCACGCCGGAACGGCTCTCGACGTCGCGGCCACGCGCCTCGTCGACACCGCCGACGAGCACGCGCGGGTGGCCGACCTCGATCCGAGCACCGCCGCGGCCGTGCTGCCGCACGAAATCCACTCGCTCGGCGCGGAGTTGGGCTGCACGTTCGCGGTCACCTGGGCCGCGGCGCCCGGCCGGATGGACGCCGTCTTCGTCCGAGACGCCGACGAGACCACGGTGTTCGACGAGATATACCTGAGCGCTGAGCCTTTGGACACGCTGAGCGCCTACGTGAACGATCCCGGCATCGCCGATCTGGTCACCGAGATCCGCGAGTTCACGGCTGAGCGCCTGCCGGAGTTCATGTTACCGGCGGCCGTCGTCATCCTGGACGAGCTGCCGCTGACGCCCAGCGGCAAGGTGGACCGCCGCGCCCTGCCCGCCCCGCAGCTGCCCACCGCGGCGTACCGGGCGCCCTCGACACCGGTCGAGAAAATCATCGCCTCGGTGTTCGCGGAGGTGCTCGGCGCCGACCGGGTGGGCGTCGACGACGACTTCTTCGCGCTGGGCGGGCATTCGCTGTCGGCGACGCGGGTGGCGTCCCGCGTGGCCACGGCCACGGGCCTGCCGGTGGAGGTGCGTGATGTGTTCGACGCGCCCACCGCGGCGCGGCTGGCCGCGGTCGTGGCCGCGCGGTCCACCGAATCACCGAGTGTGGAGCTGGCGCCGCGGGACCGCCCGGCGCGAATACCGTTGTCGTTCGCCCAGTCTCGAATGTGGTTCATCAACCGGTTCGAGCCGGACTCACCCGCGTACAACATCGCGATGGTGCTGCGCCTACGCGGGCAACTGGATTCGTCGGCGCTGTCGAGCGCGATCGGTGACGTCGTGGCCCGGCACGAGAGCCTGCGAACGATATTCCCCGACGAGAAAGGGGTGCCGTGCCAACGAATTCTGGCTCTCGACGGTGCCGCCGTCGTAGTGAACGAGCAAGTCGATCCAGGCGAGCTCACGCGCCGGGTCACGGACATCGTGAGTGCGGGATTCGACGTATCGGCCGAGCCGCCGTGGCGGGTTGCGTTGCTGCGCAGCGGCTTCGACGACCACATGCTGGTCGTGGTGCTCCACCATATCGTCGCCGACGGGTGGTCGATCGCGCCGTTGGCGCGTGATCTGTCGCTGGCGTACACCGCGCGCCGGGACGGGCGGGCCCCGCAGTGGGCGAGGCTGCCGCTGCAGTACGCCGATTACACGCTGTGGCAGCGCGAAGCGCTCGGCGCGGAGTCCGACCCCGAGAGCGTGTCGGCGCGCCAACTCGCCTATTGGACAGAGCATTTGGCCGGGTTGCCGGACCGGTTGGACCTGCCGGTCGATCGACCCCGGCCGGTCGAGGCGTCGCAGCGCGGCGGCGTCTACTCTTTCGACCTCGACGCCACGACGGTGGCCGGGTTGAGCGCGGTGGCGCGAACGCACCGGGTGACCGTGTTCATGGTGCTGCACGCGGCGCTGGCGGTGTTGCTGGCGCGGCTGTCCGGCGGTGGCGACATCGCGGTGGGCACGCCGATCGCGGGTCGCGGTGCGTCGGCGTTGGACGGGCTCGTCGGCATGTTCGTCAACACGCTCGTCCTGCGCACCCGGGTCGACCAGGCCGATTCTTTCACCGACCTGCTCGACCAGTGCCGCCGGGTGGACCTGGCCGCCTTCGCGCACGCCGATATTCCCTTCGAGCGGGTCGTCGAGGCTGTCGACCCGCCGCGCAGCCAGGCGCATCACCCGCTGTTCCAGGTGATGCTGGCGTTCCAGAACCTCGACCTGGACCCGGCCATGGTGCAGTTGCCCGGGCTGGCGGTCGAGCCCCTGAAAAGCCTCGATATCGGGGTCGAACGATTCGATCTCACCATTACCGTCGCCGACATACCCTCCCGCACCACCGCTGATACGCCGGTCACCATCAGCTTCGCACTCGACCTGTTCGATCGGTCCACGATCGCCCTGTTCGCCCACCGCCTCCAGCGCACGCTGCGCGCGGTGGCGGCAGATCCCGCGGTCAGGCTTCGCGATCCGGATGTTCTGGAACCGGACGAGCGAATGCTGTTGCGCCAGTGGGGCGACGGCGGCGCAGGCCCGGAGCCGAGTGTCCTGGCCGAGATACTCGCTCGGGCCGCCGCGGAATTCCCGGAGCGGCCCGCGGTCGTGGCGGCTGGACGACAGTGGACGTATCGAGAACTCGACGAGTGGTCGAACCGCTGTGCGCGGGCGCTGATCGAGCTGGGTGCGGGTCCGGAAACCGTTGTGGCGTTGGCCGTTCCCCGGTCGGCCGCGTGGGTGCGGGCCGTGTGGTCGATCGCCAAGACGGGGGCCGCGTTCGTCTCCGTGGATCCGGAACAGCCACGCGAGCGCAATCTCGGCATCCTCACCGACTGCGCGGCGACCGTAATCCTCACTGCCGGTCAGACTTCGGGGGAGTGGCACGTGCCCGGAGCCGCCGTGATCGCTCTGGACGGATTCGACCCGTCCCCATGGAGCGCCGCTCCGATAGGCGACGGCGATCGGCTCGGCCCGGTGCGGCCGGACAATACCGCCTTCGTCGTCTACACCTCGGGCTCGACCGGCACGCCGAAAGGTGTCGCGGTCACGCACGCCGGGCTCACCACGATCGTCGCGGCCCACTGCCGAGTCCTTCGCCCGGATGCCGAGTCGCGCGTCCTGGCGGTTGCCGCGCGCACTTTCGATGCGGCGATCTCCGAACTGCTGGTCGCCGTGCCTGCGGGCGCGGCGCTGATCGTCGCTCCCAGCGAGGTTTTCGCCGGGCCGCCGCTGACGGAGTTGTTGTGTGCGCAACGGATCACCCACGCGTTCCTCACTCCGATGGTCGCGCTGTCGGTGGATCCCACCGGGCTCGATGACCTGCGCATACTCATGACCGGCGCCGAAGCGTGCCCGCCCGCGCTGGTGCAGCGGTGGTCGGGAACCGACGCCGCCGGTGTCCGCGAGGTGCACAATCTGTACGGGCCGAGCGAGGCCACGATCTGGGTGTCCGGCGCGCGGTTGGCGGCCGGGGCGCCGGTGTCGGTCGGCAAGCCGATTCCCGGTGTGCGCGCGGTGGTTTTGGACGCGTGGCTGAATGTGGTGCCGCCGGGTGTGGTCGGCGAACTGTACGTCGCCGGGCCCGGCACAGCCCGTGGATACCTCGACCGGGTGGGCTCGACGGCCGCGGCGTTCGTGGCAGATCCCTTCGGCCCCAGCGGGTCTCGCATGTATCGCACCGGAGATCTGGTGCGGTGGCTGCCCGACGGCACGCTGGCGGTCGTCGGCCGCGCCGATCATCAGGTCAAGGTTCGCGGGCAACGCTTGGAGCTCGGCGAGATCGAGTCCGTCCTGGCCGAACTGGACGAGGTGCGGCGCGCCGTCGTCGTCCACGTCGCGAGCGGCGAGACCGCCCGGCTGGCCGCCTATGTCACTCCCGCGTCGGATCTGCCCCCCGACCCGGTCGCCCTCAGGCAGGCCGTGGCGCGGCGGCTGCCGTCGTACATGGTCCCCGACACCGTCACCGTGCTGGACGAGTTGCCGCTGACGGCGAGCGGGAAAGTGGACCGGCGAGCGCTGCCCGCGCCACAGTGGGCGGCGGCGACCTACCGGGCGCCCGCCACCGCCGCGGAAGAGGTTGTGGCAGAGGTCTTCGCGCAGCTCCTCGGCGTCGATCGGGTGGGCGCCGACGACGACTTCTTCGCCCTCGGCGGCGACAGCATCGTGTCGATCCAGCTGGTGGCCCGCGCGAAGGACCGCGGCGTGGTGTTCACGCCGCGGCAGGTGTTCGAGGCGCGGACGGTCGCCGCGCTCGCGCGCGTGGCCGAAACCGTCGAGCCCGCACGGGTTCTCGCCGAGCTGCCCGGCGGCGGCCTCGGCGAGCTGCCGTTGACGCCGATCGTGCGGTGGATGGTGGAGCAGGGCGAGTTCCGGCGGCTCAACCAGACTTTGGCGCTCACGACGCCGGTCGGGATGGACCACGCCGCGGCGGTGGCGATCGTGGCGGCGCTGATCGACCGGCACGACATGCTGCGGGCTCGGCTGTGGCACGACGGCCGGGAGTGGCGGCTCGAGACGCGACCGCGCGGGGCGGTGGACGTCGAGTCGCTGGTGCGTCCGGTCGCGGTCGCCCCGGACAGCGACCGCGGTGAGCTCGTGCGGGCGGAGGTCGATGCGGCGCTGGATCGATTGGATCCGGCCAACGGCCTTGTCTTGCAGGTCATCTGGTTCCATCACGCCGACTCGGCGCAGGCAGGACAGCTGATCTTCGTCGGGCATCACCTTGTGGTGGACGGCGTTTCGTGGCGCATCCTGCTGCCCGACCTGATCTCGGCGTGGCAGCAGCACCGCGCCGGCGGCGCTGTCGCGCTGCCGCCGGTCGGGACGTCGATGCGCCGGTGGGCCCACGGCCTGGTCGAGGCGGCGCGGTCGCCGCGACGCGTCGCGGAACTGCCGCTGTGGCAACGGATCACCGACGGGCCGGACCCGCTGCTCGGGTCGCGCGCGGTGGATCCCGCCCGCGATATCGCCGGCACGATTCGCCTACGGCGAGTGCGAGTGTCGTCCGAGCTGACCGAGGCGTTGCTTACTCGAGTGCCCGGGGCCGTCCACGGCGACGTCCAAGACGTGTTGGTAGCCGCGCTGGCCGTGGCGGTGTCGCGCTGGCGGGCCGGTCGGGGGGTGGCGGAGCCGTCGACGCTGCTGCGGTTGGAGGGACACGGCCGCGAAGAACAGATACTCCCCGGCGCGGACCTGACCGCCACGGTCGGGTGGTTCACGACGGTGTATCCGGTCCGAATCGACTTGGCGGGAGTCGATCTGGACGACGCCTACGCCGGTGGGCCCGCGATCGAGACGGCGGTCAAGACGGCGAAGGAGCGGCTGCGCGAGATCCCGGACCACGGCATCGGTTACGGACTGCTGCGCTACCTCAATTCGGAGACGGCGCGCGCCCTGCCCGCCGGGCCGCCCGCACAGGTCGCCTTCAATTACCTCGGCCAACTGTCGCCGAGCCGAACCGTCGGGGCGACAACGACATCCGAGTTCGCCGTCGCCGAGGAACTCGGCGCGCCGATTGCCGACGGTGACCTGCACGTCATGGCCACCGCCGCAGTCGATATCACGGCGGCGGTCACCGAGGGGCGCCTGTCGGCCACCTTCGGCTACCCCGAGGCCGTGCTCGACGACGCGGAGGTCGGCGAGATGGCCCAGCTGTGGGTCGACGCGCTGCACGCCGTCGTCGCCCGGCTGGGCCTGCCGCACGCCGGCGGGCACACTCCCTCCGACTTCCCGCTGGTGCGGGCGGCGCAGTCCGACATCACGAGGTGGGAGGCGCGCTACCCGGGTCTGGTCGATGTGTGGCCGTTGTCGCCGTTGCAGACCGGTCTGCTGTTCCATGCCCGCTTGGCCGAGTCGGCGGTGGACGTGTACGCGGTGCAGGTCGCGATCATGCTGTCCGGCGTCGTGGATGCCGAAAGGCTGCGCCACGCCACCGATTTCCTGTTGCGGCGGTATCCGAATCTGCGCGTCGCGTTCGCTACCGACGCCGCGGGCGAAGGCGTGCAGATCGTCGCCGACGGCGTGCGAATGCCGTGGCGCGAGGTCGATCTGCGTGCGCTGGCTGCCACGGAGTCCGAGTCCGCGCTGGCGGAGGTGATCGAGCGGGACAAGGCGGCGGCGTTCGACATCGAGACGGCGCCGCTGATGCGGTGCACCCTGGTCGCCGTGGCCGAGGATCGCTACACGCTCCTGCTCTCGTACCACCATGTGCTGTTCGACGGCTGGTCCATGCCGTCGCTGCTGCGAACCTTGCTGGCGGTGTACGCCGAACCGGACGGGGCGGCGCTCGCGGAGCCCACGGGTTCGTACCGGTCCTACCTCGACTGGCTGAGCCGGCAGGACGCGGAAGCCTCACTGCGGGTGTGGCGTTCGGCGCTCGACGGCGCGGAAGCGACGCTGCTTGCTCCGCCCGGCGCCGACTCGACCGGCCGAATGGGCTCTGTCGAACTGGATCTGGACGAGGCGTTCACCGATCGACTGCTCGCCGCGGCGTCGTCGGCCGGGGTCACCGTGAACACCGTGTTCCAGGCGGCATGGGGCATCGTCGTCGGGTATCTGGCCGGGCGCGAGGATGTCGTGTTCGGTACGACGGTGTCCGGGCGGCCCGCGGAGCTGCCCGGTATCGAGTCCGCGGTCGGCCTGTTCATCAACACCATCCCGGTGCGCATCCGCCGCAGCCCGGGTGAGCCGATCGACGCGATGCTGAGCCGGGTACAGGCTGAGCAGTCGGGTTTGCTCGGGCATCATCACCTCGGGCTCGCCGATATCCATGCCGCGCTGGGAGTGTCGGCCATGTTCGACACGGTGCTGGTGTTCGAGTCCTACCCGGTCGACAAGGCCGCGCTCGCGGCCCAGGCCACTGCGCTCGGCGGCATGCGCGTCGAGGAGCTGCGGTCCAACGACTCCGCGCACTATCCCCTCGCGTTGGTGGTGGTCAAAGGGGAGCCGTTCCGCGCGCAATTGCAGTACCGGCCCGGTGTTTTCGCGCCCGAGTGGGTGCGGGACTGTGCCGATCGACTGGAGCGCGTGCTGGCGGCGATGATCAGCGATCCATCGGTTCCGGCGGCATCGATCGATCTGTTGTCACTTGCCGAGCGTGCTCGGCTCGCGCCCGTGCGCGGCCGCCCGGCCGAGCCGCCGCGGCCGCTGGCGGATCTGCTCGTCGCGGGAGCGGCCATCGAACCGGCCGCGCCCGCGGTGGTGTCGGGCGCGGTGACCCTGAGCTTCGGCGATCTGGACGGCTACTCGAACCGGTTGGCGCGGTTGCTCATCGGGGGCGGTATCGGGCCGGGTGACGCGGTCGCGCTGGCGATGCCCCGGGGCGTCGAGTTCCTCATCGGACTGTGGGCGGTGACCAAGGCCGGCGCGGCCTTCGTGCCGATCGACCCGCGCCATCCCCTGGACCGGGTCGCCGGCATGATCGCCGATTCCGGTGTGCGACTGGCCTTGTCGGTGGAGGGCACGGTCGCCACGGTGCCGGACTCGGTCGAGCGGTTGATGCTCGACGGGCCGAACCTGCCCGCGCGCCTCGCGGAGTTGTCCGCGGACGCGGTGGACGACGCGGGCCGGGTGCGCCCGCTCCGCCCGGAGCACGCCGCTTACGTGGTCTACACCTCCGGCTCGACGGGCACGCCGAAAGGCGTTGTGGTCACCCACGACGGCCTGGCGAACTTCACCGCCGAGCAGCGCGAGCGGTACGGCCTCGACCAGAACGCGCGGGTATTGGCCGTCTCGGCGCCGGGTTTCGACGCGGTCATGATGGAACTGCTGATGGCCCACCCGAACGGGGCCGCGCTGGTGGTGTCGCCGCCCGACATCTTCGGCGGCGCGCCGCTCACGGAAATCATTCGCCGGCAACGGGTCTCCCACGCCTTCGTGACGACGAGCGTGCTGGCGACCATGTCGCCGGACGACCTGGAGTCGCTGCGGGTGCTCGTCACCGGCGGCGAGCGGGTGCCCGCGGAGTTGGTGGCGGCGTGGGCGCCCGGCAGGAGCCTGCATATCGCCTACGGGCCGACCGAGACCGTCATCGTCACCACCATCAGCGATCCCATGGCCCCCGACGCGCCGGTCACTCTCGGCGGGCCGATCCGCGGCGTCGAGGCGGTCGTCCTGGACGCGTCGCTGCGGCCGGTGCCGGTCGGCGTGCGCGGCGAGCTGTATCTCGGTGGCATCCAGCAGGCCCGGGGTTACTCGAGTCGGCCCGCCCTGACGGCGGCGTCCTTCGTCGCGAACCCGTTCGGTCGCAAGGGCTCCCGCCTGTATCGGACCGGTGACTCAGTGTGCTGGACCGACAAGGGCGACCTGGTGTTCCTGGGACGCAACGACTTCCAGATCAAGGTCCGCGGACAGCGGGTCGAACTGGGCGAGATCGAGGCGGTGCTCGCCGGGGAGGCGGGAGTGGCCCGGGCCGTCGTGGTGCACGACGCGAAATCCGATCGGCTCATCGCCTACCTCGTCGGGGAAGGCCTGCAGCCGGAACAGGTCCTGGCCGCCGCCCGGCACCGGCTGCCCGCGCACATGATGCCCGACGCGTGCTCGATCCTGCCCGAACTTCCACTCACCGTGAGCGGCAAGCTGGACCGCGCGGCCTTGCCGGAGCCGGAGCAGCTCGCGCGGGCGTACCGCGAGCCATCGACGCCGGCCGAGCGGCTGGTGGCGGAGGCGTTCGCCGACCTGCTCGGCGTGGACCGGGTCGGCGCGGACGACGATTTCTTCGCGCTGGGCGGGCATTCGCTGTCGGCCATGCGCCTGACCTCGCGGCTGTCCGCGGCGGCGGGCGTGCACCTCGGGGTGCGGGAGGTGTTCGAGGCGCCGACGCCGGCGCGGCTGGCGCGGGTGCTGGCGGCCGGCGTCGGCGGTTCGACGGAGCCCGCGTTGACGGCCCGGGAGCGACCGGAGCGAATCCCGTTGTCGTACGCGCAACTTCGGATGTGGTTCATCAACCGGTTCCAGGGGGCGTCGGCGGCGTACATCATTCCGCTGGTGTTGCGGTTGACCGGCGAGTTGAACATCGACGCCCTGGTCGCCGCGATCGAGGATGTGGTGGCGCGGCACGAGAGCCTGCGCACGGTGTTCCCCGACGACGAGGGGACGCCGTTCCAACGGGTGCTCCCCGCGGGCCGGACCGCGGTGCCGGTCGAGGTGCGGCCGGTGGATCCGGCACAGCTCGATGCGGCCGTGGCCGAGTCGACGCGGTACGCGTTCGACCTGTCGCGGGAGCTTCCGTTGCGGGTTACGGTGCTGGACAGCGGTTCCGGGGAGTACGTGCTGGCGATGGCGATCCATCACATCGCCGCCGACGGGTGGTCGATCGCGCCCCTGGCGCGGGACCTGTCGACCGCGTACGCGGCGCGCTGTGCGGGGCGGCCTCCGGTGTGGGACCCGCTGCCGGTCCAGTACGCGGACTACACGCTGTGGCAGCGTGCGGTATTGGGCGCGGAGTCCGATCCCGAGTCGACGTCGGCACGCCAACTCGCTTACTGGACACAGCATCTGACAGGAGTGCCGGAACGGCTGGAGCTGCCCGCCGATCGCCCGCGGCCGTCGGTCGCCTCGCAGGCCGGCGGCGGCTACTCGTTTGTGCTGGACGCCGAGTTGTTCGCGAGGATAAACGCGTTGGCGAAGTCCGGCGGCGTGACGGTGTTCATGGTGTTCCACTCGGCGCTGGCGCTGCTGCTGTCGCGGCTGTCGGGCGTCGCGGACATCGCGATCGGCACGCCGATCGCCGGGCGGGGCGCGGCGGCACTGGACGAATTGGTCGGCATGTTCGTCAATACGCTGGTGCTGCGGACCCGGATCGACGAGTCCGGTTCGTTCACGGACCTGCTCGGCGAGGTCCGGCGGGTGGATCTGGATGCCTTCGCCCACGCGGACATCCCGTTCGAGCGGGTGGTCGAGGCCATCGATCTGCCCCGCACCCAGGCGCACCATCCGCTGTTCCAGGTGATGCTGGCCTTCCAGAACCTCGACCTGGACCCGGCTTCCGCGCGGCTGCCGGGGATTCGGGTCACGCCCGTCGACCTCGACACCGGCGTCGAACGATTCGACCTGTCCATTACCGTCGGCGACATCCCGAACGCGAACGGTGATACCCCGGTCACCATCGGCTACGCCACAGACCTGTTCGATCGATCGACGGTCGCCCGGATGGCCCGGCGGCTGGAGCGGATCCTGCGCGCGGTGGTGGCCGATCCCGAGGCCGGATTGCGTGATCTCGCGGTGCTCGAGACCGATGAGCGAGAGTCATTGCGGCAGTGGGGCGATGGGGGTAATGGACCGGAGCCGACGACGCTGGGCGAGATGCTGACCCGGGTAGCCGCGCGGTTCCCGGATCAGCTCGCGGTCGCCGACGCGGCGAATCGACTGGTCTATCGAGAACTGGATCGCTGGTCGAATCGATACGCGCGGTTGCTGATCGAGCACGGCGCCGGTCCGGAAACGGTGGTGGCGATCGCCACGCCGCGTTCGGCGGCGTGGGTGCGGGCGGTGTGGGCGGTCGCGAAGACCGGCGCCGCCTTCGTGTCCGTGGATCCGGCGCAGCTGTGGGAGCGGAACCGATTCGTGCTCACCGACGTCGCCGCGACGGTCGTGCTCGCCGATGCCGAAAGTGGCGCCGACGCAGCCGGATCGGGCATCGATGGACTGGACACGGCGGAATTGACCGCCGCCGGGATCTCGGTCATCGCCCCGCGCCGGGTCGATCTCCTCGGATACAGCGACGCGCCCGTGACCGACGGTGATCGACTCGCTACCGTGCGGCTGGGCAATACCGCCTACGTCGTCTACACCTCGGGGACGACCGGAACGCCGAAGGGCGTCGCCGTCGCCAACACCGGGTTGGCCGCCGTCGCCACCGCCCAGCGTCGCCAGTTCGATCTCGACACCGAATCGCGCGTATTGGCCGTTGCCGCACGCACTTTCGACGCGGCCGTGTTCGAGCTGCTGGCGGTGGTCTCGGTGGGCGCGGCGTTGATTGTCGCCGCCCCCGACGTGTACGCCGGTGCGCCGCTGACCGAGTTGATCCACGCCGAGGGCGTCACGCACGCCATGATGACGCCCGCTGTCGCCGCCACGTTGGATGCCGAGCGGCTCAATAACTTACGTGTGTTGATGGTCGGCGGGGAGGCGTGCCCGCCCGCGCTGGTGGGGCAGTGGTCCGGCACGGACGACGCCGGTGTGCGCGAGCTGTACAACCTCTACGGGCCGAGTGAGTCGACGATCTGGGTCACCACGGCCGAATTGGATGACGGCGCACCGGTATCGCTGGGCGGGCCGGTTCTCGGAGTCCGGCTGGCGGTGCTGGATCCGTGGCTGCGTCCGGTACCGCCCGGCGTGGTGGGGGAGTTGTACACGGCCGGACCAGGTGTGGCGCGCGGATATCACGATCGGGCCGCATTGACGGCGGCGTCGTTCGTCGCGGACCCCGCCGGGCCGGCCGGGTCGCGGATGTATCGCACGGGAGATCTGGTGCGGTGGTTGCCGACCGGTGCGTTGCTGTTCGTCGGCCGCGCCGATGGTCAGGTCAAGATCCGCGGTCAGCGCCTGGAACTCGGCGAGATCGAGAGCGCCCTGGCCGGTTTGGCCGACGTACAGCACGCGGTGGTTGTCACGCACACCGTGGAAGGCGACCAAACGGTCGGCGGCACAATGCGATTGGCCGCATACGTCACTCCCGTCGCCGGGCGCCTGCCCGACCCCGGCGACGTCCGGCAAGCCATCGCGCGCCGTCTGCCGTCGTTCATGGTCCCCGACACCGTCACCGTGCTGGCGGAGCTGCCGCTGACGGCGATCGGCAAGGTGAATCGCCGCGCGCTGCCCGCCCCGGAGTGGATGGCGGTGGCGTATCGGGCCGCCTCGACGCCGTTCGAGGAGATCGTGGTCTCGGTGTTCGCGGAGGTGCTCGGCGTGGACCGGGTGGGCGCCGACGACGACTTCTTCGCGCTGGGCGGGCATTCGCTGTCGGCGACGCGGGTGGCGTCCCGGGTGAGCGCGGTGGCCGGCGCCGAGATCAGCGTGCGGGACGTGTTCGACGCGCCGACCCCGGCGCTGCTGGCGCGGGTGCTCACCGAACGCTCGGCCTGCGGCGCGGATCCGGCGCGGGCGAGTCTGGTGGTGCGCGAGCGCCCCGAACACCTGCCGCTGTCGTTCGCGCAGTGGCGCATGTGGTTCATCAACCGGCTCGAACCGGACTCGCCGGCCTACAACATTCCGCTCGTACTGCGGCTGACCGGTGCGCTGGATATCGACGCGCTGACTGCCGCGCTCGGCGATGTGGTGGCGCGCCACGAAACCCTGCGCACCGTATTTCCGGACCGGGAAGGGAGTCCGTACCAGCGGATCCTGTCCGATGCCGCCGTGACCGTCGAGGTGCGGGCCGTCGACGCGGCGGAGCTCGAGCAGGTGGCGATGTCGTTGGCGCGCCGGGGATTCGATCTGTCCACCGTGCCGCCGCTGCGAGTCACCCTGCTGGACACCGGCTCCGAGGAGTACGTGCTCGTGCTGGTCATGCATCACATCGCGGCGGACGGCTGGTCGCTGGCCCCGTTGGCGCGGGATCTGTCGCTGGCGTATACGGCCCGCCGGGCGGGCCGGGCGCCGGAGTGGACGCCGTTGCCGGTCCAGTACGCGGACTACACCCTGTGGCAGCGCGCGGTTCTGGGATCGGAGTCCGACCCGGCGAGCGTGTCGGCGCGGCAAATAGCCTATTGGACAACGCAGTTGGCGGGCTTGCCCGACCGGCTCGAGCTGCCCGCCGACCGGCCGCGGCCCGCGGTAGCCTCACAGCGCGGTGGCACGTACTCGTTCACGATGGACGCGGAGACGGCCGCGGGGCTGCGCCGGGTCGCCCGCGCACACCACGCGAGCGAGTTCATGGTGATGCACGCGGTGCTGGCGGCCGTGCTGTCCCGGGTGTCGGACAGCGGCGATATCGCGATCGGTACGCCGGTCGCGGGGCGCGGCGCGGCCGTCTTGGACGGGCTGGTGGGCATGTTCGTCAATACGCTTGTGCTGCGTACCCGCGTCGACGCGGCCGCCTCGTTCGACGAGCTGCTCGGCCAGTGCCGACGGGTCGACCTCGAGGCATTCGCGCACGCCGACATTCCGTTCGAGCGGGTGGTGGAGGCGGTCGATCCGCCGCGGACACAGGCGCATCATCCGCTGTTCCAGGTGATGCTGGCGTTCCAGAACCTCGACTTCGATCCGGCGGACGCTCGGCTGCCGGGAATCCGGTTGGCCCCCATGGATCTCGGTGTCGGGGTCGAGCGCTTCGATCTCACCGTCACCGTGGCCGACGACACCGAGGGCGGCCTGATGGTGGGAATCAGCTACGCCCTGGACCTTTTCGATCAGCCGACGATCGTCGCGCTGACGCGGCGACTGCGGCGAATCGTCGACGCGGTGGTCGCCGACACCGCGATGGGCCTGCGCGAGGTCGAGGTGCTCGAGGCGAGTGAGCGAGTTCTGGTGTCGCAGTGGGGCGATGGCGGCGCGGGGCCGGAGCCGGTCACCTTGACCGAGATTCTGGAGCGAGCCGCCGTCGAGCACACGGATCGGCTCGCGGTCCGCGACTCCGCGTCCGAATGGACGTACCGGGAGTTGGACGAGTGGTCGAACCGGTGCGCGCGGGTGCTGATCGAGGCGGGTGCGGGGCCGGAAACAGTGGTGGCGATCGCGCTTGCGCGTTCGGCGGCGTGGATGCGCGCGGTGTGGGCCGTCGCCAAGACCGGGGCCGCGTTCGTGTCCGTCGACCCCACCCACCCGGCCGAGCGTAATCGGTTCATCCTCGATGACTGCGGCGCCGCCATCGTCCTCACCGCCGGCGAGACGCCCACTGTCGCAATACGAGTCATCGACGTGGACCGGCTCGACCTTTCCCGGTACCGCGGCACGCCGATCGGCGATGGCGAGCGGCGCGGGACGGCCCGACCGGCCAACACGGCCTATGTCATCTACACGTCGGGATCGACCGGTACGCCGAAGGGAGTGGCCGTCACGCACGCGGGGCTGGCCGCCGCCCAGCGTTCGCTCTACCGGGTCGGCGATGACTCGCACGTATTGGCGCTTGCCGCAAGGACTTTCGACGCCGCAGTACTCGAGATACTGATGGCGGTACCGGCCGGCGCCGTACTGGTCGTCGCGCCGAGCGACGTCTTCGCCGGGGAACCGTTGGCGGAGTTGATGCGTGCCGAGCGCATCACCCATGTCTTCATGTCGCCCGCGGTCGGCCTGTCGGTCGACCCCGGCGGGCTCGACGACCTGCGGGTCGTGGTGTGCGGCGGCGAGACGTGTCCGCCGGAGCTGGTGCGGCGGTGGTCGGGCACGGACGCCGCCGGTGTCCGCGGGTTGTACAACGTGTACGGGCCGACCGAGTGCACGATCTGGATAGCCGGTACCCGGTTGGCGGTCGGCGGCCCGGTGTCGGTGGGCGGACCGATACCCGGAACCCGTGTGCTGGTGCTGGATTCGGCGCTGCGGCCGGTACCGCCGGGCACGGTCGGGGAGCTGTACGCAGCCGGGCCCGGGGTGGCGCGCGGATATCTCGACCGGGCGGGATTGTCGGCGACGTCGTTCGTGGCCGATCCTTTCGGGTCGCCGGGGTCGCGAATGTATCGCACCGGGGATCTGGTGCGGTGGACGACCATCGGCGACGACCCGGCGCTGCTGTACGTGGGACGCGCCGACTTCCAGGTCCAGATCCGCGGCCAGCGCATCGAACTCGGCGAAATCGAAGCGGCACTGGTGAGTTCGGACGAGGTGGACCACGCGGTCGTCACCGTCTATCAGCCCGGCGACGATCACGCTTGCGGCAGTGCTCGTTTGGCCGCCTACGTCACCGCCGCACCGGGATCAGGCCTCGACTCGTCCGCGATCCGGCAGGCGGTCGCGCGACGGTTGCCGTCGTACATGGTCCCCGACACCGTCACCGTGCTCGACGCGTTGCCGCTGACGGTGCACGGAAAGGTCGATCGGCGTGCGCTGCCCGCGCCGGAGTGGGTGGCCGCGACCTACCGGGCGCCCTCGACGCCGCTCGAGGAGATCGTGGTGTCGGTGTTCGCGGAGGTGCTCGAGGTCGATCGGGTGGGCGTCGACGACGACTTCTTCACGCTGGGCGGGACCTCGGTGGTCGCTATGAAATTGGTGTCGCGGCTCCGCGCCCGCACCGGAACGGCCGTTCCCTATCGGCTGCTGTTCGCCGACTCGACGCCCGCGTCGCTCGCGCGGTACTTATCGAAACCGCAGTCGGACATGGGCGTATCGCTCGGAGTGCTTACGCCGCTGCGTTCGACGGGCCGTAAGGCGCCGGTGTTCTGCGTCCATCCGGGTGGCGGTCTGGCGTGGGTGTACGGCGCGCTCGCGGGACATCTGGACCCGGATCGGCCCGTCTACGGACTCCAGGATCCCTATATCGTCGAGGAGAGTTCGCGACTCGGGTCGGTGGAGGAGTACGCCGAGCGCTACGTCGAGGAGATCCTGAAGGCCTTCCCCGACACCACCTTTCACCTGCTCGGTTGGTCGCTGGGCGGGAAGATTGCGCACGCCATGGCGGCGCGGCTGCAGCGGATGGGCCGCCCTGTCGGACTGCTCGCGCTCGTCGACGCGGGCGTCGCGGAGAATCTCGCGCAGCCGTCCGAACCCGACGAGGCGCGAGACCGCCGGGCGATGACCGAATTCCTGCGTGGCTGGCGCGATTTCCTGGGCATGACCGACGATCAGCGGATCGACAACCCCGAGGAGCTGTTCCCGCTACTGGCGCAGCGGCTCAGCAGCGAGGGCATCCTGACCCCGCGGCAGGTGGAGCGGGTGACGGAGAGTTTCCTGACCCCGGTGCCGCACACGCCGGGACGATTCGACGGCGACGCCGTGCTTTTCGTCGCCGCCCGCGAGTCGTATCGCGATCAGATCGCCGCGACCTGGCACGGGCATATCACCGGCGCCATTCACGAGATCCCGATCGACGAATGGCACACGGGGATGATGAATCCGGCGGGCGCCGGCGAGATCGGCCCGATCCTGAACAGGCTACTGCGGGAACACGACAGGGAGAGGTGAGACCGGCCTCACCGCACGCGCAACACTCCTTCCATCCACGGGTGGACGGCGTCGAAGAAGTGATGGTCGCCTTTCTCGGTGCCGTCGTTGATTCGCACGCTCCAACTCCGTGCGGTCGGCCCCAGGCCGTACCTGCTCCCGACGAGCAGGCCCGAACCGATGCCGCCCGCCCGGCGGGTCAACGCCGTGCCATCGGGTGCCGTGCCGGGGTCGCAGGAGAAGCGATAGGCCCTCGGGCCGGGCCTCAGATATTTGGCGGGCGGCGGGGCGTTGAAGATGTTGTCGGTCGCCTCGTAGGTGCCGTCGGGCGCGGTGAAGCCGAAGGGGGAGCGCAGCTTTCCCGGGTGTTCGGCGAAGCCGACGGCGTGGACTCCGTAGGCGTTGGTCCAGCAGAAGTGCACGCGATCGCCGGGCATCACCTCGAGCGGATTGCGCGGGAAGAACTCGTTGATGAGGACCCGCCCCGCCGCGGCGCTCGCGCCGACGAGCACGACGACGTCACGCTCGCCGAATTGCCCGGTGCAGAGGTCGATCTCGCACAGTTGCTCCTCCACCGACAGCGCCGCCGTCCGGGCGGTCTCGAACTGTCGCTCGGCCGCGGCATCGAGCTCCGCCTGAGTGGACACGTCGCCGTCGGCGACGACGGTCAGCGTGCCGCGGGTCGCCGGGTGGAGCATGTCGAAGAAGGCGTACGTGCCCACCGGAGCGTCGATCTCGATGATCTGGTCGATCGTCGCCGGGCGCTGCTCGATGTCCCACCCGACCGTCGGGCCGATGATCTCCACGGTGTCGCCGCCGCGGAAAACCCCTGGGGGCTGGCCGAATTGGACGGCGCCGACGGCGGGCGGCCCCTTGCCACGTGATCTGTCGATCAGGCCGCCGCCGGACGTCGAACCACCGGTCACCGGGAACGCGCCGTCGCCGAACGAGAGCGACGGCAGGCCGGTGCCGAGCGTGGGCGGATCGTCGTGGTTCAGCTCGATGATGGGATACGCGGCGCGCGCGAGGTTCTCGTCCGCGGCGAGGGCGACGATGTCGAAGCTGAAGGGCTGGGTCTGGAAGTTCACCCGGTCGCCGCGGCGCACGGTGACCGACCGCGGGAAGAAGTCGGTGTACTCGAACAGCCGGTGGAACGGCGGAAACGGTTGCTGATTCGCCTCATCGCGGTGGCCGATGCGAATGATGATGTCGTCGTTCATGATTGGGGCCTCGCCGGGAGGGTCAGGGGCAGGTGCGGGATGGAACGCAGGCCCGTCGCGTACTCGATCGTCGTGCCGCCGGGTATCGCGTAGTCGGGAAATCGGGTATGCCAGACGCGCAGGGCTATGCTCAGCTCCAGCTTGGCGAGGTAGCCGCCGAGGCATCGGTGGATGCCGCCGCCGAAGGCGAGGTGCGGATTGCGCGGGCGATCGAATCGGACGGTATAGGCGTCGGGCAGGGCCGCCTCGTCGGTATTGGCCGAACCGAGGCTCAGGAACAGCACCTCGCCGGGCCGGACCGGACAGTCGCCGATCCGCGTCTCGGTGGTGACCAGCCGCGGCAGGCCGGGGACGGGCGTCTCCCAGCGCAGCAGTTCCTCGACGGCGTGGTCGGTCAGCGCGGGATCGTCGACCAGTTCGCGCCTGCGCTCGGGGTGCTGGGCGAGATAGGCCGCGGACAAGGTCAGCGTGTCGGTCACCGTGTCCAGCCCGGCCAGGATCAGCAGGTAGCAGATGTCGGCGATCTCCTCGGCGGTGAGCCGCCGCTGCCCCACGTCGGTGCCGAGCAGGTCCGCGATCAACCCGCCGCGGGCCCGGACCGCCTCGTCGTCGAGGACGGCCGCGAAGTATTGGTACAACCGCGCACCGGCCTCCGCCTGCGACCGCTCGGTTTCGGCGGGGTCGCCCCATGGCGGGTGGACGATCGCGTCTTTCAGCGCGATCAGCAGCGCCGCGTCCCGCGCGGGCAGCCCGAGCAGTTCGAGCAGGACGAGCGCGGGCAGCGGAACGGCGAACTCGGTGGCGAAGTCGACTTCCGCGCGATCGCCCAATCTGTCGATCAGCGACTCGGCGATCCTGATGATCGCGGGCGTCATCGGCCGCAGCCTGCCCGCGGTGAACAGGCGCCGGATCGCCTTTCGATACGCGCCGTGCGCGGGCGGATCCAACTGCATGGGGATGAGCGGTCGCGTATTGCCCAGCCGCGCGGACGACATTGCCGAGGAGAACTCCGCCGGCCGGTCGAGCGCCTCCTCCACCAGTGCCCGCGGGTGCACGACGACCATCGGGCCGATCCGCGTCGTATCGCCGGCCGCGCGGTGGCGCCGGTACATGGTTTGGGGGTCGCTGCTGAGCTCCGGGTTGCCGTAGATCGCCATGAACGCGGCCGCGAGATCCGCTTCCCGCGAGGAGGGTTCGGCCATGTGCTGCCTCGATTCCGGTGTCGTCGTCGGTGTGCGCGCCGGGACTAGGTCGCCCGATACGCGCCGCGGAACTCGCGTTCCCGTTCGGCCATGCGGCGTTTCACCGCGGGCAGCCGGTTCACCAGGCGCATGCCGGTGCGGCGGCTCGCCAGCACGAACCGTCCGATGTACGGCTTGTACACCGGGTCTTGCGCGTTCATTCGTTTGCGCGAACGCTCGACGGCGAGGTTGGCGTAGTCGCGCATCGCGGCTTCGTAGCGCGAGATCGCCTCGAGCACCGTCGTTTCCCCGTTCCGTACGCGGATCAACGCGTCGCACAAGGCCGCGGCGTCGCGCAGCGCGGTGTTCGCGCCGACGCCGCGGCCCGGTGTCATGGTGTGGACGGCGTCGCCGATCAGGGTGACCGCGCTGGACGGCCACGGGGTCAGCGGGCGCGATGTCCGGATATTGAGGGGGAAACAGGTGGCGGGGTCGGCGGTCGCGAGCAGCGCCCGCAGCGTCGGATGCCAACGGCTGACCCGCGACTGGACTAGGTCGTACAGCGGCGCTCCCGGCATGTCGAGCAGGTCGCCCGGCAATGAGCTTGCGGCAGAGGCGAACCCGAACATGATGTAGTCGTGGGTGGTGTCATAGCGCAGGCCGTCCCAGCGGCGCAGCAGCTCGGCCTGCGCGTCGTCGACCCGCGGTTTCGGTTGCCCCTGCGCGTCCCACGGCAGGTCCACGACGTGGAAGACGCAGCTGTCGCCGCGCGGGCCGGCGAAGATCGCGACCCCGTCGCGCACCCGCGGCGGCAGCAGCGCGCGCACGCCGTCGGTGAGCGGAATCTTGCCGGTGATGCCCCACAGTCCGGTGTCGTCCAGGCCCGCGCCGGGCAGGTACTGCGCGCGGATCACCGAGGACGAGCCGTCCGCGCCGACGAGCACATCGCCGGTCGCCGTCGTGCCGTCGGCGAAGTGCGCGACCACCCCGGTAGGCGTCGATTCGTAACTCGTGCACTGCTTTCCGAAATGCACCCCGTCCAGGTCGGCGAGCAGCACCTGCCGCAGCGTCGACCGGTTGACCGACTTCTCGCTGGTCACGGCGTCGTCGCCGGGCGGGACGTCGAGGCCGAGCACCTCGTGCATCCGCTCGGTGTACATAGTGAAGAACTGAATCGGCAGCGCACAGCTGGCCACGAAGGTGTCGAACAGGCGCGGCGGCAGGCACCGGTGCAGCGCCCGGCTGCCGTCATGGTCGATCCCGATCCAGAAGCCCTGCCTGCCCTCGCGCCGGTCCGAATCGCGCTCGTACACCGCGACTTCGAGTCCGGCCCGCGCCAAACCGTGTGCCAGACACAGCCCGCCGACGCCCGCACCGATCACGAGCACTTTCAGCGGCCGGGTGTTCTCGAAGGCATTGGCGCCGAGCGTCATCGGTCAGCCCGTTCCTTCGCGGCGTCGAACCAGTCCGCCCAGCGCGCCCGGCGCAGCAGCGTGCCGAACGGGGAACGCGGCAGGCCGGCGACGAAATCTATGGTGTCCGGCACTTTCTCGGGACCGCAGCGGGCTCGGACGTGTTCGGCCAGCCGGGCGGCTGTGTGGTCGTTCACCCCGTCCTCGGTCGGCACCACCGCGGCGACGAGCTCGCCGGCGGCGGCGTAGACACCGGCCTCGGCGACCGCGGGGTCCTCGAGCAAGACCTGCTCGATCTCCATCGGCCCGAAAGCGACTCCGCCCCGGCGGATCAGGTCCTCCGCCCGTGCGACGAAGTGATGGTCGCCTTCCTCGTCGACGGTCAGCCAGTCACCGATGTGCACCCATCCGTCGCGGACGCTCGCGCGCTGCCGCCGGGTTACCTCGTCCGCGTTCGACGGGTGCCCCCAGTGCAGCGTCCCGATCGGGCCGCGCACCTGAAGGCGGCCCGGCTCGCCGACGGCGGCGAGCCGATCGTCCTGCGTCACAAGCCGTGTCGTGTAGCCGGGCAACGGGGTGCCCGCCGAGCCGGGCTTGACCCGCTTGGTCACCGCGGTCGTGAGGAACACGTGCGCCATGCCATTGGTGCCGAAGCCCTCGTAGATCTCCAGCCCGAACCGCTCGCGCCAGCCCGCGGCCACGCGCGGGTCGAGCGGCTCGCCGCCGCCGGACACGATCCGCAAGGAGCGCAACGCCTTCGGGTCGGCGCCGGGCACCGCGAGCATCTCGCCGTAGCGGGTCGGCAGCGCGGCCAGCAGCGTCACCCCGTGCGCGGCGATCAGCGGGAACATCTGCGCGGGCGTGGTCGCCAGCGGGAAGATCGCGGCCGCGGCGCCGAACCGGAACGGGATGGTCAGATTGGTCGAGTAGCCGCCCGCGAAGCTGATCGGGCCCGCCCCGGCGATCACGTCATCCGGCGTGACGGCCCAGCCGTGCCTGCCGAAGCGGTCCGGGATCAGCAGTAGCTCCTCCTGGAGATGCGCTGTGGCCATGGCGGGTTCGAGCAAGCCGGAGCTGTACAGCAGCAGTGCCACCGCGTCGTGCGGCCGCGCGGTCGGCGCCAGCTCCTCGGCCGCCGATTCGGCGAGGGCTTCGAGCGATTCCCACCCCGGCGCGGCCCGCCCTTGCCCGCGGTCGGTCGCGTCGAACGCGACGAAGCGGGGTGCGTCGCTGGTCAGGTCGCGGGTGGCGTCGATCATGGCGATCAGATACGAGCTCGCCACGACAAGCTTTGGGGTGCAATCCTTTACGATCACAGCCAACTGCTCGGGCGTGAGGAGCGGCGAGGTCGGCACGATCGTGGCGCCGAGCTTCAGCACGGCGAAATTGGTGACGAAGGCCTGCCATTCGTTCAGCGAGGCGAGAACGACGCGGTCACCGGGCCGCACGCCCAGTTCGCGTAACGCGTTGCCGAACCGGTTGACCCGGCGGGCCAGTCGCTCGTAGCTGAGCACGGTGTCGCCGTAGCGCAGTGCGGGACGATCGCCGTGGCCCGCGTCGAGGTGCCGATCGAGCAGCACCTCGGTGGCGTTGAACGTCGCGGGATACGACCGCGACTCGCCGTGCACGCGGTGCGGCCACAGGTCGCGCGGCGGCAGATGGAGGTCCGCGCTCGGCTCCGATGTGGTCATTGGCGAGACTCCTCCCGGACATCGAGAGGCCACTGTGTCAGGATGGGCGACGTCGAAATGTCTGCCGCGCGTCGGCGCCGTGTCTGACCGGCGCGAAAACCGGCTCTGAACAGCGCACACATGGCTGGGAGACGATCGCGGCCGAACTCAACGAGACACCGGGGAGTCGCGCTGTCAGACACCGGAGCCGACCGCGGCGTCGAATACTGCTCGCCATGAACGCGCCCGACCCCCGTGACGTAGCCCGGCTCCGCGAGTTGATCCACGGACGATGGAAGTCCCGAGCCCTGTCGGCCGCGCTGCGCCTGGGCGTGATCGACGGCGCCGTCGAGGGCCGCCACACGATTCCGGAGTTGGCCGGGGTGTGCGGAGTCGACGCTGGCGCGTTGGACCGGCTGGTGCGCCTCTTCATCGCCCTGAACGTGCTCGCCCTCGATCCCGCCGGCCACGTCGTGCTGGCCGAGGGTGGTCGCCGACTCGCCCCCGACCACCCGCATACCGCGATCAGGGACGCCGATTACACGCTGTCCGAAACGGTAGTAGCAGCGTGGGAGCGACTGCCGCACATGGTCTTTGGCGGCGACTCCCCGTCGAGCGTCGCGGTAGCAGAACAGGACGCGCCGAAGATCGCGGCCTACCGGCAAGGCGTCGCGCGAAAGACCATGGGCGCGCTCGGACTCGCGGAACCCGATCAGGTCCGGGTCACCGCCGACATGACCGAGATACCGTGCGCGGCAGGGCGTTACCTCTGCCTTCACGCCCTGCGCGATCTGCCCGACGATGCCGCCCGCGCCTTCCTCGACCGCGTCAGGCAGGCCATGTCGCCGGACTGCGTGCTCACCGTGGTCGCGATCGACGCCGCGGCCGCCCGCGCGGCGCTACTGCCCGCGTACCTCGTCGTGCAGCAACGACTGCTGTCGGCCGGACGCGAGCGCACGGCGGCCGAATACGACCTCCTGCTGCATGATTCGGGCCTGCGCGTCACCGAACGGACCTTCGTCACCGGCCGGTCGGACATCCTCGCGCTCACGGCCACCACCGTGCGACAACCTCGGGTGCTCAGTCGCGGGTCGCGGTGATGACGGCGAGCGCCGACCTGGGCTCGATCGTCTCGATCGACCGCACGGCGAGGCCGCTCGCCGCGAGCAGCCCGGTGTAGTCCCGCGCGGTCCGCTCCCGCGCACCCCACGCGGTGAGCATGAGCACATCGAGATAGGAGACCAGCAGGGCGGGCGGGTCGGTCTTCAGGTTCTCCAGAATGACGAGGGTCGAGTCGTCGGCCATGCCCGCTCGAACGGTGCGCAGAATGCGCGACGCGTCCTCGTCGGGCCAGTCGTGCAGGATGTGCGACAGTAGATAGACGTCGGCCTTCGCGGGCACCCGATCGAAGAAGTCGCCGCCCTGCACGCGCACTCGTTCGGCCAGCTCCGCCGGAATGTCGCTGTCCGCAACGACTTCCGGCAGATCGAACACGACCGCGCGTAGCGCAGGCAGAGCCGCGCACAGCTGGGTGGCCAGGGTGCCGCGCCCGCCGCCGACATCGACGACCTCGCCCGCCGGTGCGAAGCCCGAGCGCAGCAGCGCCGCGCCGTTGCGCCGCGTGACCTCGGCCTGAAAGCGCTGAAAGTCGCTGAGCTCGCGGGGATGCCGGCGCAGATAGTCGAACAGCTCCTCGCCGGTCGTCTGCCGGAATCCGCTGTCGCCCGCGCGCACCGCGAGATCGAGGCTGCCCCAGGCGATTCGCGCCCACCTCGACAGCGCGTGCCGCGCCTCCGCGCGCAAGGAGTGCGGATGGCCGGCCGAGAGCAGGCTCGACACCGCGTTGTTCGCGATCGCCCCCGTCTCGGTCCTGGTGAACAGCCCGAGGTGACCGGCCAGGGTCAGCACGAGCTCCAGTCGCGGTGCGCTCGTGCCGGTTTCGTACGCGAGCCGGGCGACGGTCTTCGACGTGCCCGCGAGGCGATCCGCGAGCTCGAGCTCGACGACGAGTTCGAGCACCTCGGCCTGCCAGCCGCCGTGGATCAATGACGCCGGTGCGTCGGCCATTTCAGCGGTGCCGGACATGGATCACGCTCAAATTGCTCGGCGGCTCGCACCGCGTGAGCCCGGTGACGGCGAGCCCGCAGTCGGCGAGCAGGGCCCCGAAGTCCGCGACGGTCCGCTCCACACCGCCCGTGCACACCATCATGTTGAGATCGCTGATCACCATGAAGCGTTCGCGCACGAGCTGGTCGTCGGTGTCGGGGACGACGGGCTCGATGATCAGCAGCGTGGCGTGCTCGGCCATCGCCGCGGCGCAGTTGGTGAGGATGGTCCGCGCCTCGTCGTCGTTCCAGTCGTGCAGGACGCTCTTGAGCAGGTACACGTCGGCGCCGGGCGGAACCTCCTCGAAGAAGTCGCCGCTGACCACCGTGACCCGCTCCGTCAGCCCCTCGGCGGCGAACCGGGCGGCGGCCGCGGCCGTGCTGGCCGGTCGGTCGAACAGAATGCCTTTCACGTGACCATTGGTCTCGAGCAGCTTCGCCAGCAGCACGCCGTTGCCGCCGCCGATGTCGGCCACCGTCGAGGCCGCCCACAGGTTGACGGCGGCGGCGATGCCGGGCGCGGCGATCATGGTCGTCTCGGTCATCGCTCGGTCGAACACGGCGCTGTCCTCGGGATGATCGTCGAGATAGTCGAAGAACGGTGCCCCGGTGACGGTTTCGTAGGCGGGCCGGCCCGTGCGCACGCTCCAATCCAGCCGGCCCCAGGCCTGCCAGCTGTTGTCGCCGGCCCACAGGACCACGAGGTTGCGCACCGAGCCCGGCACGTCGGGGCGCAGCAGCGCGCCGCGGGCGCTGAGCTGCACGGTATCCGAGCCGAGGTGATAGACCAGCCCGAGGCTCGCCGCGGCGCGCAGCAGCCTGCGCAGCGACCTCGGTTCGGTGCCGGTGGCCTCGGCGAGGTCCTCGATGGCGACCGACCGGTCCGAGATGGCCTCGGGCACACCGAGTTCCACCAGGGTGTGCAGGATCTGAGCCGGTGCGAAGCCGAACACCAGCTGTAGCAACTCGGCCCGGCGCGCTCGCGGCGCCGGGGGGACATACGCGATGGGACTCGTCATACGGCGATCACAGCCAACGGCCGTGCGCGCGGGTGTCTCGCCGTCCGTCTCTCGCCCGTCCGCCCGACGACATCGAAAACCAACCACACGGAATCGAAGAATCGACGCGGTACCCGGGCAATTCGGTGTCGGCGATAAGTCGTAGGGGTAAGAAAATCCCCGATGCGGTGACACCGAGACTAGGGGATCCGGACCGAACGGTTTCGGTGATAAACTCGCGCTGGGGTGCTGGGGGAGTAAAAAGCACAATCCCGATGTCGGCCATCGGCAATCGTGCCGAAGAGTGACACGGGAGAGTTCCGCATCGGAGGGGGCGCGTGATAACTCACCGTATATATCTGCTGGGCCGATTCGAGGCATGTACCGATACCGGTGCCGCCGTGCACGGCATCGAGGCGCGCAAGGTCAAGGAGCTGCTGAGCTTGTTGATCTTGTCCAAGGGGCGTCCGCTGCAACGCGAACGCATCGCCGATCAGCTGTGGCCCGAGATCGACGCGCGACGATCGAAGAAGTATTTGCGCCAAACGCTGTGGCAGCTGCAGCGGGCCCTCGATGAACACGTCGAGGACGGCTCGAAACTGATCGTGGCCGAACAGGAATGGATCGGCCTCGCCGACTCGGGTTCGGTGTGGGCGGACGTCTTCGAGTGCGACCGCGCCTACGCGCGCAGCCTCGACGCGCCCGCCGGCCTGCTGTCCGACGATGTGCGCGCGGAACTGACGCGCGCGGTCGGATTGTTTCGGGGGGATTTGCTGGAGGGCTGGTATGTCGACTGGACCACCAGCTACATCGATATCTATCGGTCGATTAATATTATGCTGCTCGACAAATTGATGCTGGATGCCGAGTTGCGCAAGGAATGGGAACTCGGGCTGGCTTACGGGCGAGCGGTATTGGGTATCGACGCGGCCAACGAGCGGGCGCATTTCCGCATGATGCGAATGCATGCCCTCGCGGGTGACCGCAGCGGGGCACTGCGGCAGTATCGGGCGTGCGCGCAGGCGCTCGCCGAGGAGTTGGACGTGACGCCCGAACCGCGAACCGAGGTCTTGTACGCGCTGCTGAAGGACGGCAGGTCGCTGCCCGACGAGGGGGACGAGGCGCCCGGCGGGGTGCGTGACGGGGAGTCGGTGCACGCCACGGTCGAGAAGCTGCGCCATTTGGAGGGCTACCTCAATTCCGTTCAGCGAGAGGTCAACTCGCGCATCAGGCTGCTCGAGCTCGGCGCGTAGGCGGCACCCGTGCAGACGTCGCGGAGACGGCGCCGCAACCCCTCGATCCGCATCCTCGGTCGATGACCGAAATAGTGGAGATCGCCGACGGAGTGCTCGTCGCCTCGCCTCGCGCCGCCGCGCCGGGGACCTCGAACTCGACGCTGCTGCTCCGGTACGGCAGCGCGACGGTGGTGGACACCATGCTGGTGCCGAGCCTGGCCACGGTGCTCGTCGCGGAGCTGGCCCGTCGGCGGACGACCGCGCGGATCGTCGTCAATACCCATCCGCACATCGACCACGTCGGGGGGAACGCGGCGTTCGCGGACGCGCTCATCGTGGCCGACCCCACGACCGCGCACTCCGTTGCCCGGATGGCGACGCAGAAGTCGCTGTTCATGCGGCTCTACCCGGAGCACGCGGACGAGTTCGCGCGCATGGAGATCGTGCCGCCGGACGGGCGAACCGCCGGTCTCATGCCGAGATTCGACGGGTGCGAGGTGCTGTTCGCCGGGCCGGCGCACACGCCGGGCGACCTCGCGGTCTGGGTGCCGGACACGCGGACGCTCATCGCGGGCGATCTGTGCTTCAACGAGGTGACACCCTTGGCGCTGCCCGGACACGCCTCCATCGCAGGCTGGATCGCGGCGCTGGATCGCCTGCTCGCTCTCGACCCCGTCGCGGTGGTCCCCGGGCACGGTCCGGCGGGGTCGAGCGCGGTGCTCGAGTCGACACGCGCCTACCTCGTCGCCGTGCGGACCGTCGCCGCCGCGGCGGCACAAGAGGGGATCGATATCGCCGCGGCGGCGGACGACGCGGCCTTCGCGCCGTTCGCGGACTGGTCGCAGGGTCGCCGCACCGAACTGAACCTCAGGGTCGCGTTCGCCGAACTCACCGGCGATACCTCCGTGCTGCCTGCGGGCATCCCGGCCGCCAGCGGCGGGGGTCGCCGCCCGTGAGCACCGGCCACGCGGCGGGCGGCGCGGTACACCCGACGGACGCGACCGAGACGCCCGCGCGATCCACCCGCTGACAGCATCGCTGAAGTCAGGACGGACAGACACAGGGAGGGATCTTGTCGGTCATCGACCGCGAGCACCGAGGGGACAGCGACCTCGGCTATCGCTTCACCACACGCAGCCTCGGGCATACCCGAAACCTGCTGGCGCTGGTCGAGAGTGGGCTTTTCGCCGAGTACTTCTCCTATGAGCGCGACGGCGTCCGCTGGTTCGCCGCGGACACCAAGGCCACGGTGCGGCTCACGGCCACGGAGGTGCGGTGGACCGTCGACGGGCGCGACTATCGCGAGCCGCTGGGGCGCCGACCGTTGCGGCAGCTCGGTGACGTGCTCGGCGACCTCCTCCCGCCGACGCGGCGCGCGTACGGATACATCGCGTTCGACGCCGCCCGGCTGATCCACGCGCTGGACCGGCCCGCCCCGGAGAAAGTGTTGGCGCACTTCATGATTCCGGGCACGGAGATCGTCTGGCGCGGCTCGACGGTCAGCGTGGAGTCGGAGAACCAGGCCTCGGCCGCGGCCGTCACCCACCTCGTGCGGGACCTGCCCGTCATCGACGACCAGGCGGCGTCGCGGATCGAACTCGACGACCGCGCCGCGCGATCGCGCTATGAGGCGATGGTCGACAAGGTCGTGGCGTCGATCGAGGCGGGGGAGTTGCGCAAGGCGATCCTCTCGCGCCGGGTCGAGGTACCCTTCCCGGTCGATCTGGCCAGGAGTTACGTCAAGGGGCTCACGGTCAATACCCCGGCGCGGTCGTTCCTGTTCGATCTCGGCGAGATCGGCTGTGCCGGTTTCAGTCCCGAGATCCTGCTGCGGGTCTCGGCCGACGGACTCGCCAGCACGCAGCCGCTCGCCGGAACCAGGCCGCTGCGGGTTCCGCCCGACGCCGCGGTGCGCGAGGAGCTCGAGTGGGACGTGAAAGAGTGCTACGAGCACGTGATCTCGGTGCGGCTGGCCGTGCAGGAACTGGCGACGGTGTGCTCGCCCGGCACGGTGGCGGTGCGCGACCTGCTCGACGTCCGCGAGCGCGGCACCGTTCAGCACCTCGGCTCGATGGTGACGGGGGCGCTGTCGCCCGGCGCGGATTGCTGGGACGCGCTGGAGGCCTTGTTCCCGGCCGTCACCGCCTCCGGCATTCCGAAAGTAGCGGCGCTGCGGTCGATCAGCGCGCTGGAGGTCGACGAACGCGGCCTGTACTCGGGGTGCGCGTGCGTGGTCGACGGCGGCGGCGAGCTGGACAGCGCGTTGATCCTGCGCTCGATCTTCCAGGACGCCACCGGATCGACGTGGCTGCGGGCCGGCGCGGGCATCGTGGAGGGCTCCTGCGCCGCAGCGGAATTCGACGAGACCACCAACAAACTCCGGTCGACCGCGCGCGCCCTCGTCGGCGCCGGGGATTGACCCGCGATCACAACTAGGAGCGAGATGACTCATACGGAAGCCTTCGTGACGGAGCGGCAAGTGCGCGCCACGCTCGTCGAGGCGATCGAGGAGCTCGGCATCGAGGCCGAGGCGATCGAGGACTCGGCGCGACTGCACGACGACCTCGGGCTGGATTCCACGGAGACAGTACAGGTTTCGCTGGCGGTCGGCCGCGCGTTCGGCCGGAAGATCACCCTGGAGAAGTTGCTCGACCGCACCGTGGCCGACGTCACCGCCCTGGTGCTGGCCCAACTCCAGGACGCCGAGTCGCCTGCGGACGAGACGACATGAACAAGACCGCCTTCGTCTTTCCCGGCCAGGGCGCGCAACGCCTCGGCATGGGAGTGCAACTGGCCGAGAGACATCCGGACGCGGCCCGGATATTCGACGTCGTCTCCGAGGCGGCGGGCGTCGACCTCCTGTCCATCTGTCGCGACGGGCCCGAGGAGATGCTGGCGCAGACCGAGATCACCCAGCCCGCGCTGCTCGCCGTCGGATTGGCGTCCTACGAGGTGACGCGGACCGCGGTGCCCGCACCGCACTTCTTCGCCGGGCAGAGTCTCGGCGAGTACACCGCGCTCGCGGCGGCGGGCAGCCTCACGGTCGCCGACGCCGCGGCCCTCGTCCGGCGGCGGGGCGAGCTGATGAAGTCCGCGACCGCCGGACGGGACGTCGGCATGGTCGCGGTGCTCGGCCTGAGTTTCGAAGAGGTGGCCGAGTTGTGTGCTGCCGCCGCGCCATTGGGGGTTTGCGCGCCCGCACTGCACAATTCGCGGACGCAGACCGTGGTCGCGGGGGACGTCGCGGCTCTCGAGAACGTGGCGTCGGCCGCGGAAAGCGCTGGCGCGCAGATGAAATGGCTGCCGGTGTCGTCGGCCTTCCACACCGCACTGCTCGCGCCGATCGTCGACGAGTTCGCCGCGCTGCTGGACGAGACGGTGCTGTACCCGCCGTCCGCGCCGATCATCAGCAATACGACGGCGCGACCGACGAGGGATCCGGTCGAGCTGAAACTCCGGCTGCGTGAGCAGCTCTGCCACACCGTGCAGTGGTCGAAAACCCTTGACGCGCTGGCGGCGTACGGGGTCGACACCATCGTCTCGATGAGCCCCGGCGCGACCTCTAAGGGCCGTCCCCGCCGCGCGGGCATCACCCGGATCTCGGCCGACGCGCTGCCGCCGGAACGCCTCGCGGAGTACCGGGCGGTGCCGAGCGAGTGCGCGGCGCGATACCGCGCGGCGGGCTTCTGGCGCGACGACCCGATCTACGCCGACATCCGCGCCCACGATCCCGATCGGCTCGCCGTGATCGACGCCGCCGAGGGCCTGACCTACGGCGAGCTGCTCGCGCGGGCCGAGGCGACCGCGCACGGGCTGCTCGACCTCGGTGTGGCGCCGCGAGATCGGGTGCTCGTGCAACTGGGCAATACGGCCGCCTTCGTGGTCGCGGCCTTGGCGCTGTGGCGGATCCGCGCCGTCCCCGTGCTGTTGCTGCCGACGACCGGCCGCTTGGACGTCCAGCACGTCGCCGAGGCGTCCGGGGCCGTCGCCCTGATCGCGGAGTCGGCGCCGATGCGGCGCGGGCAAGGCCTCGACGTCGCGCGGGCGGTCACGGCCGGATGCGGGGCGATCCGGCGGCTCATCGTGGTCGGCGCGGCCGATCTCGCGCCCGGCGAGATCGCGTTCACCGACCTGGCCGCGGGCCCCGAGCGGGCACTGCCCGACCATCCGATGGGGTCGGACCTCGCGATGCTGCTGCTGTCCGGCGGCACCACCGGGCGGCCCAAGCTGATTCCGCGTACCCATCAGGATTACCGCTACAACATTCGAGTCAGCAGTGAGATCTGCGGATTCGGCTCGGACACCGTGTATTTGGCGGCGTTGCCGGTAGCGCACAACTTCGCGCTGGGCTGCCCCGGCGTCCTCGGCGCGCTCACGGTGGGCGGGACGGCGGTCCTCGCGCCGGACCGCTACCCGCACACCCTGCTCGATCGGCTCATGGAGTTCGACGTGACCGCGACGGCGCTCGTGCCCACCTTGGCGACGGAGATCGCGGAGCTGGCGGCCGCGACCGGGGTACGGCCGAAGGCGTTGCGGCTCTTGCAGGTCGGCGGTGCTCGGCTGCTGCCGTCCCCGGCGCGGCTGCTGCTCCACCAGTTCCCCGGCACGACGCTGCAGCAGGTGTACGGGATGGCCGAGGGGCTGCTGAACTTCACCCGGCTCGACGATCGAAGGGACGTCGTCGTGTTCACCCAGGGCGCGCCCGCCTCGCCCGCCGACGAACTGCGCGTGGTCGGGCCCGACGGCCTGCCGGTCGCGCTGGGCTACGTCGGCGAGCTGCTCACCCGCGGGCCGTACACCATCGCCGGCTACTTCAACGGCGGCCCGTCCGGCGAGGCGGCGTTCGACGACGAAGGCTTCTATCGCACAGGCGATCTCGTGCGGCAGACCCCGACCGGCTACCTCGTCGTGGAGGGCAGGCTGCGCGACGCCGTCAACCGCGGCGGCGACGTCATCTCGGCGGCCGCGGTCGAGGACGCGCTGCTGCGGCACCCGGCCATCCGGCAGGCCGCGGTGATCGGCGTACCGCACGAGAGTCTCGGCGAGACGCTGTGCGCGATCGTCTCGCTGCGGGACGGACATTCGATCGAATTGCGCTCGCTGCGAACGTATCTGGCGGGCGAGGGACTCGGCTCCCAGCAACTGCCCGAAGATCTCGTCGTCCGCGCCGAGCTGCCCGTCACCGCGCTCGGCAAACCCGACAAGGCCGTCTTGCGCCGGCTGACGACATTGGAGCCGGTGACATGATGGCCGGCTTCATCAACACGGATCGGTTCGGGCGCAACGACTCTCCGGACGCCACCGACGTGCTGCTCATCCACGGCGCGGGCGGCAGTTCGCGCCACTGGCGCTGGGTCGCCGCCGAACTGGCGGCCGATCTCGCGCCCGTCGGCGTCGACCTGCCAGGCCACGGCGCGAGCCCCGGCCGCACGCCCCGGACCGTGGAGGCCGCCACCGACGCGGTGATCCACGCGGTGGAGTGCGAAGAGCTGTGCCGCGAACCCGGGATCGTCGTCGGGCATTCGGCGGGCGGGCTGGTCGCGCTCGACCTCGCCTACCGATACCCGCACCTCGTCGCGGGGCTGCTGCTGATCGGCACCGCCGCGCGCATCGGCCTGCATCCTGACCTGCTCACCCAGCTCGGCCACGGCCGGGTCGAGCGCGACTTCCTGCGCGGCGCCTTCCACCGATACCCGGGTTATCAGCGGTTCGAGCAGGTCGTCACGGATTTCCGCCGGTTGCGCGTCGCGCAGCGCGGCGACCTGCTCGGCCTCGCCGACCACGACTCGACCGAGAAACTGGCGGCGCTGTCGATGAACGTGCTCGTTCTGGTCGGCGAGCACGATGTGGTCGTCGCGCCCCGCCGGTCCCGCGCCATGGCGGCCCGATTCCGACACGGTCGGCTGCGCAGCGTCGACGCGGGCCACTACCTCCCGCTCGAATGCCCGGACGTGGTCGCCGAGGCCATCGACGAACTCGCGCTCAGCAGGCGCGTCGTAACCCGAAGGAGCAACTGATCGTGCGTGCCGTGATAACCGGGATCGGTGTCGTCGCACCGAATGGTCAAGAGCCCGAAGAGTTCTGGGACAATGTCATGCGCGGCGAGGTCCGGATCGAGGACGAGCCGCTGATGACCGCGCTCGGGCTCCGATGCCACGGCGTGGCGCGCGTCGACGACTTCGACCTCGCCGATACCTGGTCGCCCAGGGAGGCCGACGAACTCGCCGGACTCGGCCGCTTCGTCCAGCTCGGCGCCACCGCGGCGCGAAAAGCCATGGAAGACTCCGGACTTCCCGCCGCCGGCGCCGACTTGTGCGGCGGCGCGGCGATATTCGCCTCCGCCGTCGGCGGCGCGCCGGAGATGCAGGAGATGTATGAACGCGCCACGGTGAACTCGTTGCCGCCCATCCTGCCGCGCCGGATGAGCCCGGCCACCTACGACTCGATCTTCCTGGACTACGTGCCGGGCCTGCTGGCCGAGCGTTACGGGCTCAACGGCATGACCACCACGCTGACGACCGGCTGTACCGCCGGATTGGACGCGCTGGGCCTGGCGTTCGACCTCGTGCGCAACGGCGAGGCGCCGTTCGTCCTCGCGGGCGCGGGGGAGAGTCCGCTGAACGGCCTCAGCTACGCGACGCTGGACGTGATCGGCTGCCTCTCCCGGGCCGAGGGGCCGGTCGAGCGGGCGTCACGACCGTTCGACATCGGCCGGGCCGGCTTCGTCATCTCCGAGGGCGCGGCGTTCGTCGTGCTCGAGGAGCGCGCGCACGCCCTGGCTCGCGGCGCCCATATCTACGCGGAGGTACGGGGTTTCGGCAGCACCTCGAACGCGAAGCACATGACGGACCTGGACTCGACCGGTGCGTCCATGGTCCGCACGATCGACGCGGCGCTGGCCGACTGCGGCGTCGACCGCGCCGCCATCGACTACATCAACGCGCACGGGAGCTCGACTCCGCAGAACGACCTGTTCGAAACCAACGCCTTCAAAACGGTTTTCGGGCCGCGCGCCTACCAGATCCCCATCAGCTCACTGAAATCGATGATCGGGCACTCGCTCTCGTCGGCGAGCCTGATGGCGGTGATCGCCACGCTCGGCGCGATCGACCGGCAGACGGTGCCGCCGACCGCGAACTACCGTGAGCCCGACCCGGAGTGCGATCTCGACTACGTCGTCGACGCGGCGCGACCGGCGACGGTCGAGACCGCGATGGTGGTCGCCAGTGGCTTCGGCGGTATCCACTCCGCCGCCGTGCTGGAGCGGGTGACATGAGCGGGCGGCGACGGGTGGTCGTCACCGGTTTCGGCGCGGTGAACGCCGCGGGGTCGAATGTGGCGGACTTCGAACAGAATCTGCGCAAGTCGGCGTCGTGCCTCACGCGCATAACGGCTTTCGACGCCGAGGACTTCCCGGTCCGAGTCGCGGGGCAGGTGACCGACCTTCGGGCCGCCGATCATGTGCCGCGCCGGTTCCTGGCCAAAACCGATCGCTTCACCCATCTTTCGTTTGTCAGCACGGACGAGGCGCTGGCCGACGCGGGACTGGATCTGGCGGGCGAGGACCGCTCGCGCGTCGGGGTCTGGTTCGGCAACAACACCGGCGGCTGGGATCTGTGCGAACGCGGCTTCCTCGAGTACTACCGCGACGGCGCCGACGTGGTGAATCCGTGGCAGGCGACGGCGTGGTTTCTCGCAGCGCCCCAAGGGTTCACGACCATCCGCTACGGCATCACCGGGATGAGCAAGAGCTTCTCCGGGGATCGGACCAGCGGCGCGTCGGCGATCTACTACGGCGCCCGGTCGATCGGGTGGGGGCGCACCGACGTCGTGCTGGCCGGCGGTTGCGAGGCGCCGGTGACTCCGTTGTCGATCGCCTGCCACGGCTCAACGCGAGCTGAGCACCGTCGCCGATCCCGAGACC